>DASZBB010000092.1:0-50254 GCA_035944695.1 Microvirga sp. | reverse complement strand
GAGGTTGGAGAGCGGCTCGTCGAAGAGGAAGACCTGCGGATCGCGCACGATGGCGCGGCCCATGGCGACGCGCTGGCGCTGGCCGCCGGAAAGCTGGCGGGGATACCGGTCGAGCAGCTTGCCGAGTCCCAGGATCTCGGCGGCGCGGTCGACCCGCGCCTTGATCTCCGTCTTGGGCGCCCGCTTCAGCTTGAGCGAGAAGGCCATGTTGTCGGCGACCGTCATATGCGGATAGAGCGCATAGTTCTGAAACACCATGGCAATGTCGCGCTCCTTGGGCGGAACGTCGTTGACCACCCGCGGGCCGATCCTGAGCTCGCCGCCGGAAATGTTCTCCAGTCCGGCGATCATGCGCAGGAGGGTGGATTTGCCGCATCCGGACGGGCCGACGAGGATCACGAACTCCCCGTCCTGGATGTCGATAGAGACGCCATGAATAACCGGAACCGTTCCGAAATTCTTACGGATGTTGCGGATCTCGACTGAGGCCACGGGGCTTCCTCCAAAACTTTGTGCGTTCGCGGCACTCTAAAGGTGCCCTGCCAGAACCTTGATACGGCTATGCTATCGTAGGTGCTTCGACGGCTTGATCAAGTTAAGCACATATCATGTTGCACGACAAATCTTGACATGCAAGCCGGAGTGCCGTTGCATCGCGAAGATTACAGTTCCTGAAGCTCAGCCAACGAGCGGCTGTCGTCCGTTTGCTGACCCGCTTGCCGCCATGCACAGGAACCGGTTTTGGATTATCAAGCTCTGAATGGCCTCTGCGGCTCGGAGTGAAGGGAGAAAGGCGCTCATGATCAAGAATGTTGCGGTCGTCGGCTGCGGAATCGGCCGCACCCACATCGTTTCCTATGCGGCTCATCCGGACAAGTTCCGCGTGGTGGCCATCTGCGACCTCAACGACGAGCGTCTGGCGAGCATCGGCGACGAATTCGGCATCGAGCGCCGGACCAAGGATTTCGCCGAGATCCTGCGGATGGACGACGTGGACATCGTGGATGTCTGCACCCCTCCAGCGGTTCATCTCGAACAGATCCTGGCATCCCTCGCGGCCGGCAAGAACGTGGTCTGCGAGAAGCCGCTCGTGGGCTCGGTGGCGGATGTGGACAAGGTCATCCAGGCGGAGAAGCAGTCCAAGGGCCGTGTCCTGCCGATCTTCCAGTATCGCTACGGCAACGGCATCATGAAGGCCAAGCACATCATCGATCAGGGCATCGCCGGGAAGCCTTATCTCGCCTCCGTCGAGGTGTTCTGGAAGCGGACCGCGAAGTACTACGACAATCCCTGGCGCGGGCGCTGGGAAACCGAACTCGGCGGCGTTCTCGTCACCCACGCGATTCACCTGCACGACCTTCTCACCTTCATCATGGGGCCGGTGAAGTCCGTGTTCGCGCGTGCCGCCACGCGCGTGAACGACATCGAGGTGGAGGATTGCGTCGTCGGCAGCCTGGAACTGCAGAACGGGGCCTTGGCCTCCACGGCTGCAACCCTGGGCTCGCAGGACGAGATCAGCCGCCTGCGCTTCTGCTTCGAGAACGTGACCTTCGAGAGCTGCCAGAAGCCCTATGCCCCTGGTGACGACCCGTGGAAGATCATCCCCGCCTCCCCGGACGTGCAGACCCAGATCGACCGGGCCTTCGAAGGATGGAACTTCGTGCCGACGCGCTTCGAGGGCCTGTTTGCCCCCTATCACGAGGCGCTCGTCTCAGGTGGAGAACTTCCCATCACCCTGGCCGACGCCCGCCGCTCGCTGGAGCTGCTCACCGCCTTCTACCAGTCCATCGAGACGGAGCGTCCGCAGCCCGTTCAGGTCGGCCCCGATCATCAGCGCTATTCGAACTGGAGCCTTGCGAACAAGGGCGCGGACATCCTGCGCTACGCCGCCCGGGCCTAGCCCTCCTGCGACCGAAAACCCGGCGCGTCGCCCCGGGTTTTTATTTTGTCCGACGCTTGAGCAAGCCGGCCGACAGGCTCAATCCAACCACTCCTTCCGGCCCGAAAACTCATCCGGCACGAAGTTGCCGCCCTGATAGTTCCGGGCGAGTTCCGTGCCGAGCTCGATTGTCCCGACTTCCGCCGCGTACACTTCCGCATCGTCCTGCGGCTCATAGCCGAGGCGATAGGCGGCGGAATTGTCCCACCAGGAGCGGGTATTCCTGGAGACGCCGTAGACGATCTCGTGGATGTAATCGGCGTTCAGTCCCACCTGGACCAGCCGCACGAAATCGCCATGGGACAGCCAGGTGGACAACGCCCGCTTGTTGTCCGGCTTGGGCAGGCAGGAGCCGATCCTCAGGCTGAGGCTGCGGATCCCATGCTTGTAGGCGTAGAGCGCCGCCACATCCTCCCCGATCGCCTTCGTCAGCCCGTAGCGCGAATCGGGGCGCGGCGGGCTCTCGCCGGACAGGATCCTGTCGTTCGGATGCATGCCGGTGGCATGGTTGCTGCTTGCAAAGATCACCCGGTCGACCCCCGCACGCCGTGCGCCCTCATACAGATTGATGGTGCCGACGATGTTCGATTGGAGCAGTTCGGGCCATCCGGTCTCATATGGGATGCCGCCGAGGTGGATGATGGCATCCATCCCTTCGCACAGGGAATGCACGGCCGCGGCATCCGCCAGATCGCAGGCGATGACCTCCTCGCCCTCACCCGCTCCCCCGAGCGGGGCAACGTCGGACAGCCGAAGGAGCTGGAACTGCCCGGCGAAAGCTTGCCGCAGAAGGCTTCCAAGACGGCCTGCGGCCCCGGTGAGCAGAATTCGGTTTGGGGTCATGGTTCGTCCGCGGTGCTGATGATGAAGATTAATTATAAGACATATGATGAATTTTGCCTCTTCGGCAAAGGGTCAGGCGTGCCGTATTCCCACGGGGCCGTCATGATCGTCGGCGCCAAACATGCCTGTCAGGCATCCGCCCAGCGCTCGACTCGCGCACCGGCCACCGGCGATCTCGCGATGAACAGGCTGCCGGATTGCGGAGCGGAGGCGAGTACGTCGGGATTGTCCGGTTTCAGGGAGGTGATCACCAGCGTCCTCAGGTCGTCGCCGCAGAAGCACGGCATGGTGGGTGCCGGGACGGGAACGGGGTGGGACTCCACGATCGTGCCGTCCCGGGAGAAGCGGTTCAGGCGTCCGGCGGACACGCCGGAGCTCCAGTAGAACCCTTCCGCATCGCAGGCGCCGCCATCCGGCCGTCCTCGGGCTTCATCCAGCGTGGCGATGCGCACCCGGTTCGAGAGAGCACCTGAGGATGGTTCGAAATCGTAGCGGTCGATCCAGGGGCCGCGGGAATCCGTATGGAACATGGTGCGCCCGTCGGCCGACCACGCGAGCCCATTCGAGACGAGGCACACATGCTCCAGCACACGGGTGACCTGACCGCGTCCGTCCACGCGGTAGAGGGAGCCGCGTGGTTCCTTCTGGGGACGGTCGTCCATCGACCCGACCCAGAATGCGCCGTCCGGTCCGACCTTCCCGTCGTTCAGGCGGTGCCAGGAGGGCTCGTCCGGGACCTCCGCGAGGATCTCCAGCCGCTCGTCCTCCGGATCGAACACGGCGATCGTGCGCTCGAGCGCCACGACCAGCCGGCCGCTGGCTCCGAGCCCGATGGAGCCGACCACCCTCGGCATCGCCCAGGTTCGATGCTCCGTGCCGTCGAGGCGGATGGCGTGAATGGCCGGCGCCTTGATGTCGATGAAGAACAGGACCTTGCGGCGATCATCCCAAACGGGGCTCTCGCCGATGCCGCAGCGGGTGTCCTTGAGCAGACGGAAATCGAGCATCACCGGCCCCCCTGCCCGGCTGAGGCCGCTTCCGCCAGCGCCTGCGCCTTGAGGGTCAATTCCATCGCCTTGAAGCAATGCTCCTGACCCATGGCGGTCTCGGTGCGATCCCGGACGTCGTTCAGGAGGTCACGCCCGTAAGGCAGATCCTCGGCGGAGCAGTCGAGATGGCGCATGCCGGTCTTGTCCACGAGGAAGAGGTGGTCCTTGCCCTCCCGTCCGGCGATGTCGATGTACTTGCGCATCTCGATATAGCCGTCGGTGCCGACCACCATGACACGGCCGTCGCCCCAGATCGGCAGGCCGTCCGGCGTGAACCAGTCCACGCGGATATAGCCGGTGGCATCGGCGGTCTTCAACGTCATCTCGCCGAAATCCTGAAGGCCCGGCGTCTGGGGGTTGTTGCGGTTCGCCACCATCGCGTAGGTGACTTCGGCATCGGTCGCGCCGGTATAGAACAGGAACTGCTCGCATTGATGGGACGCAATGTCCGTCAGGATCCCTCCATAAGCCTGACGGTCGAAGAACCAGGACGGACGGATGGATGCATTCAGCCGATGCGGGCCAAGCCCCAAGGTGTTCACCACCTTGCCAATGGCACCGGAGCGGATCAGTTCGCCGGCCTTGTTGGTGACCCGGCTGCTGAAATGCTCGGAGTAGTAGATCGAGTAGATGCGCCCGGTCTCCTGCTGGACCCGGCGAACCTCGGCCAATTCCTCGAGCGTGACCATGCCCGGCTTGTCGACCATGTAGTCCTTGCCGTGGCGCATGACCTCGATGCCGATCCGCGCGCGATCCTTAGGGATCGCGGCGCTCAGCACGATGGCGATGCTGTCGTCCTCCAGGATCCGGCGCGCATCGTGAACGCGTTCCGCCTGCGGATAGCGTTCCGCGAACGGAGCGGCGAGATCGTCTTCCTCGGCGAAGAAGGACACGAACTCAGCCCCAGCGCCGAGAAGGGCATCAACCTGGCCGAAGATGTGGTTGTGATTGATGCCGATGACGGCGAAGCGAATTCCCGATGCTGACATTCGCTTGATCCTCACCCCTTCAGGCCGGTGGTCGCGATGCCTTCGATCAGCAGGCGCTGGAAGACCACGAAGAACAGCAGGACCGGGATCAGGGCCACCACGGACATGGCGAAGAGCGCGCTCCAGTCCGACTTGCCCGTCGAGTCCACGAAGGTGCGCAGACCGAGCTGGACCGTGTATTGGCTCGCATCGTTCAGATAGATGAGCGGGCCGAAGAAGTCGTCCCAGGTCCAGATGAAGGTGAAAATCGCGGCCGTGGCGAGCGCCGGCACCGACAGGGGCAGCATCACGCTCCAGAAGATGCGCCAGGGCCCGGCCCCGTCGATGATCGCCGCCTCGTCCAGCTCGCGCGGAATGCCGCGGAAGAACTGGTAGAGCAGGAAGATGAAGAAGGCGTCCGCGGCCAGGAACTTGGGCACCACGAGCGGCAGGAAGGTGTTCACCCAGTCGAGATTCAGGAACAGGACGTATTGGGGGATGAGGGTCACGTGATACGGCAGCATCAGCGTGCCGAGCATGAGCGCGAACCAGAAGTTCTTGAGCGGGAACTTCAGCCGCGCGAAGGCATAGGCCGCCAGCGAGCAGGAGAACACATTGCCGATCACGCTCAGCACCGAGATCACCAGCGAGTTCCAGAAGAAGGTTCCGAAGCTCACCGTCAGACCGGTCCAGCCGCGGATATAGGCGTCGATGGTGAAGGTCTCCGGCCAGAGCGAGGCGTTGCCGAAGATCTCGTCGTCCGGCTTGAAGCTGCTCGCGAGCATCCAGAGCAGCGGGTAGAGCATGAGCAGCGACACGCCGCACAGGATCACGTGATACAGAAGCGAGCGGCCGCCGCTGACATTCTGCGTCGTTACCGTTGCTGAAGCGTCAGTCATTGTAATGCACCCAGTAACGAGAGGTGAGGAACGAGAAGGCGGTGAAGCAGGCGATGATGATCAAAAGGATCCATGCCAGAGCCGACGCATAGCCCATGCGGAAATAGGCGAACCCTTCCTGATACAGGTACAGGGTGTAGAATAGCGTCGAGTCGATCGGCCCGCCCGTACCCTCGCTGATGATGAAGGCCGGAGTGAAGGCCTTGAACGCGTCGATGGTCTGCACGATGCCGTTGAAGAAGATGACCGGCGTGAGCAGCGGCAAGGTGATCTTGACGAATTGCTGCACCTTGGTGGCGCCGTCGATGCTGGCCGCCTCGTACACGTCCGGCGGGATCTGCCGCAGGCCGGCGAGGAAGATGATCATGGGCGAGCCGAACTGCCAGATGCTGAGCAGCACCAGCGTGTAGAGGGAATAGTTCGGATCGGAGATCCAGCTTGGCCCGTCGATGCCGAAAAGGGCCAGCGCCACGTTGACGAGACCATCCTTGGCGAAGAGCTGGCGCCAGAGCACCGCGATGGCGACGCTCGCGCCGAGCAGCGAGGGCAAATAGAACAGAGCCCGATAGAGGGGCAGCCCGGCGATGCCGCGGTTGAGCACCATGGCGAGGCCGAGCGCAAAGGCGAGTTTCAGCGGCACGGCCATGACGACATAGGCGAACGTCACCTGCATGGAATGCCAGAACTTCACGTCATTGGTGACGATGCGCTCGTAATTGGCGGTTCCGATGAACTGCGGATCCTGCAGCAGGTCGAAATTGGTGAAGGACAGATAAAGGGATGCGAGCGTCGGCCCAAGCGTCAGCCCGAGGAAGCCGATGAGCCATGGCGCCAGGAAGGAGTAGGAGACGAGCGTGCGGGACAACCCGCCCCGAGGCCTGCTGCGCTTCTCCGGCTCGCTGATCGTCAAAGGAATTTGAGCAGTTGTTGTCATACGGAATGGCTCACAGCAATGTCATGATAGACGGACAGGCCGACCCGGTTCGGCTGGGTCGGCCTGGTGAGTCAGAAGACGCTCGGCGTCAGGCGCGGCTCAGGATGGCCTGGGCTTCGCTGACGTACTGCTTGCCGCCATCGGCCGTGGATAGGCGCCCGAAGCCGACCTGCTCGGAAATGCGGCGCAGCATGGTCTGGATCTCGCCGGCGCCCTTCGGCGGAGCGGGCGGGATCGGCCCGACCTTCGGCGTGACGTGCGAGATGAAATCCACCACGAGCTTGCCCTGAGCGTCGAGTTCCGCCGCGACGGCCTCGCGGATCTTGGGAGAGGCCGGAACGCCTCGCTCCACGCCGAGAAGCTTCGCGCCGTCTACGTCCTTCACGGTGAAGTTGGCGAACTTCACGGCCGGCTCGGCCACCTTGCTGCGGGCATAGATGCTCCACATCATCGACGGCTTCAGATAATGGCCCGGATTCGGGCCGGCGCCCTGCGGGTACATGGTGATGCCGAGCGGGTTCTTGTTGAGAACTTGGTAGCCGACATACTGGTTCGAGTGGTTGAACGCGCAGGCCGCACGGCCCTGCGTGAGCAGGTTGGTCTCGATATTGTTCTTGTCGAGCGCCTGAAGGTCGGCCGGCGGACAGGCCTTGGTTTCGCGCGCCTTGGCCCACATGGCGAACCAGTCGGCCGCATCCTTCTCGTTCAGGCCGAGCTTGCCGTCCTCGGTGTAGAGCGCCTTGCCGCGCTGGCGCAGCCAGTTCTCGAAGGCCACTTCTTCGGCGCTGGCGTCGGAGGTGCCGTAATATTCGCCGTTATGCGCCTTCGTCACCGCGGCGGCGAGTTCGAAGAACTTGTCCCAGGTCACGTCGATCGGTTCGGCCACGCCGGCCTTCTGGAACGCGGCCTTGTTGTAGATCAGGGCGTTCGAGTTGTTGCCGATGTTGATGCCGTAAAGCTTGCCGTCGACCTTGCAGCTGTCGAGGGAAGCCTTGTCGAAATCACCGATATCGAGCGACTTGCCGAGGAATTCATCGAGCGGCATCAGCGCGCCGCGGCGGGCATATTCCGCGACGTAGCGATAGTCCATCTGGATCAGGTCGGGAGCGTTGCGTCCGGCTGCCTGCGTGGCGAGCCGCGGCCAGTAGTCGCCCCAGGCCAGGGTCTCACCGTCGATCTTCACGCTCGGGTTCCGCTCCTGGTAGAGGGACACCGCCTTCAGGGTGCGGTCGGCGCGCTCCTTGGAGCCCCACCAGTACAGGCGGATGCGTGCGTCCTGGGCGAAAGCCGGGAGGCTTCCCAAAGCGCTGAGGCCGGCGGATCCAAGAGCCGCCTTCAGCAAGGTCCTGCGATTAAGATCGTGAGTCATGTGGCGTATCTCCCTCTTGGGCGCCGCCTCGACGGCCGCCCGGACTTGTTGCCATTCTCGGCGACGCTTCTTGTTCGTTGGCACCCGTCCCGCCGAGGTATCGGTTCCCTTCACCTCATAGGTTACGGATGCCCTTTGCTTTTGTCGCCATCCGACATGAAGCTAAAATTTAGAATGGTTGTATGTCAACCAGTTGTATGATGTAATTTGACGATCTAAGCTCCCGATTGAGACATCCTAAGAGATAAGCGGATAGAGAAAGAGCCTGAATCCCTGGTTTACCGCCGGCCGAAGCTCCGATTTGTCGTACAAATTTAACGCTCAAGCAACCTTGAAGAGCGAAGCAGCAGGAGAACGCAAGAGAATGGATCGCCCAAGCAGGAAACGCATCGCCCTCATCGGCACCGGCCATCGCGGCACGAGCATGTGGGGCATCAACGTGGTGAAGGGCTATAGCGACTACGTGGACATCGTCGCCCTCTGCGACACGAACCGGCTTCGTGCCGAGCGCGCGCGGGGCTTCCTCGGGATCGACGCTCCCATCTATGCCGACGCCCAGGAGATGATCGCACAGGTTAAGCCAGACCAGGTTATCGTCTGCACCCGGGATTCGAATCACGACGAGATGATCGTGCGGGCGCTCGAAGCCGGCGTGGACGTCATCACCGAGAAGCCGATGACCACCACGGCCGAGAAGGTGAGGCGCATCCTCGATGCCGAAAAGCGCACCGGGCGCCGCGTCGATGTGACGTTCAACTACCGCTACGCTCCGACCGTTCGGAAGATCAAGGAACTCCTCAACTCGGGAGTGATCGGCGACGTCACCTCCATCGACTTCCACTGGTTTCTCGACAACAAGCACGGCGCAGACTATTTCCGCCGCTGGCACGCCGTCGAAGAGAATTCCGGCAGCCTGTTCGTGCACAAGAGCACCCACCATTTCGACCTGATGAACTGGTATCTGGATGACGACCCGGAAGAGGTCTTCGCCTTCGCCAGCCTGCGTAAATACGGCAAGGTCAATCCGTTCCGCGGCGAGCGCTGCAAGACCTGTCCGCATGCCAGCTACTGCGACTATTATGTCGACATCAGCAAGGATCCCTGGCTGGAAGCCCTCTATGAGGACCCGTCCCGCGAGGACGGTTATGTCCGCGACGCCTGCGTGTTCCGCGAGGAGATCAACATCCCCGACACCATGTCGGCCATGATCCGTTACCGGAAAGGCGTGCAGGTCACCTATTCGGTGAACACCTACATGCCGATCGAGGGCCACTTCATCGCCTTCGACGGCACCAAGGGCCGGATCCAAATGCGTCAATACGAGCGCCAGCCCTGGGAGACCCCGGAATACGACGAGATCCAGCTCGTGCGGAATTTCGGCGGTGTCGAGACCATTCAGGTCCCGCACGAACCGGGCGGGCATTTCGGCGGCGACCCAAAGCTGCAGGACATGCTCTTCAAGCCGGGCACGCCCGACCCTCTGAACCAGCGGGCCGGCTCGCGGGCCGGTGCCATGTCGGTGCTGTGCGGCATTGCAGCGCTTCAGAGCTCGAAGACGGGCCAGATGGTCAGCGTCTCCAAGCTGCTCGATTCGGCCCAAGCCATCGCGGCCTGATGCCGACGGGAGGTGGCGACAGCCACCTCCTCCCATGCGCCGCGGGTGCGAGCGGCCAATAAGGAACATGCGAGAGAACACGCCATGATCGCGAGCGAGAATTTCTCGGCGGATGTGATTCGCGCCCAGATCGAGGCGATCCTGCGCGCCTGGGGCATGTGCGAGGAGAAGCTTCGCCTCACGGCCGAGGTGATGGTCGAGACCGATCTGCGCGGCATCGACTCGCACGGCATTTCGATGCTGACTCAATATGCCCAGATGCAGAAGGCCGGGCAGCTCTCGCTCCGGACGGAGCCCAGGATCGTCCGGCAGAGCGCGAGCACGACCTTGATCGACGGCGGCGGCGGATTGGGACATCCCGCGGCCCTTATGGGCATGGAACTCGCCATCGAGAAGGCACTGGCGCACGATGTCGGGGTCGTGTCGGTGTTCAACTCCCACCATTTCGGTGCCGCCGGCTACTATGCCACGATGGCGGCAGAGCGCGGGCTGATCGGCATCGTGTCGTCGACGACCCGCGTGATCTCGGTCGTGCCGACGAACGGAGTCGAGCGCGTGCTCGGCACGAACCCCATCGCGGTCGCCGTGCCGGCTGGCCGGCATCCGAGCATTTGCGTCGATATCTCCACCAGCGTCGTCGCCGCCAACAAGGTGAAGGTCTATGCCCTCCAGGAGAAGGAGCTTCCCGCCGGCTGGGTGATCAACGGCGAAGGACAACCGGTCACCGATTCGACCCAAGCCTTCCGTCAGATCTTCGAGGGGCAGGAGGGCGGCCTCACGCCGATCGGCGGCGACGGCAGCAATATGGGCGGGCACAAGGGTTACGGACTTGGTCTGATCGCCCAGATCCTGTCGGGCACTCTCTCCGGCGGTTCCTTCTCGCCCATCAGGAACCGGACTCAGAAACCATCGGATCCCGACAATATCGGCCATTTCTTCATGGCCCTGAATCCGGCAGCCTTCCGACCGTTCGACGCGTTCCAGGCGGATGTGGATACCGTCATCGACACCCTGCACGCCACCAAGCCCGTTCGTGAGGACGCGCCGGTCCTCGTGCCCGGCGAACCGGAATGGGCCGCCCGCGAGGAGCGGCTCGCCAAGGGCATTCCGATCCCCGTGACGCTGAAGCTGAAGGTGCGGGACATCGCGGAGGCTGCAGGCGCTCCCTACCTCCTGCAGGCCGCGATTGCCGCCTGAAACGGTGAGGCTCCCGCCGCACGAGTGGGAGCCCCGATCCATCATCAACGCACCCGTGACAGGATCGTGTTCGCCTCGGAGATGTATTGCTTCGCCGCAGCCGATGCGTTCGCACGTCCAAAGCCGACCTGCTCGTTGACCCGCCGGAGCAGAACCTGGATCTCGCCGGCACCCTGTGGCGGAGCGGGCGGGATCGGCCCCACGCGCTGCGACACCTCGGCGATGAAGTCGACCACCTTCTTGCTCATCTCGTCGAGCTGATCGGACACCACCTGCCGGGTCGCCGGCGAGGGCGGAACGCCGCGCTCGACACCGAGGATGCGCGCGCCCTCCGGATCCTTGACGGTGAAGTTGGCGAACTTCACCACCTCGGGCGCCACCTTCGTGCGGGCATAGACGCTCCACATCATCGATGGCTTCAGGTACTGGCCCGGATTGGGGCCCGCTCCTTGCGGATAGGTGGCGATACCCAACGTATTCTTGTTGATGGCCTGGAAGCCGACGAACTGGTTCGAGTGGTTGAAGGCGCAGCCTGCGCGTCCCTGCGTGAGAAGGCTCGTGTCGGGGCCGCTCTTGTCGAGCGCCTGAATATCCGCCGGCGGGCAGGCCCTCACCTCGCGCATCTTTACCCAGAGCGCGAGCCAGTCGCCGATATCGGCCTCTCCGAACCCGAGCTTGCCATCCTCCGTGTAGAGCGCTTTGCCACGCTGGCGCAGCCAGTTCTCGAAGGCGGCCTCGTCCGCGCCCGCATCGATGGTGCCGTAATAGGAGCCGTCATGGGCTTTCGTGACCTCGGCGCAGATCTGGATGAACTTGTCCCAGCTCGTGCCGATCACCGGCTCGTCGACGCCGGCTTTCTGGAACGCCGCCTTGTTGTAGATCAGCGCATGGGAATTGTTGCCGAGATTGACCGCATAGAGCTTTCCGTCGACCTTGCAGCTGTCGAGGGATGCCTGGCCGAAATCGGCGATCTGCAGGTCTTTCCCGACGAACTCGTCGAGGGGAAGAAGGACACCGCGGCGTGCATATTCGGCGAGGTAGCGATAATCCATCTGAATGAGATCGGGCGCATTACGGCCGGCGACCTGCGTCGCCAGCCTCGGCCAGTAATCGGTGAAGGACAGAGACTCCCCGTCGATCTTGATGCTCGGATTCCGCTGCTGATACAGCGAGGCCGCCTTCAGGGTTCTGTCGGCGCGCTCCTTGGAGCCCCACCAGAAGATCCGGAAGCGGGTGCTCTCCTGCGCCCATGCGGCCTTGTGAGCGAGCATGGACGCAGCGGCGGTTGCCATGAAGGTTCGTCTTGTAACGTTTCCTGTCATTGTTGCTGTCTCCTGTTCGTCAGGAAATTGCAGTTTGTTGGTTGGGTCCTCTTGTCAGACGACCGTGCGGTGCCGCTCGATGCAGGTGGCGAGCACCTCATCCATCGGCTTTGTCCACCAATTATTCTCGGAGAAAATCTCCACCTCCGAGTAGCCGGCATAGCCGACCGCCTCGACGGCCTCGCGGATGCCGCGCAGGTCGATGACGCCGTCGCCCATCATGCCTCGGTCGAGCAGCAGATCTGTGGTGGGGATAAGCCAGTCGCAGACGTGATAGGCCAGCAGCCTGTCCCGTCCCGTGCGGCGGATCTGCTCCTTCAGTTCCGGATCCCACCAGACATGGTAGACGTCGACGGCAAGTCCGAGCATGCCCGTGCGCTCCGGGTCGATCCGGTCGCAGATGTCGAGAGCCTGGCGCATGGTGTTCACGCAGGCGCGGTCCGCCGCATACATGGGATGCAGCGGTTCGATGGCGAGCGGCAGGCCGGCATTGCGCGAATACTCGAGCAATGTCGCAATGCCGTCCTCGACCATGGCGCGGGCGGCGTCGACGTCCTTCGACGGTTGCGAGCCAGGTCGCGAATATTGCGGCAATCCGCCCACCACCAGCACCAGGCAGGGAGCGCCAAGCGCAACCGCTTCGTCCACGGCGCGGCGGTTGTCGTCGATGGCCTCCTGCAACCGTGCCGCGTCGGCCGGGAACATGCCGCCGCGGCAATAGCCGGAGAGTTCGAGTCCGGCATCCTTCACGGCAGCCACGGCCCGGTTGAGACCCACGGTTGCCACCTGGTCGCGCCAGGGCGAGATCGCCTTGATCTCGGCCCTGGCGCAGGCTTCCGTGATGGCGACGAGATCGCCCTGCTTTCTCACCGTCGCCGTGTTGATCGACAGGGCGCGGTGGTCGCCGGAAAAGTCACGCATCCCTTACGCCTCCACTCCATGCGTGGCCATGACGAAGCGCATTCGCTCCACGGCGAGATCCGGATCGCGCAACAGGCCGGCCCTATCTGCCAGGCGGAAGAGTTCTGCGAGATGCAGGGTCGAGCGGGCGCTCTCCTGTCCTCCGACCATGGTGAAGTGGTCCTGATGGCCGTTGAGATAGGCCATGAACACCACGCCGGTCTTGTAGAAGCGCGTCGGCGCCCGGAAGATGTGCCGCGAGAGCGGAACCGTCGGCGCGAGCGCCTCGTGGAACGCGTCGAGGTTCCCGGCCGCGAGGCTCACGAGAGCCGACGAGGCCGCCGGCGCGATGGCATCGAAGATGCCGAGCAGAGCATGCGAGTAGCCCTGCTCGTCTCCGGCGATCAGCTCCGCATAGTTAAAGTCGTCGCCGGTATACATGCGCACCCGCTCGTCGAGGCGGCGGCGCATAGCGATCTCCTTGTCCTTGTCGAGGAGCGAGATCTTGACGCCGTCGACCTTCGATGCGTTGGCGTTGATGATCGCCACGCATGTATCCATGGCAGCGTCGAGATCGGCCGTGCCCCAATAGCCGGCAAGCGCCGGATCGAACATATCGCCGAGCCAGTGGATGATCACGGGCTCCTTCGCCTGCGACAGGATGCGATCGTAGACCTTGACGTAGTCGTCGGCGGACTTGGCGACACGGGCGAGTGCCCGCGATGCCATCAGGATGATGCGGCCGCCGACCGCCTCGATCGCGGCGAACTGCTCCTCGTAGGCGCGGATCACGTCGTCGATGCTGCGCGCCGCCTCGGGCGCGAGATGATCGGTGCCGGCACCGGAGAACACCAGAGCATCCCCTCGCGCCTTGGCGGCGCCGACCGAGCGGCGGATCAGCTCGAGCGAGGTGGGCCAGTCGAGGCCCATGCCGCGCTGTGCCGTGTCCATCGCCTCGGCGACGCCGAGACCGAGGTCCCACAGGCGCTCGCGATAGGCGATGGTCTTGTCCCAATCGATGGCGGCCTGCAGCCACGGGTCGGCGTCGGCAAGCGGATCCGCCACCACGTGGGCGGCCGAGAACGCGATGCGGTTCATCGGCCCGCTCACCTTGTCGGGGAACGACTTCGGTGCGGAGAGCTTATAGGTCTCCAGGCTGCGATCCGCCTGCGGCAGGCGGATCGACAGGGCGCTGACGGTTTCAGGCCGGTTCATTCTGCTTCTCCTTCGCGGCGCCCACATTCAGCGGCGGCACGTCGACCCAGCGACGCTCGCGCCAGCTCTCCAGGGCACATTCCACGAGCTGAACGCCCTTGGCGCCTTCCACCAGAGTGTACTTGTACGGCGCATCCTCGACCACGTGGCGGACGAACATCTCCCACTGGGTCTTGAAGCCGTTGTCGTAGACCACGTTGTCGGGCACCGGCTGCCAGGTGTCGTAGAAGTCGATGGTCTGTTTCTGATCCGGGTTCCAGACGGGGCGCGGCGTGGATTGGCGCGGCTGGATCACGCAATCGGTGAGACCGGCGACGGCCGAGCCATGGGTACCGTCCACATGGAAGGTGACGAGATCGTCGCGATAGACGCGGGTGCACCACGACATGTTGATATGCGCGATCACGCCACCATCCAGCATGAAGGTGGCATAGGCGGAGTCGTCGGCGGTCGCCTGATAGGGCTTGCCCTTCTCGTCGACGCGCTCGGGGATGTGAGTGGAGCCGATGCACGAGACCGACCGCACCTCGCCGAAGAGGTTGTCGAGCACGTAGCGCCAGTGGCAGACCATGTCGAGGATCATGCCGCCACCATCCTCGGAACGATAGTTCCAGGACGGGCGCTGTGCCGGCTGGCCCCAGTCGCCCTCGAAGACCCAGTAGCCGAACTCGCCGCGCACGGAGAGCATGCGTCCGAAGAAACCGGAATCGCGCAGCATCTTCAGTTTCTGCAGGCCGGGCAGGAACAGCTTGTCCTGCACCGTGCCGTTCTTCACGCCCTTCTCGCGGGCGAGGCGGACGATGCGCAGGGCCTCCGGCAGGTTCGTGGAGATCGGCTTCTCGCAATAGATGTGCTTACCGGCATTGATTGCCTGCTCCAGCAGGGTCGGACGCATCTGCGTCGTCGCCGCATCGAAGAAGATCTCGTCCTTCGGATCGGCGATGGCAGCGTCGAGATCGGTCGTCCAGCGGTCGATGCCGTGAGCCTTGGCAAGCTCCTGGATCTTCTCCGCATTGCGGCCGACCAGGATCGGGTCGAGCTGCACCTTCGATCCATCGGACAGCGTTACGCCGCCCTGAGCGCGGATGGCCGCGACCGAGCGGATGAGATGCTGATTCATTCCCATGCGGCCTGTCACGCCATGCATGACAATGCCCAATCTGCGTTGAGTCATAACAAGTTCTCCTATCCAAGACTGTGTTGTGCGAGCGGAACGAGGCTGCTCCAGTCGGGCTCGGCGCCGCTGGCGAATCCTGGAGCAGACAACAGGGACGTGGCCGGCAGCGACCCGCGTTCGAAAGCAAGACCCATGCGGCCGCCCTGCTCCCGGTAGAGATCCGGATGCGCAGCCGCAAAGTGCGCAGCTTCCGCATCCGGTGCGGGGCCGAAGCCCTCGACGTAATGATGGCCGTTGCGCTCGGCGTGGGTCAGGCCGAGCGTGGCGACGAGCGCCGTGTCCTGCTGGATCCCGAGCCCGGCCTGGCACGTGAGATCCTCTGCCGAGACGAAGAACCGGCCCGCTCGCGTCTCGTTCAAGACGGAAACGCGAACCGCATTCAGGATGGACTTGTAGAATCCCTTGCAGGCCTTCGACGATACGCCGCGATAGCCGAGCTCGACCGCACGCGGGAAGGCTTCGTAATCACCGTCCGCCTCGTCGATGATGAACGGGATCTCGTCGGCAAGGTCGCTTAAGGGAGCCGCAAAGGTCCCAGCGCGGTCGAACGGCTGCTCGATGTAGAGAAGATGCTCGCGGAAGGGGCGCAACCGGCCGCCCATCTCCCGCAGGAGAGTCGTCAGGCGGTACGGGTCGTACTGCTCGTTCGCGTCCAGAGTGGCGCGGTAGTCCGGAACATGTCGCGTCAGGAGCTTATGGACGGCCTCCAAGCGCGCAATGTCCGCATCGACATCACCGCCGATCTTGATCTTGAAGAGCCTTAGGTTCGCGAGCCGGATTTCATCCTCGAGCCCGCCCGTACCGTCGAGGGTATCCAGCAGCCCAACCGTATGGCGCAACTGGACATCGGCGACCGGCTGAACCTCAGCCAGGAAGGATTGGATTCGCTCTGCGTCGAGATCCGGCGTCTGACCCGCATCGATGCCGAGGACATTGCGCCGCAACCCGTCAGGGAAGCTGAGCCTCAGCGCCTTGAGGACGGCATCTGCGATGGCCTTGTCGACGAGCGCAGGTCCGAAGGACGCGACGAGCCCCGGCAGGTCCTGGTCGGCAGCCCACGTGGTCTGGGCCGCGAAGCCTCGCCTATGATGGCCGAAGGCCGTGTCCCAAACCTGTGCTTCCCCATAGGTGCGGGCGGCCTCGCCGAGGCTTGCTTTCAGGTCCGCAATCGTGTCCTGCGGCGACTTGGCCGGGTTCTTGTCGAACCATTTCGGCATCATCATCTCGGCCGTGACACCGGTTGCCATGCCGGCTCCTTCCACCTCGACGACGGCCCGCACGAAGGCCTGCGGCGCTTCATCTACTGTCACGAGCCCGAACCTGAACGGCCGCGCGAAACGCATGGGCCGCTCGAAGCTCTGAATCTCAAGGATGCGAAGCCGAGCGCCTGACATGATCTTCAATCCAGGTGACCGCGGGCATGGAAGTGCCGGGCTCAATAAGAAGCTTTTGGCCCTCGTGCCAGAAGGCTTCTGCCACGTCGTTCAGCAGCAGGAACAGATAAATCGGTATTGCAAAGATGCGCGCCGCAAGGTCCCGGAGCACGACCGGGAGGACGAGGAGCCCAATCGGCTTGTTCCGGGCGGAGCTCAGCAGGTTGTGACTGGCGCGCGAGCGCTTCGACGTCATGAAGCGTCTTCCTCAAGGGCGTTTCCAAAGGGTCCGTCGTGGCGGCTTCAGCCGCTCTATGTAACCAACTGGTTAATTAGACGCCCGGTTGTCCGACATGTCAAGCGTTCATTGGAAAATTCAGGCGCGTACCCCGGCCAGGACGAAGTCGACCACGTGGTCGATCCGCTCCTTCATGGCCGGTGCGGACAGAAGCTCGCGCCCGAAGGCGACGGACAGGGTGTAGACGTTCGACAGATAGAAATAGCAGAGCCCGGCAATGGATACGTAGAGCTGGACCGGGTCGATGCCGGGACGGATGGCCTTGGTCTTCTCGCCACGCTTGAGAATGACGCCGATCGTTTCGATCACTGGGGAGTTCATGGTGTGCACCCGCATGGACTTCTTCAGGTGCTTGGCGCGATGCTGGTTCTCCGCATTGAGCAGCATCATGAACTCCGGATACTGAACGAAGTAGTTCCAGGTGAAGCGCACCAGCTCTTCGAGCGCCTGCAAAGGGGAGAGCTCCTCCAGGTGCAGCTCCTGCTCCGCAGCGCGGATATGGTCGTAGGCCGCCTCCAGGGTCGCCAGGAACAGGGCCTCCTTGCTCCCGTAATAGTAGTAGAGCATGCGCTTGTTGGTGCGGGCAGCCTCCGCGATCTGATCCACGCGCGCGCCGCCATAGCCGTGGCCGGCGAACTCAGAGGTGGCCGCTTCGAGGATCCGCCTTTTTGTCGCTTCGGCGTCTCGGATGACTTGTTTGCTGACGGCAGGAGCGTTCATGACAATCCAGTTTGCTGCGGTCTCGCGATGACAAGGCGAGCATGCGCGTTCAGCCTTGTATCATCAACGCCCGGCAAATCGAAGCGGCCGGCGGGGCCCCGGCGTCAGGCCTGGCGAGGCCCCGGCAAGGCGGGAGGCAGGTCTCCCTCCAGGGCCACGACCTTTCCGGGGTTGAGGATATTCTGAGGGTCGAGAGCTCGCTTGAGCGTCTTCATCAGGTCCAGGGCGACCGGGTCCTTGTAGCGCGCCAGCTCGTCGCGCTTGATGAGGCCGACCCCGTGCTCGGCGGAAATTGAGCCGTTCATCGCATGGACGATGTCGTGGACGATCCGGTTGAACCGCTCCCACTGCGCCAGGAAGAGCGGCTTCTCCATGTCGACCGGCTGGGTCAGGTTGAAATGGATGTTGCCGTCGCCGAAATGGCCGAAGGCGCAGACCCGCACGCCCGGAAGAGCCGCCTCGCAGGCCCTGCTCGCCGTCACGATGAAATCTGCGACGTCAGAGACCGGCACCGAGACGTCATGCTTGATCGACCCGCCCTCGAGCCCCTGCACGTCGGAGAGGCTTTCCCTCAAGTGCCAGAGCGCCGCATTCTGCGCCTCGCTCGCCGCAATCGTCGCGTCCTCGATCGTGCCGTTCTCGAAAGCGGCTCCCAGGGCCTTCTCCAGCTGTTCGCGCAGGTCGAGTTCCGGATCGGGCGACGACACTTCGATCAGGGCGTAAGCGGCATGATCGCCGCTCAACGGACGGACGGCGCCGGGAGCATGCCTGAGCACGATCTCTAGGGCAAAGCGCGGGAGGAACTCGAAGGCCGTCAGCTCATCGCCCATGGTCTGGCGCAGGCCTTCGAACAGTTCGAGCGCCGCATGGGGCGAGGCGCAGCCCACGAAGGCGACCACCTTCGTCTTGGGCCGAGGGAACAGCTTCAGCACCGCGGCCGTGATGATGCCGAGGGTTCCTTCCGAACCGACGAAGAGGTTCTTCAGGTCGTAGCCGGTGTTGTCCTTGCGCAGACTCTTGAGGCCGTTCCAGATCCGCCCGTCGGCCAGCACGACCTCGAGCCCGAGCACGAGATCGCGGGTGTTGCCGTAGCGCACGACATTCACGCCGCCCGCATTGGTCGCGATGTTGCCGCCGATCCGGCAGGAGCCCTCGGAGGCGAGCGACAGCGGAAAGATGCAATCGACCTCCTTCGCCGCTTCCTGAACATTCTTCAGGATGCAGCCGGCCTCGGTCGTGATGGTGGCGTTGAAGGCGTTCACCTCGCGGATCCTGTCGAGCCTGGCGAGCGACAGGACGACCCCCGTGTGAGGCACCCCTCCGCCGACGAGGCCGGTATTGCCGCCCTGCGGTACGACGGCGACGTTCGCTTTCGCGCATTCCTGCACCACGAAAGACACCTCTTCCGTGCTGCCGGGACGGACCACCGCCAGGGCGGTGCCGCGATAGAGCTTCCGCTCCTCGATGAGGTGTCCCTCCATCTCGGCGGGGTCGACGATGACGTGCTTGGCTCCCAGGCGTGCGGCGAGCACGCCCAGGAAATCTGGGTGGGACTCAGGCATGGAGATCACAAACGCCTTACATGCTGCCGGCACAGGACCGGCTGACCGACGATGCCGGCCAGATTACGCAGCCGCGGCCTGCTGTCGAGCGGTCATTTCCGCGGCCAGGAGAGCCCGTGCGGCTTCCTTGATCTCGCCGTGGATGGCCGGATCGGCCTCGGTGAGGAGCGGCAGGATCGGGCCCATGTCGGCCACGCCCGACAGGGAGACCGCCGTGTGGAGAACCCGGATCGCGTTGTGGCGCTCGCGGATGGCTTCGAGCGGCAGGAAGACGTCGAGGAGGCGCTTGGCCTCGGCCTCGTCGCCGCGCTTCAGCGCATGCAGGAACGACATCGACAGATGCGGCGCGATGCAGACGCAGCCTGCCGTGAAGCCGGCGAGCTTGAAGTGCAGGAGATGCGGCAGCGCCGGCGGCTCGCCGAAGCCGCTCACGATCCGATCCGCCCCGACCGCCTCAATCAGCTCCTGGAGATAGGCGTCCTGGGTCAAATCGGTCCGCGGGACGGCGTACTTGATGCCGAAGACGGCGCCCTGCTCGACAAGCTTCGCCATCGCCTTGGCGGGCACATATTGATCGGTCTTGATATAGACGATCAGCGGCACACCGGAACGGTCGACGAAGTCCTGCAAGCCGCGGACCACGCCGTCGGGGGTCTGCGGCGCGATCATCGGCAGCGCCATGGCGACGGGATAGCGGCGGGATTTCAGGATCGCCGCTTCATCGACAAGCTTGCCATAGTCGGGGCCGACGGAAGGGATCAGCCAGGTGTCGTCGGCAACCGACTCCTCCAGGCTGTCGAGCCAATCGGCAAACTTCGACACCGGCCAGTTGTGAACATTGGCGTTGCCGCCATAGAGCAGGGTCGAGACGCCGCCGGCCTCGAGATGGCGGACCAGCTTGGCATTGGCCTCCCGGTTGACCTCGAAATCGGATGTCAGGGCGAATGGCGGAACCGCCAGGACGGAGCGGGCAAGTTCAGAGGTCTCGATCTTCGTCAGCATGGGTGTCGTCTCGTTCTTCGTTGAGGGCGGTTCCGGAAATGGCCGAGCATCGCTCGGCCCGTTCTTCAAAAGTGATCTCTTACTGGCCGAGCTGGATGCCGACGGTCTTGACCACCTCGGACCATTTCTGCCGCTCGCCCTGAATGTACTCGGCGAACTGCTTCGGGGTCATCGGGGCGGGCGTCGAAGCCAGCTCGGCGGCCTTCTTCTGAACCTCGGGCTTTTCGAGAATGGTCTTCACGTCGGCCGCGATGGTGTCGACGACCGCCTGCGGCGTGCCGGCCGGGGCCCACAGGCCGTTCCAGGAAGTGGCATCGAAGCCGGACAGCGTCTCGGCGACGGCCGGAACCTCTGGCGCCTGCGGGCTGCGCTCCGGGCTGGTGACGGCGAGGGCCCGCACGGTGCCGGCCTGCGCTTGGGGCCAGGCGATGGTCATGTTGTCGAAGGCGAGATCGATATGCCCGCCGATGAGACCGTTGGCGATGTCCTGGGAGCTGCGGAACGGCACATGGGTCATCTTCGCACCGGTCTTGAGCTGGAACAGCTCGGCCGCCAGATGCTGCGACGTCCCCGCACCGGACGAGCCGTAGTTCAGCTTACCGGGATTCTGCTTCGCGTATTCGACGAATTCCGCAAAGGTCTTTGCCGGGACCTTGGGATTCACCACCAGGAGATTGGGAAGCTTGGCCAAGCCGGTGATCGGGATGAAATCCTTCTCGGCGTCGTGGGGGAGGTTTTTGTAGAGGAACGGATTGATGGCGTGCGTGCTCACCGTGCCGACGAGGAGCGTATGGCCATCGGGCGCAGCCTTGGCAGCGGCCGTCGTGCCGATGTTGCCGCCGGCTCCCGGACGGTTCTCGATCACGAAGGGCTTGCGGTACTTGGCCTGGAGCTGCTCGGCGACGATGCGGGCGAACAGATCGGTGGTGCCGCCGGCGCCGAAGGGCACGATGATTGTGACCTGCTTCTGCGGCCAGGCGGGACTTTGCGCCTGCGCGGCACCGAGCCCGAGGAGCGAGAGGCCTAGGGCCGCGAGAAACTTCTTCATGTGGTACCTCCCTGGTGCGTTATCGTTGAGTTGAGCGCGAGACCCGCAACATATCTTGTATGGCAACATACAAATTTTGACAAGGGAGACGAGACAGGCCACACTCGTCTCATTCGACGCAGCTTTCCACCAAAGGATGTGCCTGTAATAACGATTTCTTTTGACTTGGGAGATGCCAGCAAGTAGTGAGACATACGACAAGTTGGCCTGCCGGATCGGACAGCACGCCTGTGATGACCGGCCGCTGCTCGAGGACCCGGGGCAGGCTTAACGGATGGCTTCCGCCTGATCGGAAGCCTCAGACATCATCGGTTTTTCAGCGCCTTGAAAGAGGCACGCAACGGCTCCATGAACGAACGCTCCTTCCTCTCCGGCCTGTCCCTCAACACCGTCGCCCGCAAGCGCAATCTCGTGAGCGATCTGGCGGAGGCGATTTCGCGGGAGATCGCCGAGGGTCGGTTGCAGGCGGGCGATCGTCTGCCCACCGAAGCCGAGCTGGCATCGGCAGCCGGCGTCAGCCGGACGGTGGTGCGCGAGGCCGTGGCGGCGCTCAAGGCGGCCAAGCTGGTCCAGACCCGTCAGGGCGCCGGCGCCTTCGTGCTTCCGCCCCCGCCGAAATCGGATTTCTTCGCGTCCCTCAGCAACGGCGAGGTGGATGACATCCTGGCCATGCTGGAACTGCGCCTGGCCGTGGAAGTGGAGGCGGCTTCGCTCGCCGCCGTGCGTCGGACGGACGAGGAGATGGCCGCGCTGGACCGCGCGCTCGAGAACATCACGAAGGGCGAGGATTACGGCATCGCGGCGGATCTCGAATTCCACCGCATTCTCGCAGGTGCGACCAAGAACCCCTACTTCGCACGGTTCCTTGACTTCCTCGGGGAGTTTGCCGTGCCTCGCCGGTCCGGCCCGATGAATCCGGTGGGAGAGGATCAGCGCCAGCGCGACTATCTGGGGGTCATCGAGCGCGAGCACCGGGCGATCCGGGATGCCATTGCCATGGGCGACTCGAATCTGGCCGCCGCCATGATGCGTGCGCATCTGGCCAACAGCCGCAACCGCTATTCGGCCCGGATGCTGCAGGCTTCCGCCAAGCCTGCTACCAAGGCCGTCAAAATCCGGTCAGCTGCAAAAGCCTGAAGCCGAAATGGGCGACACGGAGGCGGCTGCCGCCCTTGACAGCCGGCCCTAAAAAGGCGACGAATTTCTAAATTTGTATGATATATGGCTTTTGCGCTGCCAGGCGCCGGGAGTGAACAAGAATGGCCAGGAAATCCCCTGAGCAACTGAGAAGCTACCGCTGGTTCGGCGTTACCGACCTGCGCTCCTTCGGGCACCGGTCCCGGACGCTTCAGATGGGCTATGCCCGTGAGGATTTCATGGGCAAGCCGGTGATCGCGATCATCAACACCTGGAGCGACATCAACCCCTGCCATTCCCATTTTCGCGTGCGCGTCGAGGATGTGAAGCGCGGCGTGTGGCAGGCCGGCGGCTTCCCTATCGAGCTCCCGGCGCTGTCGCTGTCGGAGAACTTCGTCAAGCCGACCACGATGCTCTACCGCAACCTCCTCGCGCTGGAGGTGGAGGAGCTCCTGCGCTCGCACCCGATCGACGGAGCCGTCCTCATGGGCGGCTGCGATAAGACGACGCCCGCGACGGTCATGGGCGCGATCAGCATGAACCTGCCGATGATCTTCATGCCCGCAGGTCCGATGATCCGCGGCCACCATGGCGGCACGATTCTCGGCTCGGGCTCCGACATCTGGAAGTACTGGGCCGAGAAGGAGGCCGGCACCATCACGAACCAGCAATGGAACGACATGGAAGCGGGCATCGCGCGCTCGCCCGGCACCTGCATGACCATGGGCACGGCTTCCACGATGACGTCCATCGTCGAGACCCTGGGCCTGAGCCTCCCCGGCGCCGCCTCCATCCCGGCCGTCGATGCCGCCCACCCGCGCATGGCGAGCCTCACCGGCCGCAAGATCGTCGAGATGGTCTGGGACGATCTCAAGCCCAGCGACATTCTCACCAGGCGCTCGTTCGAGAACGCCCTCATGGTTCACAACGCGCTCGCCGGCTCCACGAATGCGATGATTCATCTCGTGGCGATGGCCGGCCGCGCCGGCGTCGAGGTCACGCTTCAGGACTTCGACGACTTCGCCCAGAAGGTGCCGGTGATCGCGAACCTGCGCCCGTCGGGACAATGGCTGATGGAGGATTTCCACATTGCCGGCGGCATTCGCGGCCTGCTCTCCCGCCTCGCGCCGATGCTCCACCTCGACGAGCGCACCGTGGCCGGAACCCTGCGCGATGCTTTGGAGGGTGCGGCCGTCTACAACGACGACGTGATCCGCCCGCTCGACAAGCCGATCGCCGCCTCCGGCGGCACGGCCATTCTGCGCGGCAACCTGGCGCCGAAGGGCTGCGTGATCAAGCCGCCGGCCGCGGAACCGCGGCTGCTGCAGCACACCGGTCCTGCCATCGTCTTCGACACCTATGACGAGATGACGAAAGCCGTGAACGACCTCGATCTCGACGTCACGCCCGATCACATTATGGTGCTGCGCAATGCCGGCCCCATCGGCGGGCCCGGCATGCCGGAATGGGGCATGCTGCCGATCCCGAAGAAGCTCTTGAAGCAGGGCGTGCGCGACATGCTGCGCATCTCCGACGCCCGCATGAGCGGCACCAGCTACGGCGCGTGCATCCTGCACGTCTCGCCGGAAGCGCATATCGGCGGTCCGCTCGCGGCCGTGCGTACGGGCGATCTCATCACCGTCGACGTGCCGAACCGCTCGATCCATCTCCACGTCAGCGACGAACAGATCCAGGATCGCCTGCGCACCTGGTCGCCGCCGCCGCGCGACTACCCACGCGGCTACAACAAGCTTTTCGCACAGCATATCCGCCAGGCGGACGAAGGCTGCGACTTCGACTTCCTTGAAGGATCCGGCGGCGTGCCGGAACCTGAAATCCACTGATTCTCCCCAACTGCTGACAACGTTGCCCCGCGGCCATGGTGTCGGCACTTTTGTGTCCGCTCATGAGCATCCAAAAATGTCCCTTCGGCACCATCGACGACCACCCTGTCGAAGCGTTCGATATCGAAGCAGGCGCCGTCCGCGCCACGATCATCACCTATGCGGCCGCCGTGAGCCGGTTGTTCGTTCCCGATGCCGAGGGTCAAGCGGCGGATATCGTCCTGGGCTACGACGATGCGGGCTCCTACGTTCAGAACCGCGGCTCGGCCGGCGCGGTCTGCGGCCGCTATGCCAACCGCATCGCAGATGCACGCTTCACGCTCGATGGCGAGACCTACTCCCTCTCAGCCAACGAGCCGCCCAATCACATCCATGGCGGCTTTCGGGGCTTCAGCAAGCGGATCTGGGCGGGAGAACCGGACACGGCAAACAACGCCGTTCGGCTGAGTCTGCACCGCCCTGACGGCGATGAAGGCTATCCGGGGGCCGTGACCACAACGGTCACGTACAGGCTCACCGACGATCCGGCACTCGAAATCGTCATGGAAGCGACGACGGACCGGCCGACGGTGATAAACCTTGCCTATCACGGCTACTGGAACCTCGCCGGTCACGATTCCGGCCATGTCCGCGATCAGCACCTTCTGATCGAGGCCGACCGCTACACACCGGTCGGTCCCGGCAAGATCCCTACCGGCGAACGGGCGCTCGTGGCCGGCACGGCCTTCGATTTCAGATCGTCACGACCCATCGGCACGATGATCGACGATACCGCGCAGCTCCCGGAAGCCGGCTACGACCACAATTTCTGCCTCAACGACAGCAGCGAGCCTCTGCGCCGCGCGGCGCGGGCGGTGGATCCCGTCTCGCGCCGGGGGTTGGAGATCTGGACCAATCAGCCGGGCGTTCAGTTCTACACCGCCAATCATTTCGGCAAGGCACCGGCCTACGGCAAAGGCCGCGCCGTCTATGAGAAACATGCCGGCTTCGCGCTCGAGACGCAGAACTTCCCCAATGCGCCGAACATTCCGCACTTTCCCTCGGCGGTGCTGCGCCCCGGCGAGACTTACCGCCACGTGATGCATATCCCTTTCTTTGTCGCTGAAGCGTAATCAGATTCCGGAGGCGAGATAACCTCCATCCACATTGAGCACGGCGCCCGTCACGAATCCCGAGGCCGGCGAAGCGAGATAGATCGCGGCGCCCACGAGCTCGTCAAGCTGGCCGAAGCGGCCAATGGGTGTTCTGACAAGCGCGTTCTCCTTGCGCTTTGCGCTCATCTTCGACTGATTCAGCTCCGTCATGAAAAAGCCCGGCGAGATGGCATTGACGCGAACGCCCCTGTCGGCCCATTCGGCCGCAAGGGTTTTCGTCACACCGACAACGCCGTGCTTGCTGGCCGCATAGACCGAGGCGAGCGGCCAACCGCGATGGGCCGAGAGCGACGCGATGGTGATGATCGCACCCGACCCGCGCTCCAGCATCTGGCGGCCGAAGCGGGTGCAGGTGAAGAACACGCTGCGAAGGTTCGTCTGCATGATCGCGTCGTACTCCGCCGGCGTGAACTCCTCGGCCGGCTTGAGGATGGTCATGCCCTGGCACGCAACCAGGATGTCCACATGGCCGAAATCCGCCAGAACCGACGCAACGAGCCCATCGATTTCCTCCGGCTGCGCGGCATCGACCACATAACCACGCGCGGTCGGATCAGCATCCTGCAGGCGCTGAGTCGCGTCCTTCAGCTTTGCGGGCGTCCTGGCAGCAATCGCCACCCGGGCGCCGCTGTCCTGGAAGCCATGGGCGATGGCATTGCCGATCCCGCTCGATCCGCCCACGACGAGGGCCGTCCGACCCTGCAGCGACAACCGTGCAGGCATGGTGCTTCGATGGTCAACCAAGCTTCTTCCCCTCAAGACATTGCGGCTGTGCTGTAGGCGCGGAACGGTCAGCCGTCACCTGGCCAGATGAGCCGAGCCTGGTGTCGGCCCGCCGCTGATAGGCAAGCAGGTATAGCACCGATCCGATCACCAGGAGGGCTCCAGCGAGCACATGCAGCTTCGGCTCGTCGCCGAACACCAGGAGCCCGACCGGGATGGCCCAGACGAGCTTCGTGTACTGCATGGGCGCGACGCTGGAAGCGGGAGCCCGGCGCAGGGCTTCCAGCAGGAGAAACTGCGCCGACACCATGACGAATCCTGACATGGTCACGAGACCCACGTCGCTCCACTCTGGAGCGTGGCTCATGAAGACACCGGGCAGGCTCGCCGTCAGCTGCCCGACCATCACGGCCGCCACCATGACAGCCCGGTTTTCCTGCGAGCCGATCGTGCGCATGATCAGGATGACGCCGGCTCCGACGAAGATGTTGAGGAACGCTGCCAGATGCCCGAGGGACAAGGCGACATAGCCCGGCTGCACCATGACCAGGATGCCCGAGAACCCGACGAGGATCGCGATCCACCGCGCCAGCCCCGTACGTTCGCCCAGGAGCCACGCGGCCGCAACGGTCACGACGAGGGGAGAGCCGAAAGTGATCGCATAGACATCGGCGAGCGGCAGGAGCGAGAAGGCATAGAAGCCGGAGACAGTGCCGATGCCGGCAAGGAAGCCGCGGCCGATCAGCATCTTCGGATTGCGGATGGCCGAGAGCCTGTACGCCTTGTCGCGCCAGATGACGATGCCCACCACGACGCACGCGACGCCCGCCTGCATGGCGATGATCTGGAAGATGGGATAGCGCAGGGAAAGGAGCTTCACGAGGGTGTCGCTGGTCGCAAAAAGACCGTTTGCGGCAATCGCAAAGAGGACACCTGTCAGACGGGGCAAAGGCGTATCCCACCGGGTTCGAGCTTGCCGAGAGCAGACTCATCTTAGTTGCATGTCATCATACATCTTTTCGCACACATCGGAATGCCCTGCACGCATGGGAGGGACGCGCAATCGGAGGGAACCAAACGAAGAAGGCGGCCCGTGAGCCGCCTTCCGCAACGATAGGATTGATCGGCCCTAAGCGGCGATCGAGGTCTGAGGGGCCGCAGAGCGCACGTCGGAATCCACATGGTTCTCGAACCGCTTGAAGTTCTCGTTGAACATGTCGATCAGGCGCTTGGCCGTCTCGGCGAACTCCGCCTTGTTCTGCCAGGTCTTCACCGGATAGAGGATATGGGGCTCGACGCCCGGCACCGAAGTCGGCACCGCGAAGCCGAAATAGGGGTCGCGGCGGAAATCGGCGCGGGACAGCGATCCGTCGAGCGCTGCCGTGAGCAGGCGGCGGGTGACGCGGATCGGCATGCGCCGGCCCACCCCGTATTTGCCGCCGGTCCAGCCCGTGTTGACGAGCCAGCAATCCACCGAGTGCTTGGCGATGAGATCGCGCAGTAGGTTGCCATATTCGGACGGGTGCCGCGGCATGAACGGCGCGCCGAAGCAAGTCGAGAAGGTGGCCTCCGGATCCTTCACGCCCTTCTCCGTGCCCGCCACCTTGGCGGTGTAGCCGGAGAGGAAATGGTACATGGCCTCGGCCGGGGTCAGCTTGGCGATCGGGGGCAGCACGCCGAAGGCGTCGCAGGTGAGCATCACGATGTTCTTCGGGATGCCCGCGCGGCCGGTGGCGCTCGCATTGGGAATGAAGTCCAGCGGATAGGCGCAGCGCGTGTTCTCCGTCTTCGACGCGTCGTCGAAATCGGGAATGCGGGTGATCGGGTCGATCGTCACGTTCTCCAGCACCGTGCCGAAGCGCTCGGTGGTGGCGAAGATCTCGGGCTCCGCCTCGCGGGACAGGCGGATGGTCTTGGCGTAGCAGCCGCCCTCGAAGTTGAACACGCCGTTCGGCCCCCAGCCATGCTCGTCGTCGCCCAGCAGAATGCGGTTGGGATCGGCCGAGAGGGTCGTCTTGCCGGTGCCGGACAGGCCGAAGAACACGGCGACGTCGCCGTCCTTGCCCACATTGGCCGAGCAGTGCATCGGCATGATCTTCTGGGCCGGCAGCACGTAATTGAGATAGGTGAAGACCGACTTCTTCATCTCGCCCGCGTAGGATGTGCCGCCGATCAGCACGATCTTGCGCTTGAAGTCGCAGGCGATGATCGTTTCGGTACGGCAGCCGTGACGGGCCGGGTCTGCCTTGAAGGACGGCAGGTCGATGATGGTCAGCCCCGGGACGTAGTCGGCGAGCTCGCCGCGATCCGGGCGGATCAGCAGGTTGCGGATGAAGAGCGAGTGCCAGGCATATTCCGTGAACACGCGGGCCTTGACCCGGTGGGCCGGATCGGCGCCGCCGTAAAGATCCTGAGCGAACAGTTCCTTGCCCTCGGCATGGGCCAGGAAGTCCTGCAGCAGGGTGTCGAAATGGCCAGGCGTGATGGCGCCGTTGTTGTCCCACCATACCGTGCTTTCCGTGGTCTCGTCGCGCACCACGAACTTGTCCTTGGGCGAACGGCCCGTATGCACGCCGGTATCCGCCAGAAGCGCACCGCCCTGCACGAGCCTGGTCTCGCCCCGGGTCAGGGATTGCTCGTAGAGCGCGGGCGCCTCAAGATTCCAGTAGACCCGTTTGAGATTGCGGAGGCCGGAGGCCTCAGCGCCCTGTGCGCTGTTGAACACGCCGATATTTTCCACGGAAGACTTCTCCTGGTTGGCGGCCGCCGCGCAGCCGGATCAGCCGCCGTCCGATGACCGTCACATGGGTAGGGTCAAACAATCCTGGCAATGTTTTGCCGTCTCGCTTGATCATGGAACCTTCTTTAGGTCAGCTGACGGTGCCGTCAACTCAGGTTGTTTCATCGCATTCTATTTTTCCGGGAACCAGACCTCCATCCGTCTTAGTACCTAGACTTTCAAAGTATTTCCGGAATTCTTTCGTAGGATGAAAAAACGTTTTGCCGGGCCCGAAACCTCAGCCGCTGCGGCAAGGACGAGATCGAGGAGCGGGGACATCCTGTCCAAACGGTAATGGAGCGTTCATCTGCGGTTGAACCTGCCGCCCTTAAGCCCCACTATCTGGACCGCCCCTGGTCGCGGCCTGGGGGGAAACCATATTTATGCCACGAGAAAGGCGCAGTTGGGGACGTTTCAGGGCCCCCTGCGTTGTCAGACGAGACGAAAAAGCTGACAATCGTCCGTACCAAGCTAAGGAAGAGTTCATGCCAACGATCGCCCTTGTCGATGACGATCGCAACATCCTGACCTCTGTTTCCATCGCCCTCGAAGCGGAGGGCTATCGCATTCAGACCTATACGGACGGAGCCTCGGCTCTGGACGGGCTCAAGCATGCCCCGCCGGATCTGGCCATCTTCGACATCAAGATGCCGCGCATGGACGGCATGGAGCTCCTGCGCCGCCTGCGGCAGAAGTCGGATCTGCCGGTGATCTTCCTGACCTCCAAGGACGAGGAGATCGACGAGTTGTTCGGCCTCAAGATGGGCGCCGACGACTTCATCCGCAAACCCTTCTCCCAGCGGCTCCTCGTCGAGCGGGTGAAGGCCGTTCTGCGGCGCTTCGCCCCCAAGGACCAGAGCGTCCCCAAGGAGGCCGATCCGAAAGCCCTGGAGCGAGGCCAGCTCAAGATGGACCCGGAGCGCCACGCTTGCACCTGGAAGGGCGAGCCGGTCACCCTCACCGTGACGGAATTCCTGATCCTGCAGGCCCTCGCCACGCGCCCGGGAGTGGTGAAGAGCCGCAACGCCCTGATGGATGCCGCTTATGACGATCAGGTCTATGTGGACGACCGGACCATCGACAGCCACATCAAGCGCCTGCGCAAGAAGTTCAAGTCGGTTGACCAGAGTTTCGAAATGATCGAGACCCTCTACGGCGTGGGCTACCGCTTCAAGGAAGCCTGACGCTTTGGCGCAAGCAACCTGGAAAGACGGTCATGGTCCGGGACGGAAACACCAGGCCATGCTTGAACGAATGGCATGAAGGCTGACCCCATCCACGCCGAGGCGGCGTTCGACGATCCGCCCGCTCCCCAGGGGACCCTGGCACGGCTGAAGCATTTCGGCCGCATGATCGTGCAGCGCGGCTCGTCGAGCCTTACCCGCCGGATCGTCGTCCTCAACCTCGCCGGGCTCGTGGCCCTGCTCGTCGGCTTTCTCTATCTCAACCAGTTCCGAGAGGGGCTGATCGAAGCCCGGGTTCAGAGCCTTCTCACCCAGGGCGAGATCATCGCCGGCGCGATCGCGAGTTCCGCGACCGTCGAGACCAACACCATCACCATCGACCCGGACCAGCTCCTGCAGATGCAGGCGGGCGAGACGGAACGGTTCAACGACGAATCCTTCTCGTCGCTGGAATTCTCCATCAATCCCGAGCGCGTCGCCCCCCTGCTGCGCCGGCTGGTGACGCCGACGAAGACCCGCGCCCGCATCTTCGACCGGGAAGGCATGCTGCTTCTCGATTCAAGGTCGTTCTATTCCCGCGGCGACATCCTGCGGATGGATCTGCCGCCGGTCGCCAATGTCGAGAACACGACGAGCTTCATCGAACGCACCTGGAACAGCCTGCGCAAGATGTTCCGTCGCACCGTACGCCCGGTGCAGGAAGAGGTCGGCCCCGCCAATGGCAAGTCCCTGCCGGAGGTGCAGCAGGCCTTCGCCGGCCAGCAATCGAGCGTGGTGCGGGTGAATAACCGCGGCGAGACCATCGTTTCGGTGGCCGTGCCGATCCAGCGATTCCGCACGGTCCAGGGGGCGCTGCTTCTCTCCACCCAGGAGGGCGACATCGACGCGATCATCGCGTCGGAGCGCTTCGCCCTGCTCCAGGTCTTCCTGGTGGCGGCCGTGGTCATGATCGTCCTGTCGCTCTTCCTCGCCGGCGCCATCGCGGGGCCCGTCCGGCGGCTGGCTGAGGCGGCGGAGCGGGTGCGCTGGGGCACGAAGTCCCGCCAGGAAATTCCGGATTTCACGGCCCGTGCCGACGAGATTGGCCACCTCTCGGGCGCTCTGCGCGACATGACCAAGGCGCTCTACAACCGCATCGACGCCATCGAGAGTTTCGCGGCGGACGTGGCGCACGAGCTGAAGAATCCCCTGACCTCGCTGCGCAGCGCCGTGGAAACCCTGCCGCTCGCCCGCAGCGACGAGTCCCGCCAGCGCCTCCTGTCGATCATCCAGCACGACGTGAAGCGTCTCGACAGGCTGATCAGCGACATCTCGGACGCCTCGCGCCTCGATGCCGAGCTCGCCCGCGCCGATGCGGAGCCCGTGGACATGGTGCGCCTTCTGGATGCGGTGGTGTCGGTGGCCAACGAACGCCGCCAGGAGCACGATCCGCTCATCACGCTGAGCATCGACCGGCAGGCTCAAGGCCGCGACGCCTTCCTGGTCCTCGGCCATGACAGCCGCCTGGGCCAGGTCTTCAACAACCTGATCGACAACGCGCGCTCCTTCTCGCCCCCCGACGAGCCCGTGAGGGTTTCCATGCGCCGCCGCAGGAACCAGGTGGAAATTCTGGTGGAGGACAGCGGGCCGGGTGTCGAGCCCGATGCCCTCGATCGGATCTTCGAGCGCTTCTACACTGATCGGCCCGAGCAGGGCTTCGGCCAGAATTCGGGGCTCGGCCTGTCCATCTCCCGTCAGATCATCGAGGCCCATCGCGGCACGATCCGTGCCGAGAACCGGCTCGGGCCTCCCGACGAGGACGGCGAACCCAAGCGCCTTGGCGCCCGTTTCATCATCCGCCTCCCCATCGAGGGCGTGAAGGCCAAGAAGGAACAGGACAGGAAGGACCGGGACAGGGCCAAACGCGAACCTGGAAAGAACCTGCCTTGAGCGGGGCGCAGACGATCCATGGCGGCTGCGTGCTCGTCGGCGAGGCAGGGCTTCTGATCCGGGGCGCGTCGGGATCGGGCAAGTCGAAGCTCGCCCGCGAAGTGGTGTCGCTCGCCCTCAGGGCCGGCCGCTTCGGACGGCTCGTCAGTGATGACCGCACCCGTCTCTCGGCGCATCACGGCCGCCTCCTGGCGCGGCCGGTGGAACCGCTCGGCGGCAGCATCGAGGTCTTCGGTCTGGGGATCGTCCGGCAGCCCTTCGAAGCCGCGGCCGTCATTCGTCTGGTGGTCGACCTCTCCGATGACCCGGCCCGCTATCCTGAGGAGCAGGACAAACATGTCGTCCTCTGCGGCGTCATGGTCCCTCGCATCCGGATGCAAGCCGGGGCAATCTCGGCGGACGTCGCCCTGGCCTGCCTGAGTGGTCTCTGCGACACGGTAGTGACACTGTGATGAACTTTTCCACTCAATGCTCTTGCGCTTGGCTTCGCAGTGCACAAAATAGCGGCTCCGCTCTCGGAGCGTTCGGACTTGTAACATTATGATTGGAATGGTGCTCGTCACTCACGGGCAGCTCGCGACCGAATTCAAGGCGGCGCTTGAGCATGTCGTGGGGCCACAGGAGCAGCTCGAAACGATCACGATCGGCCCCGACGACGACATGGAGACACGGCGCAAGGACATCATGGCCGCCGTGTGCCGGGTCAATTCGGGGCAAGGGGTCGTGGTTCTGACGGACATGTTCGGCGGTACGCCGTCGAACCTGGCCCTGTCCTGCATGAATGGCGGGTCCGTCGAGGTGGTCGCCGGCATCAACCTGCCCATGCTGATCAAGCTGGCTTCCGTCCGGGACGAGGAACCCCTGTCCGATGCCGTCTCCCACGCCCAGGAGGCGGGGCGCAAATACATCAACATCGCCTCGCGCGTTCTCTCCGGGAAGTAACCCTCATGGACCGGCCCCTCGACCAGGACTGCCCGCCTGCCGCCGTGCCTGACGGAGCCGAGGTTCGGGAGCTTCCGATCATCAACCGCCGGGGCCTGCACGCCCGTGCCTCGGCCAAGTTCGTCCAGACCGTCGAGCGCTTCAATTCCGACGTTACCGTGACTCGCTGCGGCGAGACCGTGGGCGGGCGGTCGATCATGGGTCTTCTGACCCTGGCAGCCGCTCAGGGCACCTCGATCACCGTCACAGCCAAGGGCGAGGACGCGGCGCTTTGCCTGCAGGCCATCGACGACCTCCTCGCCAACAAGTTCGGCGAGGACGAGTGATCGAATAAGACATATAAAGACATCTTTATATCTTGATTGCCTCTCCCGCGGCTCTCTGATAGAGAGGGCGCCAATTCACCCGGAACTGGTGCTAAAGAGAGGCCATCATGGCACAGGATTACATCGTCAAAGACATCAGCCTTGCCGATTTCGGCCGCAAGGAGATCTCGATCGCCGAGACCGAGATGCCGGGCCTGATGGCGGTTCGCGAGGAGTACGGCCCGAAGCAGCCCTTGAAGGGCGCCCGCATCGCCGGCTCGCTGCACATGACCATCCAAACCGCGGTGCTGATCGAGACCCTGAAGGCTCTCGGGGCCGACATCCGCTGGGTGTCCTGCAACATCTATTCCACCCAGGACCACGCCGCCGCCGCCATCGCGGCTGCCGGCATCCCGGTCTTCGCCTATAAGGGCGAGACCCTGAAGGAGTACTGGGACTACACTGCCAAGCTGTTCGACTGGCACGGCGGCGGTGTCCCCAACATGATCCTCGACGACGGCGGCGATGCCACCATGCTGGTCCATCTCGGCCTGCGCGCCGAGCAAGGCGATACCGCCTTCCTCGACAAGCCGGGTTCGGAAGAGGAAGAGGTCTTCTTCGCGCTCATCAAGCGCCTTCTCGCCGAGAAGCCGAAGGGCTGGTTCGCTGAGATCGCCGCCTCGATCAAGGGCGTCTCGGAGGAGACCACCACGGGCGTTCACCGTCTCTACATCATGGAGAAGGAAGGCAAGCTCCTCTTCCCGGCGATCAACGTCAACGACTCGGTGACCAAGTCGAAGTTCGACAATCTCTATGGCTGCCGCGAGTCGCTGGTCGACGGCATTCGCCGGGGCACGGACGTGATGATGGCCGGCAAGGTCGCCATGGTCGCCGGCTTCGGCGACGTGGGCAAGGGCTCGGCCGCTTCGCTCCGCCAGGCCGGCTGCCGCGTGCTCGTGTCGGAAGTGGATCCGATCTGCGCGCTCCAGGCCGCCATGGAAGGCTACGAGGTCACGACCATGGAGGACGCGGCTCCCCGCGCCGACATCTTCGTCACCGCCACCGGCAACAAGGACGTCATCACCCTCGACCACATGCGGGCCATGAAGGACCGGGCGATCGTCTGCAACATCGGCCACTTCGACAACGAGATCCAGGTCGCGGGTCTCAAGAACCTCAAGTGGACCAACATCAAGCCGCAGGTCGACGAGATCACGTTCCCCGACGGGCACCGCATCATCCTGCTCTCGGAAGGCCGCCTCGTGAACCTCGGCAACGCCATGGGTCACCCGTCCTTCGTGATGTCGGCCTCGTTCACCAACCAGACGCTGGCCCAGATCGAGCTCTGGAGCAACGCCGGCAAGTACGAGAAGAAGGTCTACACCCTGCCGAAGCATCTGGACGAGAAGGTCGCTTCGCTGCACCTCGAAAAGATCGGCGTGAAGCTCACCAAGCTGCGTCCCGACCAGGCGGCCTATATCGGCGTCTCCGAGAAGGGCCCGTTCAAGCCGGATCACTACCGCTACTGATCGGCCGCCTTCCGACACGGAATCGAAAGCCCGGCTCCGGCCGGGCTTTTTCTTTGTTGGCCGCCTATCGAATCGACAGAGTGTCGCACCGGCATGTGTGTGTCAGAAATGCAATATGGTTCGACGAATTGCGCACAGGTTCTCCAAAGGAAGTTTAAGCCGGTGTTAACCCCCTTCCTGGCGGAGTCAGGGGTGGTCTAGAGTGAACCCGAATCGACCGGCTGTGCTGTGGTTTCGAACCTGCGCCGGCAGTTCCGTTCATGCGTAGACGGTTGACCTCTGTGGCGTCATGAAGCGCGGCCGGGGATCGATCCGACTTGGCCTGGTCGTCGGGCCGCCAACGAAGGAAGGGCAGCACGGCATGGCCGGGCAATGGGAGCGTCACGATGGCAGAATGGGCGGGAGAACCTCTCTCGTCGGCTCCGCCCGTGTGCCCCTGTCCCTGGCGCTCCTGGCCGGCACCGCTCCGTCGGCCTTCGCCAACGACCTGCTCCTTCCCATCAGAGAAGGGGCCTCGGATCTCCTCGGTTTCCTTCACAGCTTCGACCTGCACAACGCGGCCTATTTCGGCCTCTTCATGGGCCTCGTGGCCTTCTCGACCACCACGGCCCTGCTGCTGATGCGCGAGCAGAAGCGCTCCGCCCGGGTGGAGCGGCGTCTGCGGAACGAGCTCGATGCCCTGCGGGGCGCCGACGATCTTGCAGCCCTTCTCATGGGCTCGGAACGCCAGCTCCTGGTGAGCTGGCACGGTCGCGACGGCGAACCGCGGTTCCAGGGCGACCCGTCCATCGTCGGCGAGAATGCACCGGCTCAGCGCGCTCTGGCCTTCGGCACCTGGCTGGCGCCGGCCGATGCGGCCGCCGTGGAAAGCGCCCTCGAGCAGCTCAAGCAGCGCGGCCAGAGCTTCCGCCTAACCGGCCGCTGCACGGCGGGCAGCCGCTTCGTCGACGTGGAAGGCCGTACCATCGGCGGACGGGCGATCCTGCGCCTGCGGGACGTGACGGGCGACCGGGCCGAACTCATGAAGACCCAAAATCATCTGGCGACCGCGCGCAGCGACCTGCGGGCCATGACGATGCTGCTCGACGACGTCGCCTATCCGCTGTGGATCCGGGATCAGGACGACAAGCTGCTCTGGGCCAACCAAGCCTATCTGCGCTCGGTCGAAGCCAAGGACCTCGACGACGCCATCGCCCGCTCCCTCGAACTCCTCGGCGCGATCACCCGGGACGAGGCTCGGCGCCAGCGCCAATCCGGCACCACCTTCTCGGGCCGGGTGACGGCCGTGGTGGCGGGCCACCGCGCCGTTCTCGAGGTGATTGAGCGCCCGACCGCCGGCGGCAGCGCGGGGATCGCGGTGGACGTATCGGAACTCGAAGCGGTCCGCACCGATCTGCAGCGCCAGATGGACGCTCATGTGCGCACCCTGGATCAGCTGCCGACGGCCGTCGCCATCTTCGACGGATCGCAATCCCTCATCTTCAGCAATGCGGCCTATCAGCTGCTCTGGGGCCTCGATGCAGCCTTTCTCGCCTCGCGCCCGACGGACAGCGAAGTGCTCGACCGCTTGCGCGCCGCTCGCAAGCTGCCCGAGCAGGCGGACTTCCGCGCGTGGAAGGCCGATTTTCTGCAGGGATACCGCTCGGTCGAGCAACAGGAGACCTGGTGGCATCTGCCCGACAGGCGCACGCTGCGTGTGGTCATCAACCCCAATCCACAGGGCGGCGTGACCTATCTCTTCGATGACGTGAGCGAGCGCTTCGAGCTCGCCTCGCAGGTTAATTCGCTGACCCGCGTCCAGTCCGAGACCCTCGACACGCTGAAGGAAGGCGTTGCCGTGTTCGGCTCCGACGGGCGCCTCAAGCTGCACAACCGCGCCTTCGCCGAGATGTGGAACCTGCCGTCCGAGATGACGGGCGAGAATCCGCATATCGACACGATCATCAAGGCCTGCCGTCTCCTGGCCTCGCAGGACGAGCCGTGGATCGACATTCGCGGCGCGGTGGCGGGGCTTGCCGACATGCGCATGGGCCTCACCTGCCGGATCGAGCGGCATGACGGCTCGGCGCTCGACTGCACCGCGCAGCCCCTGCCCGACGGCGCGACGCTTCTGAGCTTCACCGACGTGACCGCAAGCGTGAACGTGGAGCGTGCGCTCACCGAGCGCAACGACGCGCTTGAGCGTGCCTCGCGCCTGCGCGACGAGTTCGTGCATCACGTGTCCTACGAGCTGCGCTCGCCGCTGACCAATATCATCGGCTTCACGCAGCTGCTCGGGGACGAGACGGTGGGCGCCCTCAATCCGCGCCAGCGCGATTATGCCGATCACATCATGCGATCCTCGGCGGCGCTGCTTGCGATCCTCAACGACATTCTCGATCTCGCCTCCATCGACACCGGCTCCCTGGAGCTGACGCCGGAGATCGTCGACATCCGCTCCACCATCGAAGCCGCCATGCGCGGACTGGAGGACCGGCTCGCGGAATCCTCGCTCACCGTGGTCGTCGACACCCCTGACGACATCGGCACCTTCGTGGCCGACGGCAAGCGCGTGCGCCAGATCCTGTTCAACCTGCTCTCCAATGCGGTCGGCTTCTCGTCGCCCGGCCAGACCATCCGGGTCTCGGCGCGCAAGCGTGGCGGCGAAGTGATCTTCGACGTGAAGGATCAGGGCCGCGGCATCCCGCCCGAGATCAAGGCGCGCATCTTCGAGCGGTTCGAGAGCCATACGCTGGGAACGCGCCATCGCGGCGTGGGTCTGGGCCTGTCGATCGTGCGCTCCTTCGTGGAGCTGCATGGCGGGCGCATCGAGGTGTCGTCCGCCCCGGGCGTCGGCACCACGGTCACGTGCATCTTCCCCAACGACCGGCACGAGACGCCGTCCGATGGCCGATCCGCGCAATCTGCGCTAACTCCAATCGCAGCCGAGTAGGAACAGCGATGGTGAATGGACTGGCCCTCATGCCCGAGCAAGACATTCTGCAGGCCGCATGGATCGTGACGCTTCCCGACCACGAGTCGACGGAGCGCTTCGCGCGGATCCTGGCCGAAGAGCTGAAAGTCGGCGATCTGGTGACCCTCTCAGGCGGCCTCGGCGCCGGCAAGACGACGCTGGCCCGCGCCCTGGTGCGCACCCTCGCCGGCGAACCTAAGCTCGAAGTTCCAAGCCCCACCTTCACGCTGATGCAGGTCTATGACGGCCCGCGCTGTCCCATCGTCCATGCGGATTTCTACCGCCTCTCCGGCGGCTATGAGCTGGTGGAGCTGGGCTGGGACGAGATGACGGAGAACGCCATCGCCCTCGTGGAATGGCCGGAACGCGCCGAGGATGCGCTGAAGCCCGAGCATCTCGACATCCGCCTCGATTTCGCCCCCGGCGGCCAAGGCAGAGGCCGGATCGCCATGCTGACGGGAACGGGCGCCTTCGCGTCCCGGCTCCAGCGCATGAAGGCCTATCGCAACCTGGTGGAGCGCTGCGGCTGGGGCGATGCCTCGCGCCACCCCATGACGGCCGACGCCTCGGTAATCCGATTCTACGAGCGCCTCGTGAAGCCTGACGGCTCGACCGCGCTCCTGATGATCTCTCCACCGCGCCCAGTCGGGCCTGCGGTGCGGCGGGGCAAGCCCTACACGACCATCGCGAAGCTCGCCGAAACGGTGAACGCCTTCGTGGCCATGGACAAGGGCCTGCGGGCGCTGGGCTTCAGCGCGCCGTACATCTACGGCGAGGATCTGGAGGCGGGCCTCCTCCTCATCGAGGATCTCGGCGCCGAGCCCTTCACGCATGAAAACGAGCCGATCCCGGAGCGCTATGCGGAGGCGACACGGCTTCTGGCGCAGCTCCATGGCCAGACCCTGCCGCAGGTGCTGCCGGTGGCGGACGGCATCGATCATTCGATCCCGCCCTACGATCTCGAAGCGCTCCTGATCGAGGTGGAGCTGCTCCTCGACTGGTACGTGCCGCACATCATCGGAACCCAGCTCTCCGGCTCTGCGCGGGCCGAATTCGTCAATCTGTGGACCGAGACCCTGGGCGAGGTTCTCTCCGCCCCGGTCACCTGGACCCTGCGTGACTATCATTCGCCCAACCTCATCTGGCTACCGGACCGCGAAGGCCTCCAGCGCGTCGGCATGATCGACTTCCAGGACGCGGTGCTGGGCTCGCCCGCCTACGACGTGGCATCGCTTTTGCAGGACGCGCGCGTGACGGTGCCGCCGGAACTGGAACTGAGGCTCATCGGCCTCTATGCCCGCGGCCGGAAGGCGGCCGATCCCACTTTCGACGTCTCGGCCTTCGCCCGCGCCTACGCCATCATGGCCGGCCAACGCGCCACCAAGATCCTCGGCATCTTCGCCCGCCTCGACCGGCGCGACGGCAAGCCGCATTACCTTAAGCACCTGCCGCGGATCGAGGCCTATCTCGTCCGCAACCTCGCCCATCCGGCCCTGGGAAAGCTCAAGGGCTGGTATGAAAACTATTTGCCGAGGCTCATCCCGTATGGGGATGAAGTCCCTCCCGAAATCTGAGCCAGCTCCTTGTCCCAGACCTCCTCGCGCGCGCCTCGCAAAGCTATCGTCCTCGCCGCAGGCCTGGGCAAGCGCATGTTGCCGATCACGGCCACCATGCCGAAGCCCCTCGTGAAGGTGGCAGGACAAAGCCTCATCGACTTCGCCCTCGACCGGCTTCACGAGGCCGGCATGGAGACGGTGGTGGTGAATGTGCACCATTTCGCCGACATGCTCGAATCGCATTTGAGCACCCGCGAGGTGCCGCGCATCGTCATTTCGGACGAGCGCGACGCGCTGCTCGAAACCGGCGGCGGCGTGAAGAAGGCACTGCCGCTTCTGGGCGATGCGCCCTTCATTACGTTCAATTCCGATTCGCTCTGGATCGAGGGGAAAGAGCCCAATCTGAAGCGTCTCGTGAGAGCCTGGGACCCGGAGCGGATGGATATCCTGATGCTCGTGGCGCCGTTATCCACAAGCATTGGCTTCGAAGGCCCTGGCGATTTCCACATGGACGACAGCGGCCGTCTGCGCCGCCGCGGAACGGATCCGAGCGCTCCTTTCGCCTATGCGGGCGTGTCCATCGTGAAGCCGGAACTCGTTCACGGGACCCCGGATGGAGCGTTCTCCGCCAATGCCTTCTACGACCGCGCCATCGCCAAGGACCGCCTCTACGGCTTGTGCATGGAGGGGCAATGGCTGCATGTTGGAGAGCCTCAGGCGATTGCCGAGGCCGAAAGGTGCCTTGCCGCCAGCAAGCGATGAGGTTCTGGAGTGTCGCGTATGACCCAGGAAAGTGGGAACCGGTTTTCCGATAAGGTCATGCATGATTCAAAGACTTCGCCGCGCGTGTTTTCCATTCCTCCGGGTTGCGCCTTCCTGCCGACCTTGGTGGACGCGCTGCTCGACGGTCGGCTCGTCGGTCCCCTCCCTCAAGACCCCGCAGCGCTCTCCGACATCACGATCTATGTTCCTAACCGCCGCGCCACCCGCGCGCTGATCGCGCTGCTCGCCGAGCGCGGCGAAGGCAAGGCGCAGCTTCTGCCGCGCATCGTCCCCTTGGGCGAAACCGACGAGGCCGAGTTCGAGCTGACGGGCCTGGAGGGCACGCCGCTGCAGGAGGCCGCGAGCCTCAAGCCCCCGATCCCGCCTCTGGAGCGCCGCCTCATCCTCACCCGCCTCGTGCAGCGCTGGTCGGCGGAAGTGGACCGCGCGCTGCTGCAGCTCGGCCCCGAGGTGCCCTTCATGGTGCCGGCCTCCCCGGCCGACGCGGTGAACCTCGCGGGCGATCTGGAGACGCTGATGGACGCCTTCACCACGGAAGGCATTGACTGGCATGCTCTCGAACTGGCGGTGGATTCCGACTACTCGAAATATTTCGAGATCACCCGCCACTTCGTGCAGATCGCGAGCGAGAACTGGCCCAAGATCCTCGCCGAGCGCCAGGCGAGCGACCCGGCCCAGCGGCGCAACGCCTTGCTCGAAGCCGAGGCGCGGCGTCTCACCCGCGAGCGGCCGGAGCATCCGATCATCGTCGCCGGCTCGACCGGCTCCGTGCCGGCGAGCGCGAACCTCATGGGCGTCATCGCACGCCTGCCCAAGGGCGCCATCGTGCTGCCCGGCCTCGACACGGATCTCGACGAGGAGAGCTGGCTCACCATCGGCGGCATCGGCGACGACGAGACCGATCCGGTGCACGGACACCCGCAGGCGTCCCTGCGCCGCCTCCTCGACAGGCACCTGCGCGTTCCGCGCGCTGCCGTCACCGTTCTCGGCGACGTGCCGGAGGCGGCACGCGCCCGCAACCATCTGCTCTCGGAAGCCCTGCGCCCGGCCGATACCACGGATCGATGGTCCCTGATCGCGCCCGAGGAGCGCATCGCTCTAAGCGCAAGCGGATGCGAAGGCCTCACCATTATCGAGGCCGGGGACGAACGCGAGGAAGCTCTCGCCATCGCCATCACCCTGCGCGAGACGATCGCCCACCCGCACAGGACGGCCGCCCTCGTCACACCCGATCGCGCGCTCGCGGCGCGCGTCGCTGCGGAGCTTGGCCGCTGGGGCCTGAGCGTCGAGGATTCCGCCGGCATTCCGCTGTCCGACACACCGGCGGGGCGGCTTGCGCGTCTCGCAGCCGAAGCGGCGGCTGACGATCTGAGGCCCGTGCGCTTATTGGCACTGCTTGCGCATCCCATGGTGCGTCTCGGCCTGTCCCGCGAGACGGTGGAGCATGCCGCGAGCGTGCTCGAAATCGGCGTGCTGCGCGGGCCTGCTCCTGCGCTCGGCATCGAGGGCATGCGCGCGGCCCTCGCCAGCCGCCGCGCCGAGAACGATCACCGCACGCCGCGTCCGCGCAAACGTCTGACGGAGGCCGACTGGGATCTCGCCGACAACCTGCTGCAGCGCCTCGGCGTGGCCTTCGACACCTTCACGCCCGCTGCGCACGGCGAAGGCCAACTCGATCTCATGGCCCTGGTGGAGGATCACCGCCGGGCCGTCGAGCTGCTCTGGACCGGCCCTGATGAGGCGCCGGACGAGCAGGACGACGACGGCTCCAGGGAAGCGCTCGCCGCACTCTTCGACGATCTCGAACATTCCGATATCCGTGCCGAGGAGGGCCATCCGCTTGCAGGCCGCTTCGTCGATTATCCCACCTTCTTCACAGCGCTCGCCAAGCAGCGCGCTTTGAGCCCCTCGCCCCGCACCACCCATCGTCGCCTCAAGATCCTCGGTCTCCTCGAAGCGCGCCTGCTCTCCGTCGACCGCGTGGTGCTCGGCGGACTGGACGAGGGCTCCTGGCCGCCCCGCACGGTGACGGATGCGTTCCTCAACCGCCCCATGCGCTCACGCGTCGGCCTGATGCCGCCGGAGCGGCGCATCGGCCAGACGGCGCACGACTTCGTGCAGGCGCTCGGCACGCGCGACGTGGTGATCACCCGCGCCCACAAGCGCGACGGCTCGCCCATGGTGCCCTCGCGCTTCCTGCAGCGAATCAAGGCCTTCACGGGCAAGGACGTGTGGGAGCGCATGACGAAGACAGGCGAGTATTATCGCCGCCTCGCCCGCACCCTCGACACACCCGAGCCGGCACCGCCCCTGCCGCGCCCGCGACCCAGGCCCGATCCGGCCCTGTTCCCGCGCTCCTTGAGCGTCACGGAGATCGAGACGCTGGTGCGCGACCCCTATTCCATCTTTGCACGCCACATCCTCAAGCTCGATGCCCTCGAGGCCATTGCGGTGACGCCCAGTGCTGCGGATCGCGGCACGATCATTCATGACGTGCTCGGGAAATTCGCCGAGACCTATCCGAAGGCCGTTCCCGCCCATGCGCTGGAGGAACTGCTGGCGCTCGGCACCGATGCCTTTGCCGAGATCGCGGAAGCCTATCCCGAGCTCTATGCGGAATGGTGGCCGCGCTTCACACGGCTCGCCACCGAGTTCGTGACGTGGGAGCAGGCGCGTCGTCCTGCACTCGTCGACGTCCATGCGGAGCGTTCGGGCCGATTGTCGATTCCCCTGCCGGACGGCACGATCTTCACTCTGCGTGCCCGCGCCGATCGAATCGAGCATCGCCGCGACGGCGGCTTCACCATCGTCGACTTCAAGACGGGCCAGCCTCCCGGCGTGAAAGAGGTCTATGCCGGCTTCTCGCCGCAGCTCACGCTGGAGGCCATGATGCTGATGAAGGGCGCCTTCAAGGGTCTGCCCGCGGCCAAGGAGACGCCGGATCTCATCTACGTCCACACGACGGGCGGACGCGAGCCGATCAAGCCGCGGGAGATCGGGCCGACGGGTAAGGAAACGCGAACCGTCGCGGAGATCGTGGAAGAGCACCGCCGCCGGTTCGAGGGCATGATCGTGCGCTACGCCAAGGGCGAAGCGGCCTACGTCTCGCGCCCTTTCCCGAAATATGCGCGCCGCTTCTCGGAATACGATCATCTGGCACGCGTGAAGGAATGGTCGCTGGCGAGCGCGGGCGGCGGTGAGGGATCCGAATGAGCGCCGACCTCGTCATCCCGGAATACACCAAGGATGCGCAGCGCCGCGCCGCCAATCCCCGCGCGTCGGCCTGGGTGTCGGCCAATGCGGGCGCCGGCAAGACCAAGGTGCTCACCGACCGCGTGGTACGCCTGCTGCTCGCGGGCTCCCTGCCGGGCCGGATCCTGTGCCTCACCTTCACCAAGGCAGCCGCCGCCAACATGGCGATCCGCGTCTTCGAGCGCCTCGGCCGCTGGGTGACGCTCGACGAGGAGAGCCTCGTCAGGGAGCTGACGGAGCTCGAGGGCGCGAAGCCGACGCGGAGCCAAGTCAAGCTCGCGCGCACGTTATTCGCGCGTGCGGTGGAAACGCCGGGCGGCCTCAAGATCGACACCATCCACGCCTTCTGCGAGCGGCTTTTGCATCTCGTACCGTTCGAGGCCAACGTGCCGGCACGCTTCGCCGTGCTCGACGAGAGCCAGACCGACGAGATGCTGGCGCAGGCCACTGCCAACGTGATGGCCGATGCGGCAAGCGGCAACTATCCGGAACTCGCCGAAGCGCTCGATATCATCAGCGTCGATGCGGTGGGCGATGCGCTCACCTCCGCCATCAACGCGGCCTTGAAGTGCAAGACCGTCCTGCACGATCCGGCCGGCCCGGCGCGGCTGCGCAAGGAACTTGGTTTGGGTTCGGACGAGACGCTCGAATTCATCGAACGGATGATGCTCGAAGGCGGCCTCAAGCCGGAGGACTGGCCTGCCATCGCGCAGGAGCTGCGCATCGGAAAGGCGACCGACCAGAAGCGGGCCGATGCTCTCATCGCGGCCGCCGAGGCTGAGGATGTTTCGGAGAAGCTGGAGAAATATCTTTCCGTCTTCCTCACGAATGAGGGGACGCCGCGCAAGGGCTCGGCCTTCCTCACCAAGGATGTCAGCGAGAGCCTGAAGGACGCGTTGCTGCGCGAGCAGGAGCGGGTGTGCTCGCTGATCGACAAGCGCAAGGCCGCGCGTGCCGTCGAACGGACGAATGCATTGTTCACCCTCGCGGCCGAGATCCACGCCCGGGTCGAGCAGGCGAAAATGCGCCTCGGCGCCCTCGACTTCCAGGATCTCATCGATAAGACGCTGGCCCTCCTCTCCCGCGGAGACACGGCCTGGGTGCTCTACAAGCTCGATCGCGGCATCGATCACGTGCTGATCGACGAGGCGCAGGACACGAACCCCGAGCAATGGGAGATCCTGCGCCGCATCACCGAGGATTTCACCGCAGGCGCAGGCGCGGCAGGCCATCGCGTGCGCACACTTTTTGCCGTGGGCGATCCCAAGCAGTCGATCTACGGCTTTCAGGGCGCCGCACCTCAGGAGTTCGAATCCACCCGCCGCGATTGGTCGCAGAAGGTGCGCCAAGCGGAGCTTCACTTCGAGGACGTGTCGCTCACCATGTCGTTCCGTTCGGCCAAGGCCGTGCTCTCGGCGGTGGATGCCACCTTCGCGGTCGACCGGCACTTCAAGGGCCTGTCCTTCGAAGACAAGGCAGTCGGCACCGTACACGAGAGCGCGCGCCCGCATGCGCCCGGCCTCGTGGAGCTGTGGCCTGTCGAAACGCCGGCGGACGAAGAAGAACCCGAGGCCTGGGTTCTGCCCATCGACGAACCCGAGCAGCAAGCCCCGCCCGTGATCGTCGCGCGCCGCATCGCGCAGGCCGTGAAATGCTGGACAACCAAGGGCGACGAGACGGGCCGCGTCTGGACGGCAGGCGACGTGCTCGTCCTGGTGCGTAAGCGCGGCACCGCCTTCGAGGCGGTGATCCGCGCCCTGAAGGAAGCGGGCGTGCCGGTGGCGGGCGCGGACCGGCTCAACATCGGCGAGCACATCGCCGTGCTCGATCTCGTGGCGGCGGGCCGTGCGGCGCTCTTGCCGGACGATGATCTCACTCTCGCAACCGCGCTCAAATCGCCCCTCGTCGGCCTCACCGACGACGACCTTATCCACATCGCAGCCGATCGTGCCGAGGATGAATCGCTACATGCGGCGCTGACGCGCCATGCGGAGACTGGTGACGCGAAGGCGAAGCGAGGATGCGGGGCGCTCGCCGCGTGGCGCGAGCTGGCCCGCGCCCACGGTCCCTTCGGATTCTTCGCGACCCTGCTCGGACCGCGCGGGGGACGCTCCCTCCTCGTGGCGCGGCTCGGCAGCGAAGCCGGCGACGCCATCGATGCGTTCTTGTGCTTCGCGCATCAGTCGGAGATGACGGAGACGCCCTCGCTCTCCTACTTCCTCAGCCGATTCGAGTCGGCCGACCATACGATCAAGCGCGACCTCGATTCCGTAAACAACGAGGTGCGGGTGATGACCGTGCACGGCGCCAAAGGCCTCGAGGCTCCCATCGTGGTGCTCATCGACGGCTGCGAGGTGCTGGGGCGCGATCCGCCGCTGCTGCTCTTGCACACCAAATCCGGCGACAAGGTTCCCGTCTGGTCGCCGGGCAGGAATTCCGATTCGAGCGTGATGGCGCAGGCGCGCGATCTTCTGCACGCCAAGGGTCGCGAGGAACACAACCGGCTGCTCTACGTCGCCATGACCCGGGCCAAGGATCGGCTGGTGATCGCGCCTTATCTGACGGGCAGGAAGGAATCCCCGCAGGAAGCCTGGTGCGAGATGATCCGCCATGGCCTCGTCGAAAAAGCCGGCGGCCTGGAGCTGGACGAGGCACCCTACGGCCCGATCTCGGTCTGGCGGGAGGGCTCGCCGCTGGCCCGCACGCTGGCGGCCGAATCGGACGGCCGCCCGCTCGATCCCATCGCCGTGCCGGATTGGCTGACGAGCACGGCCGTGCCGGAGCCCGAGCCCCTGCCCCCGATCCGCCCCTCCAGCGCGCTCGGCGCCGCCGATCGCATGACGCGCCCGGGCGACGGCCCCTACGCGCCGGAGGCGCGCCTGCGCGGCACCCTGGTCCATGCCCTGCTGGAGCGCCTGCCGGCGCTGGCGCCGGAGCACCGGGAGAGCATGGCGCGGGCTTATGTGAAGGCGCGGGCGCCGCGCCTCTCCGCCGCCTTGGGCGAATCCATCCTGGCCGATGCCCTTAACGTCCTCGACCATCCCGACCTCAGGCCCCTCTTCGGCAAGGGCTCGCGGGCCGAGGCGCCGATCGCCGGGCGGGTGCTGACGGCCGCGGGCGAGATCCTGGTGTCGGGCCAAATCGACCGGCTGGCGGTTCTCGAGACGGAGGTGCTGGTGGCCGATTTCAAGACCACCGCGCGCCCGCCCAAGCCCGGCCAGCCGCCGCCACGGGCTTACGTGGCGCAGCTTGCCCTCTACCGGACGCTGCTCGCCGCAATCTATCCGGGCAGGCGCATTCGCACCTTCCTGGTCTGGACGGCAGGACCGGCCATCCATGAGCTCATGGAACCCGACCTGGAATCGGCACTTACCCTCATCAAAGCAGCGTGAGGGCCCTTGGCCTTGCTTGATTCCCTCAGGCCGGGTTCTTACCTTGGCCCTATAGCCGAGCGGCTCGGATCCTGAGTCGCGTTCAAAGTCAAAGGTGATGGTATGGCAACCGTAAAGGTGACCGACTCAAGCTTCGCGCAGGACGTCCTGCAATCGTCCGAGCCCGTCGTGGTCGATTTCTGGGCGGAATGGTGCGGTCCCTGCCGGATGATCGGCCCGGCCCTCGAGGAGATTTCCGACGAGATGGCCGGCAAGGTGAAGATAGCCAAGCTCAACGTGGACGAGAACCCGCAGATCTCCTCCCAACTCGGCATCCGGTCGATCCCGGCGCTCATGATGTTCAAGGACGGCAAGGTCGTCGCCCAGAAGGTCGGCGCCGCTCCCAAGGGCGAGCTGTCCCGCTGGATCCAGGCTTCGGCCTAATTTCGCCGAAGGTGCGAACGGACGATGAGGGGCCGAAAGGCCCCTTTTCTTTTGTGCCGGCGAGACGGTGCGAGGATTAGTCCGGCAACGTCCCGTTTGCCGCAAGCACCTCGCCGGCCAGATACAGCGAGCCGCAGATCAGCACGCGGGGCGGGTGGTCCCAGACATAGTTGTGGAGCGAGGCGAGCGCCGACTCGACGCTTGAGGCCGTCGAAGTCGTGAGGCCCACGCTTCCGGCGATCGCCGCGACTTCCTCCGCTGGACGCGCGGCGATCTGGCCCGCGATCGGCACAGCGATCACCTCGCGGGCGAGGCCAGAGAAGTTCTTGAAGAAGGCCTGAGAATCCTTGGTGCCGAGCATGCCTGTGATCAGCACGAGGGGGGCATCGGACCGCTCGCTCCGGTCCGCCATGGCGGCGGCGAGCACTCTGCCGCCGTCGGGGTTGTGACCGCCGTCGAGCCAGAGTTCGCAGCCCTTCGGGGCGATCTCCGGCAGGCGGCCCCGGTTGAGGCGCTGCAGGCGGCCCGGCCATTCGGCGCGGGTGAGCCCCGCCTCGAAAGCCGAGGTCTCGAACTGCTCGAAGCCCGCCGCGCGCAGAGCCGCGATGGCCGTTCCGGCGTTGACGAATTGGTGACGCCCGACAAGTCTGGGCCGCGGAAGATCGAGAAGGCCCTTCTCGTCCTGGTAGACGAGCCGGCCGCCTTCCTCGTGCACGGAGAAATCCTGCTGGCCGATGAGAAGCGGGGAGGCACCGATGCGCTCCGCCTCATCATGCAGGGTCTGATCGGCTTCCGTGTAATCCTGCGGCGCGATGACGGCCGGACAGCCGCGCTTGAAGATGCCCGCCTTCTCTCGGGCGATGGCCCTCAACGTCGTGCCGAGATATTCCGCGTGATCGTGCCCGATGGGCGTGACGACGGCGGCCGCCGGCCTGTCGATCACGTTGGTGGCATCGAAGCGCCCTCCGAGACCGACCTCGAGCAGGAGAACGTCGGCGGGTTCCTCAGAGAAAATCAGCAGGGCGGCCGCCGTCGTGATCTCGAACACCGTGATGGGCTCGCCCGCATTCACCGCCTCGCAGCGCCGGAAGGCTTCGACGAGCCGCTCCTCGCTCACGTAGCGCCCGCCCCCGAAGCGTCCGAGCCGGACGCGCTCGTGGAAGCGCACGAGGTGGGGCGAGGTATAGACGTGGACGGCGAGTCCCGCGCTCTCCAGGATCGCCCGCATGAACGCGATGGTCGAGCCCTTGCCGTTGGTGCCGGCCACATGGATCACCGGCGGCAGGCGGCGCTCGGGATGGCCGAGCTGAGCCAGAAGCCGCTGGATGCGCCCGAGCGACAGATCGATGGTCTTCGGATGCAGGGCGAGAAAGCGCGCGATCAGCGCATCGGAGGATTCCATCGCCCTGCTCCAAGCATGATTCGAAAAGGTGGGAACCGGTTTTTCGATACGATCATGCGACAAAGAAACTTATTCGGCAGCAACCGCAACGGCCGTCGTCTCCGGCGCGGCCGCCGGCGCCTTGGTGAAGAGGCGCGACAGGCGCGCGACGGTCGCCTTCAGGTCATGCCGGTGCACGACCGCATCCACCATGCCGTGCTCCTTGAGATATTCGGCGCGCTGGAAGCCGTCGGGCAGCTTCTCGCGGATGGTCTGCTCGATCACGCGCGGGCCGGCAAAGCCGATGAGCGCACCCGGCTCGGCGAGATGCACGTCGCCGAGCATGGCGTAGGACGCCGTCACGCCGCCCGTGGTCGGGTTCGTGAGCACGACGATGTAGGGCAGCTTCGCCTCGCGCAGGCGGCGGATAGCCACCGTGGTGCGGGGCATCTGCATGAGGGACAGGATGCCCTCCTGCATGCGCGCGCCGCCGGAGCCGGCGAAGAGCACGTAAGGGGTCTTCTTGTCGAGGGCCGTCTCGGCCCCCTTGATGAAGGCCTCGCCCGCCGCCATGCCGAGTGAACCGCCCATGAAGCCGAAATCCTGCACGGCGATGGTCATCGGCAGATCCTCGACCCGGCCGAAGCCGACCTTGAAGGCATCCTGCTGGCCGGTCTTGGTGCGGGCGTCCTTCAGACGGTCGATGTAGCGCTTCTCGTCACGGAACTTGAGCGGATCGACCGCCACCTCCGGCAGGGCCACGTCGAGCCAGGTTCCGTTGTCGAACATGAGCTGCAGGCGCTGGGTGGCGGAAATGCGCATGTGGTGGTTGGAGCCGGGGATCACCCACTGGTTCGCCTCCACGTCCTTGTGGAACACCACCTGGCCCGTCTCTGGGCACTTGATCCAGAGATTGTCCGGCGTCTCGCGCTTGAAGAGCGTCTTGATCTTCGGACGGACGACTTCGGAAATCCAGTTCATCGTTTCGATCCTCTCGTCTGGCCGGGCAGGACCCGGCCATCCACGTCTGTCCACGCCCGAGGCATGGATGCCCGCACCATGGGCGGGCCTGACGTGCCTTATGTATTAGGCCGCGGCGCGTTTTGCCACCGAGCGCACGCCCTCGCTCAATTCCTTCACCAGCTTCGTGACCGCCTCGACGGAACGGTCCGTTGCGCGATCCTGGCTGTCCAGGGTGCCCTTCAGGGCATCGATCAGGGCCGAGCCCACCACGACGCCGTCGGCTCCTTCAGCCACCGCCGCCGCGTGGGCGCCGCTCTTGACGCCGAAGCCCACCACCACCGGCAGGGGCGTATGGCGCTTGATCCGCTCCACGGCCGTGGCGACCTTGCCGAAATCCGGCGTTGCCGCACCGGTGATGCCGGTGATCGACACGTAATAGACGAAGCCCGCCGTGTTCGCGAGCACCGCCGGCAGACGCCTGTCGTCCGTGGTCGGGGTGGCAAGACGGATGAAGGCGAGGCCCGCCTCGAGGGCCGGCAGGCACAGCTCGTCGTCTTCCTCGGGCGGCAGGTCGACGACGATCAGGCCGTCGACG
>DASZBB010000091.1:0-34593 GCA_035944695.1 Microvirga sp. | reverse complement strand
ATTATCTCTCACCAAACACTATAGCGTAACAATTCGGCTCTTGCCTGAGGGTAACAGTGTGTCATCCCGTGCAACAGCGCACAGCGATCCCGGTCGCCGCCTTCTATGGGACTGGAAGCAATCTAATTCGGAGGAGATGAGTCATGACGCAGCCGGATCTTTGGGGTGGGCAGTTTCAGGTCGCAACCACTTCTGGATATCAAAACTCACCGACCCGCCAAAAGGCAGTTGTGCTTAGGGACGGCTGGATTGTCGTCATCTGGTGGGACACCGTTGGAAAGGCCGTCAATGGTCAGGTCTTGAATGCAGATGGTACTGCATTTGGGCCTGCCTTCAATGTGAGCTCTCCAGGTGAGATTGCAGCTGTTCCGGATGTTGCCGCTCTTCCGAACGGCCGGTTCATGGTCGCCTACGATGAACAGCGAACTGAAACTCTCCAGTCGAAAACCTTCGATGTTTTTCAGGGACTGGTTGAAAGCACCGTGGTACGCAAAGAGGATTCGGCACATTATCATCAAGACGAGATAACCGTCTTCAACGATGGAACATATATACATACATACACCGATGCTGTGTACGGAAGTTCAGATAATCACACTAAAATCAGAGAGCGCTTGTACATCAATGGCAATCTTACATCGGATAAGGAGATTCTAGATCTAAAGAATGGAAATGATTACTATCAGACCTACGGTCAAAGTGTCGCTCTTAATACGCCTGATAAGCGATACGTAGCCATATATAAAAGCCAACCGAACTCGGGCCGCAACGACTATTTCTTCGACATCCGGGCAATCAGTTTCGATCAGGTCGTAAGGACGTCGACAGTGACGCTGAGCGCCCCAGCGACTGAGGCCTCGCAGATCGACGTAGCCGCTTTGGACGATACTAGCTTTGTCGTGGTCTGGGTAGAAAATTCAGCCACACTTAGCATCGTAAAGTCAGCAAGATATTCAGCTTCTGGGACTGAGCTTGAAACTAAAACGTTGTATGCAAGCAATGTTCCATTGAGCCGAGCTGCGGTTCAGAAAATAGATGGAGGCTTTATTTTTGTCGTTCCGGAACAAGGAGCACGAAAATTTCATTTCGGCGTTGTTATCGGGAACGGTATCGAGCGATTTGATTATACACCTGCTTCTACTGTTTCTGGCACGCCAAGCATAGAAATTCTCAAGGACGGACGCTTCTTGGTAAGCTGGGTCGATCAGGGAAAATACATCCACGGGCAAATCTTCGATCCTCGCCAAAGTGCCGTCGATTGGACCGGCGGCGACGGCAGTGAGCAATATGTCGGAACAAAATATGGCGATCACCTTAGTGGCGGCGCTGGCAACGATACCCTGCTTGGAGGTCTCGGTGACGACATCCTTGAGGGTGGCGATGGAGTTAACCAGATTGATGGCGGCAACGGTTGGGACAAAGTCTCCTATCTGAACCTGCCCGCCGATCAAGGCGTCGTCGTCAACTTGACGACGAACGAAAACGGCGGCGCGGCAGAGGGAGATGTGCTCCTGAACGTCGAGGCCGTGGAGGGCACGAACGCGCCCGATATCCTAGCCGCAAAGACCACTCTGGGCATCGATTACCGGGTCGAACTATTCGGCCAGAGTGGCAGCGACATTCTTTACAGCGAGGGAAATGGTGACACCCTGTGGGGCGGCCCGGGCAATGACATTGCCGAAGGTCGTGCCGGCGCGGACAGCCTGGAGGGCGGCTCCGGCAACGACGAACTTTCCGGCGGCGACCAGAACGACACGCTGAACGGCGGAGACGATAACGACATGCTCGACGGTGGTGCCGGCGTCGATCGGATCGATGGCGGCGACGGCTGGGACAGGGTCTCCTATCTGGGAACGCCGGCGGGTACAGGCGTCGTTGTCAATCTGAACACGAATGGCAATGGCGGCGCGGCGCAGGGCGATGTGCTCATCAATATCGAAGAGCTGGAAGGGACCAATGCCGCGGACGTTCTGGCCGCGAAGGCGACCCTGGGGACGCAGCATCAGGTGGTGCTCTTCGGCCAGGGCGGCGACGACCATCTCTACAGCGAAGGGAATGGCGACACCCTGTGGGGCGGCCAAGGCCATGATCGCGCCGAAGGCCGAGGCGGCGCCGACAGCCTGGAAGGCGGTACAGGCAACGACGAGCTTTCCGGCGGCGACCAGAACGACACGCTGAATGGCGGCGGCGACAACGACATCCTCGATGGCGGCGCCGGCATGGACCGCCTGAACGGGGGAGACGGCTACGATCTTGTCACCTATCTCAGCAGCGCCGATCCGAACGGCGTCACCATCGACCTCACGGACAACAGCAAGAATGCGGGAGCGGCTGCGGGCGACGTGCTTCTCAACGTCGAGTCCGTGGACGGCACGAATGCGGGCGACACGCTGATCGGCAAGAACTTCGGCGTGCTGATCCAGCTCCAGCTGCACGGCAAGGGCGGCAACGACCACCTGGTCGGCAAAGAAGGGAACGATTATCTCGACGGCGGCGCGGATCAGGACACGATCTGGGCCGACGATGGAGCCGACCGGCTCATGGGCATGGGTGGCGACGATGATCTCGAAGGAAACAGCGGCAACGACACCATCAACGGCGGCCTGGGCAACGACACGATGTCTGGCGGCCTGGGCGACGACGTCTACTACGTGGACGATACCAAGGACCAAGTCTGGGAGATCGAGGGTCAGGGCACCGATGAGGTGTTCGTCGAGGTCGACTTCGATTTCGGGAGTGCTGCGGTCGAGCGGATCACCCTGATCGGCAAGGGCAATTACCGGGTCGCGGCCAACCAGCTCGACAACCGTCTCGTCGGCAACGACGGCCGGAACGAGATCCTCGGGGGGCTCGGACAGGACACGATCCATGGCGGCAACGGGAATGACATTCTCGATGGCGGCGCCGGCGCCGACCGTCTGGAGGGAGGGGACGGATTCGACCTCGTCACCTATCTCGGCAGCTCCGATCCCAATGGCGTCTACGTTGACCTTTCAGACAGCAGCAAGAACGCTGGAGCCGCGGCAGGAGACGTGCTCGTCGACATCGAGTCCGTGGACGGCACGAATTCGGCCGATACGCTGATCGGCAAGGATTTCGGCGGGTCGATCCAGCTTCAGCTGCACGGCAAGGGCGGCCGCGACCGCCTGATCGGAAAAGGCGGCAGCGACTACCTCAACGGCGGCGCCGATCAGGACACTATCGAGGGCGATGCCGGCAACGATCGCCTGGAGGGCGGCGACGGCGACGATATCCTCGACGGCGGCCTTGGCATCGACACCTTGGCGGGCGGCAAGGGCAACGACACCTACACCATCCATGATGCCGGTGACATCGTCAGCGAGCTTGATGATGAGGGCGTCGATTCCGTGGTCACGGCCTTCGATCTCGACATCAGCGCGGCCGCGGTCGAGAATGTCACCCTGACGGGCGCGGCCGATCGCCGGATCGTCGCCAACCGGTACGACAACCACCTTGTCGGCAATGACGGCAGTAACGTCATCGCTGGCGGGCTGGGTCGGGACACGATCCAGAGCGGAAACGGGAACGACCTTCTCGACGGCGGCGGCGGCGCGGATCGTCTGGAGGGCGGTTCTGGCAACGACACCTACACCATCGACGATGCCAGCGATGTGGTGGTCGAAGCGGCGGGCGGTGGCACCGACACGGCGATCGTGTCGCTCAACTTCCGCATGGACCAGCTCGCGAACGTGGAGATCCTCAAGCTCGCCGATGGCTCGGTGGCGACGCAGGCCACCGGCGGCGCCGGCAACGATCGCCTCATCGGCAACGGCAACTTCAACATCCTCGACGGCGGTGCGGGCGTCGACACCCTGGAAGGCGGGGCGGGCAGCGACGTGTTCGTGGTGGACAACGCCGCCGACATGGTGGTCGAGACGGCCGGCGGCGGGGCGGATGCGGTGCAGACGAGCGTGAGCTACGCGCTGGCCGGCGACATGGAGATCGAGTTCCTGACGGCGCTCGGCTCCGGCGCGATCGCGCTCACGGGCAACGCCTTCGCCAACACCCTCTCGGGCAATGCGGGCGGCAACGTGCTCTCAGGTGGCAGCGGTGGCGACCGGCTCGCCGGAGGAGCCGGACGGGACCGCCTCATGGGCGAGGTCGGCAACGACACGATCGGCGGCGGCCTGGGCGTTGATACGCTCGAAGGCGGCAAGGGCTCCGGCAGCCGCGACAAGTTCGTCTTCGACACGAAGATCTCGAAGAGGGACTACAAGGCCAACAAGGATGCAATCAAGGACTTCGGATCGCGATACGACGACATCTATCTCGATGATGGCGCCTTCACCAACAAGACGATCAAGAGCTTCATCAAGAAGAAGCACGGTGCTTCCGTGGACAAGCCGGTCAAGCTCGATACCCGCTTCATCAGCATGGACGGGAAGGCCCATGACAGCAATGACTTCGTGCTGGTCAAGCAGACCAACCGGAAAACGGCGAAGATCTATTTCGACCAGGATGGCAGCGGCAAGAAGTATGGCGCCTTGGAAATCGCGACCGTCACACTCCATACGAAGGAGGGCGCGCATCTGACGAAGGCGGACTTCTGGTTCATCTGAGAGACCTGAATGAACCCGCGCCACGTGCGAACCTGAAGGTTCGCACGTGGCGCTAAGCCGCCTTGAGGCGCGCGAGATCGAGGTCGAGTTCGCGTAGGGCCTGCATGACGACGCCCTCCGTCAGCAGGTCCATGGAGGATTCCACCACATGGATGGTGGCGAGGGCGCGCAGCTCCGGGATGGTCTGCGAGTCGAGGGCGGCCTCGAAGGAGGGGCGCAGCAGGTCCATGGCCCTGGTGCCGGGGCCGCAGATGACGATGTGGTCGGGCTCCAGCGTCTGGATCAGGATGCCGACCGCGTCGCCCAAGACCTCGCCGGCGGCCTGGAACAGGTTGAGGAGGGCGGGGTCGCCCGCCCGGGCCTGCTCGACGATCGATTCCATGGCGTCCTCGCTCGGCAGCAGCAGGGTCGGGGCGGGGCGGTGGTCGATGAGCTGCGCGTCCCGGTGCAGGGCGTAATCGGCGAGGTAGGCCTCGATGCAGCCGCGCCCGCCGCAGCGGCATTGCGGGCCGCTTCGGCGCAGCCTCACATGGCCGAACTCGCTGCCGCCGAACCGGGCGCCGCGATAGAGCTCGCCCTGGATGAGGAACCCGAGACCGACGCCGTCGCCGACCATCAGGCAAGCGGTGCGCCCGGACCGCAGATCAGAGTTCCGCTGCGTGATGGCAAATGCCATGGCGCTGGCATCATTCTCGATCAGGATGGGCTTGCCGAGCCTATCGCCTAGACCCGAGGCGAGCGGCAGATCGCGGGTGCCGAGCACCGGGCTCCAAGCGACGATTCCATCCTTCGTGTCCACATAGCCCTGACAGGCCAGGCCCACGGCCTTCACATCGTTGGCGCCGGTCTCCTCGGCGAAGGCGGTGATCGTGCCGGCCAGCACATCCATCAGCTCCTCGGCGCCGAGATTGCGCAAGCGGCGCTCGATATGGCGACTGGCGCGGTTGCGCCCGGCGCTGTCCACGAGCCGCAGCTCGATGCGGTTGAACCCGGTCCAGACGCCAATCACCGAGCCGAGGGTCTCGGCAAAGTAAAGACGGGTCTTTGGTCGTCCGCGGATCAGGCCGGAAGCCGGGTCCGCTGTTTCCTCGGCGACCAGGACCCCCTCGTCGAGAAGACTGGCGGTGAGGTCGGAGACGCTGGCCGGGCTCATGCCGAGATGCTGGCCGATCTCCACCCGCGCCATGGGGCCCTCCCGGCGCAGCGCATCGAGCAGGCGCCGCCGAGCCATTTCACGAGGAGAGAGGGGGGATATGGTGATTGCGGTCATTTGTTCGATCTATGAATAAAACAATTCCAAGATCGATGGGTATCAGACGAAAATATAAGGCGGAGGGTGCTTGAAGGCTCTAATAGCTGAGATAATTATTTCCGCGCTCGAAAATAAACATGGCAGAGCGAGCCCTATCGTCGGTCCGTCTGAGGCCGACAGCCTGCCATGGGCGAGGGACTTGCAAGGGAACGCAAGGTCCAGGAGGAAGCCGATGCTATCGAAGAAACACGCACTGATCAGCCTTGCCGCTCTGGCGCTGTCCGCCACCGCCGCCTTCGCCCAGAAGGGTCCGGTTGTCGGCGTCAGCTGGTCGAATTTCCAGGAAGAGCGCTGGAAGACCGATGAGGCCGCCATCAAGGCCGCGGTCGAGAAGGCCGGCGGCACCTATGTGTCGGCCGATGCCCAATCCTCGCCCGCCAAGCAGCTGACCGACATCGAAAGCCTCATCTCTCGCGGTGCCAAGGCGCTGATCGTGCTGGCCCAGGACGCGGACGCGGTGCGTCCGGCGGTCGAGAAGGCCATCGCGGAAGGCATCGCGGTGGTCGGCTACGACCGTCTCATCGAGATCCCGCAGGCCTTCTATCTCACCTTCGACAATGTCGAGGTCGGCCGTCTCCAGGCCCGCGAGGTGCTGAAGGTCAAGCCCGAGGGCAGCTACGCCTTCATCAAGGGCTCGGGCTCCGATCCGAACGCCAACTTCCTGTTCCAGGGCTCGATGGAGGTGCTGAAGCCCGCCATCGATGCCGGCAAGATCAAGAACGTGGGCGAAGCCTATACGGACGGTTGGCTCCCGGCCAATGCGCAGCGGAACATGGAGCAGTTCCTCACCAAGAACAACAACAAGATCGACGCGGTGATCGCAGCCAATGACGGCACCGCGGGCGGCGCCATCGCGGCGCTTGCCGCGCAGGGCCTCGCCGGGTCGGTTCCGGTCTCCGGTCAGGATGCCGACAAGGCGGCCCTGAACCGCGTGGCGCTCGGCACGCAGACCGTCACGGTGTTCAAGGATGCCCGCGAACTCGGCCGCAACGCCGCGGAGATCGCCATCCAGCTGGCCGGCGGCAAGAAGCTTAACGAGGTCCAGGGAGCGAAGTCTTGGAATCTCGGCCCGAAGAAGCAGAACATGACGGCGCTCTTCCTCACGCCCGTCGCGATCACGAAGGACAACCTCGACGTGGTCATCAATGCCGGTTGGGCCTCCAAGGAAGTGGTCTGCCAGGGCGTTAAGGCCGGCACCGTGAAGGCCTGCAACTGACCTGGCCTTTCGACGTCTATCATCCCCGGCAGCGTCATGTCGCCGGGGATGACATACTTTTATCCAAACCCTTCGTTTGTCCTTTGAGCGTGACGTGATGACCGCACCCGTTGCCACGACTGCACTGCCGCCGAGCGCCGCTTCCGGTTCGCTCCTGTCTAAGCTCGAGATCGATGTCCGCATGCTCGGCATGCTGGCGGCGCTTGCCGTCATTTGGATCGGCTTCGATATCCTCTCCGGCGGCGTCTTCCTCACTCCGCGCAACCTCTGGAACCTGTCGGTCCAGACCGCTTCCGTCGCGGTCATGGCGACCGGCATGGTGCTGGTCATCGTCACGCGCAATATCGACCTGTCGGTCGGCGCCATCCTCGGCGTCGTCGGCATGATCATCGGCGTCGCCCAGGTGCAGTGGCTGCCGGCCTATCTCGGTCTCGAGCATTGGCTGACCGCACCGCTTGCCGTGCTGATCGCGCTCGTGGTCGGCGGATCGATCGGCCTGTTCCAGGGATGGCTCATCGCCTATCTGGGCATTCCTTCCTTCATCGTGACGCTCGGCGGCCTGCTGGTGTGGCGCGGCGCCGCCTGGTGGGTCACGACGGGCCAGACCGTCGCCCCCATGGATACCCGCTTCAAGGCCTTCGGCGGCGGCGTGGAAGGCGCGCTCGGCGCTACGACCACGTGGATCATCGCGGCCGTTGCCTGCGGCCTCATCATCGTGGCTTTGGGCCTGACCCGCCGCCGTCGTCTGCGCTTCGGGTTTCCGGTACGTCCCGGCTGGGCCGATGCGGTAATTGCCGTTGTCGCCTGTGGTGCCGTTCTGGCAACCGCTGCGATCTTCAACGCTTATCCCATGCCCATGGGATCGGCCCGAGCCTGGGCCGAGGCCCGCGGCATCACGTGGCCCGAGGGCGGCCTGTTCATCTCGCAGGGCGTGGCGCTTCCGGTGCTGATCGCCATCGTGGTCGGGCTCGTCATGACCTTCATCGCCACGCGCCGGCGGTTCGGCCGCTACGTGTTCGCCATCGGAGGCAATCCGGAGGCAGCCGAGCTCTCGGGGATCAACACCCGCTGGACGCTGATGAAGGTGTTCGGCCTCATGGGCCTGCTCTGCGGCATCTCCGCCTGCATCTCGACCGCGCGCCTCAACGCGGCGACGAATGCGGCCGGCACTCTCGACGAGCTTTACGTGATCGCCTCCGCGGTGATCGGCGGCACGTCGCTGGCTGGCGGCATCGGCACGATTGCCGGCGCCATGCTGGGCGCTCTCGTCATGCAGTCGCTGCAATCGGGCATGGTGCTGCTCGGGGTCGATACGCCTCTGCAGAACATCGTCGTCGGCGCGGTTCTCGTGCTGGCGGTCTGGGTCGACAGCCTCTACCGCCGTCGCATCAAGTAAGGATAAGCGCACCATGCACATGAATGGAACGACGCCTCTCGTCGAGATGCGCAACATCTCCATCGCCTTCGGCGGCATCAAGGCCGTGGACGGCGTATCGGTCGATCTTCGCCCCGGAGAAGTGGTGGGCCTGCTCGGCCACAACGGCGCCGGCAAGTCGACGCTGATCAAGATTCTGTCCGGCGCCTACAAGCCGGATGCAGGCGAGATCTACGTCAACGGCGAGCACGCCGATATCGCGTCGCCCCGCGATGCCAAGCGATACGGCATCGAGACCATCTACCAGACGCTTGCCCTCGCCGACAACATCGACGCTGCCGGCAACATCTTCTTAGGGCGCGAGGTCCTTACGCCCTACGGGACCCTCGACGACGCGACCATGGAGGCCGAGACCCGCAAGGTCATGGCGCGCCTCAACCCGCATTTCCGCCGCTTCAAGGAGCCGGTGAAGGCGCTCTCCGGCGGACAGCGGCAATCGGTGGCGATCGCGCGCGCGATTTACTTCAACGCGCGCGTGCTCATCATGGACGAACCGACGGCCGCGCTCGGCCCGGCCGAGACGCAGCAGGTGGCCGACCTCGTGCTGCAGCTGAAGAAGGAAGGCATCGGCATTTTCCTCATCAGCCACGACATCCACGACGTGTTCGGCCTTGCCGACCGGGTGAGCGTGATGAAGAACGGCAAGCTCGTGGGTTCGGCCAATGTGCAGGACGTCACGCAGGACGAAGTGCTCGGCATGATCATTCTGGGCAAGTGCCCGCCCGGCGCGACACCGGGACCAGGCGCGAGCTGATGGCCCTGCATCAGTCCGGATGCGGCGTTGGCGAGGATCCGGGATTGCATGCCGAGATAAACGACATGCTCGTCAAACAGACCCGGATTCTGCTATGCAGCCCCGGGATGACCGCCATTTCATTGGAATAAGGTGACAATCGATGACCCAGACCATCTACGGTTCCCTGAAGGGCAAGACCGTTCTCATCACCGGCGGTGCCAGCGGCATCGGCGAGAGCATCGCGCGCTCTTTCCATGCCCAGGGCAGCAAGGTCGCGATCCTCGACTACAACGCCGAGGCTGGCCAGGCACTGGCGAAGGAACTCGGCGAGCGCGTGCATTTCGAGCACAGCGACGTGCGTGACATTCCTGCCTTTCAGGCGGCGATCCGGCGCGCGAGCGACGCGCTCGGCCCCATCACGATCCTCGTCAACAATGCGGCCCGCGACGATCGCCACACCATCGACCAGGTGACGCCGGAGTACTGGCGCGAGCGCTTCGCCACCAATCTCGACCACCAGTTCTTCGCGGCTCAAGCCGTGCTGCCCGACATGGAGAAAGCCGGCGGCGGCTCGATCATCAACATGGGATCAACGAGCTACATGGTGAGCGACGATTCCTTTGCGGCCTACAAGACTGCGAAGTCGGCCGCCGTCGGGCTGACCCGGGCGCTTGCGCGTGAGCTCGGGTCAAAGAACATCCGCGTGAACTGCCTCGTCCCGGGCTGGATCATGACCCAGCGCCAGATCGACCTCTGGCTCACGCCCGAAGGCGAGAAGGAACTGCTCAAGCGCCAATGCGTGAAGCGCAAGCTCGTTCCGCAGGACATCGCCAATTTCACGCTCTTCCTCGGCTCAGACGATTCCAGCGCCATGTCGGCGCAGACCTATCTCGTGGACGGCGGCTGGGTTTAGTCGGACACCCGGTGCCATCCCGAATTGCTCAAAGGCATCGCGGGATGGCACGCTGTTCCTGACATCTCAGGGAGCGAGAGCACTCCGCAACCTTTCGTCCTTGACGAGCCGTGCCTGAAATCTCGGGACGAATTCACGTCCCATGAACACTTTCACTTGAGCAATCATGCTCTCCGTGAACTTGGTCATCTTCCGCCCGACACGAGAGCCCACGGGTGACTTATAGAAATCGTAGAAAGCCCCAATCTCCTCGTCGGTAAACTCTTTCTTGTAGAGATCGACCACGAAAGCGGTGAACTCCGGTTTCATGTTCTTCATCTCGTCGCCAGCAATATTGGAGATGTGTTCGGCGATTTCAGGCGTGATTTTGTTGGACGACTTTCGAAGTTGGTTGATCATCAATGGCTTGAAGCCTTCGAAAGCAGTATCCGTAACTCTGTGAAAATCAGCAATTTCGAGGATGTAGTTGATCTTCTCGTCCGTGGAGACGGCCTGAGCCAATACCGGGCCAGACAGTGTTAGCAGGGATGAGAGAATGACGACCCGAATGGCGTGAGCCATGCTTCACCTTGTTCATCGTTGATGTCGATGTTTTAAAGTTGCACGGGTGGCGGACTAAGACAATCCCTGGGTTGGAGGTGCTCGCGCTATCTTGCTGCCGCCACTGGAGATGCCCCGGTGAGAGGGCCTCTTTCCTCCTCTTTCTCCTCCACCGTCTCCATCGTGTCCCGCCGAACCACGAAGCACAGGATCACAAGCGGGATGCCAATGCTCGCCGTGGCGGTGAAGAGAAGCGGGTAGCCGTAGGCGTCCACCACCGCGCCCGAGGCGCCGCCGATGAGTTTGCCCGGCAACGCATAGAGCGAACTCAAGAGCGCGTATTGCGTCGCCGCGAAGCCCGGCGAGGTGAGGCCCGACATGTAGGCGATCAGGGCGGATCCCGCGAAGCCCGCCGCGAAGTTGTCGAAACTGATCGTCAGGGTCAGCAGGTCGAGCCGCGCCCCTTCCGTGGCGAGCCAGGCGAACATCAGGTTCGAGGAGGCGGCGATCACGGCGCCGATGAGCAGCGTCCACCACAGGCCGAGCCGCGTGAGCGCCAATCCTCCTGCGAAGGCTCCGATGATGCCGACCCATACGCCGTAGAGCTTCGACACGTTGGCGATGTCGGTCTTGGAGAAGCCGAGGTCGATGTAGAGCGGGTTCGCCATGACGCCGGCGACGAAATCCGGCAACCGGAAACAGGCGATGAGGATGAGGATCGGGATGAGGATCAGCCCCTTGCGCCGAAAGAGATCGGTGAGGGGTTCGATGATCGCCGCGGTGATCGGGAGGCGCTCGCGCGCGGCGCTCTCGTTGCCGCGCGGCGCAAGGAGCGTACCGACGAGACCGACGCCCGTGAGTGCCGCCATTGCGAGATAGGCACTGCGCCAGTTGACGAACTCCGCGATGTACAGCGCGCCCGCGCCCGCGCAGATGAGGGCCAGCCGGTAGCCGAGCTGATAGGACGCAGCCATCATGCCCTGGCGCTCGGTCGGGGCCACGTCGATGCGCCACCCGTCGACCACCACATCCTGCGTGGCCGAGGCAAAAGCGACGAGAAGCGCCGAAGCAATGGTGAGGGGGAGGCTTGCCTGCGGATCGCTCACGGCGATGCCGACCAATCCGAGGGCCGTGACGATCTGCGCGAACATCATCCAGCCGCGCCGCCGCCCCAGAAGGTTTGCGAGACCCGGCACGTCGTAGCGGTCGACGATGGGAGCCCAGAGAAACTTGAAGGAATAGGCCAGGGCCACCCAGCTCAGCATGCCGATCTCAGTGCGAGAGATGCCTGCCTCCCTGAGCCAGGCCGACAAGGTGCTGAAGACGAGCAGGAACGGCAGGCCTGAGGAGAAGCCTAAGGGCAGCATGAGCGCGATGCGCCCGTCGGTCAGAACGTCGCGAAGGGAAAGACGGCGTTTTTGTGCGGCGGCCATGACATCATCTTGGAAGCGAGAAGGGCCGCCACATTGGCACAAGGTGATGCCGATGCAAAATCAGGCGTCATCCTCTTTCATCTCGACGGCCTTGTGAAGCTTGGCCAAAAAGGTTTCAAGGGCTTCGTCAGGCTTGCAATCCTTTTCAGTCAGGACCTGCAGGCCCCATTGCTCAAGAACCGCCTGCTCGACAGGGTTCGGGCGCAACATGAACACATAGGATTGCGGCCGGTCCCGCTCGTAGCCGGATCCGGCCCATGTCTTCCAGAGCCGGTGCATGAGAAAGCGGATGTTGAGATCCGTCATGCTGTAGCCGATGAACAGGATCGTCTTGCCGAGCGCATCGGACCGGAACTTGATATCGAGGGGGGATTCGAAGGACAGGCGCTCGAGGTAATCGGTCTCCGCGATGACGATGGAACCGTCATCGTCGAAATCGCCATGGTACTTGACGATCTGCGTCACCCCCGGCCGAACACGGGCGATATCCTTGGCATTGACGATCTTGACGTAGTCCTTGCCCTGCAGGTCGAAGGAAGTTTCCAGGTTACGGTCGAAATTCGTCGTGTAGATGATCGGAAAGTCGAGCTTGCAGATGAGTTCGTGCACGTGGGACTTCTTCAGAGTCGCCTCCGGAATCGTCCAGTTCCGGTCCATCCAGCTGCGCAGGGGCCCGATGCTGCCCTGCTTGAGGCGGTAATATTCCGCGAGCGTCAGATAATTGAGGTCCGCTCCCTTGAAGTCGGACAGGTCGATCTTCAGCTCCTCCGCAATGTGCTCGATCAGGGTGCTCCAGGAGGGCAGGCCCACGGTCATAGAGACCCCGGCACCGGCAAACAGGATGGCCTGCCTTCTCCTGATGGCCGCAACCAAACCTTCCAGCACGCAACTCTCCTTCACTATCGTGTGCTTCTAACGCACGAAGACGGCACTCTGCTTCACCTCAGCCTGACTGTGAGGGATAACTTGAGCATTTTGCGTGTTGTACCATCGAACGGAGAGAGCAGGACGTGGCAGGCTATCGAATCCAAAAGGTCGAAACCCTCTATGAGGGCTGGCGCAGGCTTCTCAAGGTCACGGTCGAGATGCCGGATGGCCGAACCATGGCGCGGGAGGTCCTGAACAGCACCGATGCCGCCGCGGTGCTCCCCTACGATCCGGAAGCCCGCAGGGTCATCCTGATCCGGCAGTTCCGCGCGCCCGTCATGCATGTGGAGGGCCATCCGGACTTCCTGGAGGCCGTGGCGGGCCTGCTCGACGGGGACGAGCCGGAGGCCTGCGCCCGGCGCGAAACCATGGAGGAGGCGGGGATTCGCATCAGCGAGCTGGAGCCGGTCGGTACCGCCTGGTCGGCGCCGGGCATGACGACAGAGCGCCTGCACCTGTTCCTCGCGCCCTATGCGGCCGCCGACCGGGTCGGCGAGGGGGGAGGGCTCGCCGAGGAGCACGAGGAGATCGAGGTGCTGGAAATCGGTCTCGACGAGCTCATGGGCCTGCTGGAGCGCGGCGCCATTGCCGACATGAAGACCCTGGCCCTAGTCCAGGCCCTCCAGCTCCGGCATCCGGAGCTGTTCACGAAGCGCTGACGCCTAAAGGCCGAGGCGCTTTGCATGCCAGCGCAGGTGGTCCTCGATGAAGGTGGCAATGAAGAAATAGGAGTGGTCGTAGCCTTCCTGCATCCGCAGCGTCAGGGGTTGGCCTGCCCTGGTGCAGGCCGCCTCCAGAAGCTGAGGCTTGAGCTGGCTGTCCAGGAAGCCGTCGGCCATGCCCTGGTCCACCAGGATGTCGGGCAGGCGGGCCCCGCCGTCGATGAGCGCACAGGCATCATAGTCGCGCCATGCCGCGCGGTCAGGGCCGATATAGTTGGACAGGGCCTTCTCGCCCCAGGGGCAGTTCATGGGCGAGGCGATGGGCGCGAAGGCTGAGACGGCCTTGAAACGCTCCGGGTTGCGAAGTGCCAGGGTGAGCGCCCCGTGGCCGCCCATGGAATGGCCGGTGATCCCCTGACGGCCCATATCGACCGGCAGATTTTCGGCCACCAGAGCCGGCAGCTCGCGCTCGAGGTAGGAGCGCATGCGGTAGTTCCGGCTCCAGGGCTCCTGCACCGCATCTACGTAGAAGCCGGCGCCGAGACCGAAATCGTAGGCGCCCTCCGGATCGTCCGGCACGCCCTCGCCGCGAGGGCTGGTGTCGGGCGCGATCAGCATCAGGCCAAGCTCCGAGGCGACCCGCTGCGCGCCGGCCTTCACGGTGAAGTTATCCTCCGTGCAGGTGAGCCCGGAGAGGAACCACACCATCGGCACCTTGCCCCCGTTCGCCTGCGGCGGAACGAAGACCGCAAGGCGCATGGGCGTGCCGGTTTCCCGCGAGGCATGGCGGTAGACGAACTGCGTGCCGCCGAAGCAGCGCGTTTGCGAGACGGTCTCGAAACTCAACGATCCGCTCCCGCTCAGTACACGATGACCGAGCGGATCGACTTGCCCTCGTGCATGAGGTCGAAGGCGGTGTTGATCTCGTCCAGCGGCATGGTGTGGGTGATCAGGTCGTCGATGTTGATCTTGCCCTCCATGTACCAGTCGACGATCTTAGGCACGTCCGTGCGCCCACGCGCGCCGCCGAAGGCCGTGCCCTTCCAGACGCGTCCGGTGACGAGCTGGAACGGACGGGTGGCGATTTCCTTGCCGGCTTCCGCCACGCCGATGATGATGCTCTCGCCCCAGCCGCGGTGGCAGCATTCCAGCGCCTGGCGCATCACGTTCACGTTGCCGGTGGCGTCGAACGAGAAGTCCGCGCCGCCGCCGGTGAGGTCGACGATGGCCTGCACCACCTTGTCGTTGCCGACCTCATTGGGGTTGATGAAGTCGGTCATGCCGAATTTCTCGGCCATGGCGCGCTTGGCCGGATTGATGTCGACGCCGATGATCTTGTCGGCGCCGACCATGCGGGCGCCCTGGATCACGTTCAGTCCGATGCCCCCGAGACCGAACACCACCACGTTCGCACCCGGCCACACCTTCGCGGTGTAGATCACCGCGCCGATGCCCGTGGTGACACCGCATCCGATGTAGCAGATCTTATCGAAGGGGGCGTCCTCGCGCACCTTGGCGAGCGCGATCTCCGGCAGCACGGTGAAGTTCGCAAAGGTCGAGCAGCCCATGTAGTGGAATACGGTCTCGCCGTCGCAGCGGAAGCGGCTGGTGCCGTCGGGCATGACGCCCTGGCCCTGCGTGGCACGGATGGCGGTGCAGAGATTGGTGCGGCGCGACAGGCAGGATTTACAGTTGCGGCACTCGGGCGTGTAGAGCGGGATGACGTGGTCGCCGGGCTTGAGCGTAGTCACGCCAGAGCCGACCTCGCGCACGATGCCCGCGCCCTCGTGGCCGAGGATCGCCGGAAACTTGCCCTCCGAGTCCAGACCCGAGAGGGTATAGGCATCGGTGTGGCACACGCCCGTCGCCATTACCTCCACGAGCACTTCGCCGGCCTTGGGGCCTTCGATGCGGATGGTCTCGATCGTGAGCGGCTTGCCAGCCTCCCACGCCACGGCGGCCCTGGTTTCCATGCTCGTATCCTCGTTGTGATTCGGTGACGGGACTATGTGAAGCCGGGCGATGGAAGGTCAAGGGAAGCGGCTTCCCAGGCGCAGCCTCAGGACTTATGTCTGGTCAAACCCATGAAGGAACCCGCTGTGCCCGACGTTCGCGCTACCATCATTCCCGTGACGCCCTTCCAGCAGAACTGCACATTGCTCTGGTGCGAGACAACGAAGAAGGCCGCCGTGATCGATCCCGGCGGGGATCTCGACCGCATCCGTCAGGCCATCGCGCAGGCCGGGGTGAGCGTGGACAAGATCATTCTCACGCACGGCCACATCGACCATGCCGGCGGCGCGGCCGAGCTGCGCGAGGAAATCTGCGTGCCGATCGAAGGGCCGCACGAGGCGGATCGCTTCCTGCTGGAGCGGCTTGCCGAACAGGGGCAGGCTTACGGTTTTCCGGCCCGTGCCGTCGCTCCGGATCGCTGGCTGAGCGAGGGCGACACGGTCACGGTCGGCAACCTCACCCTCGACGTGCTGCATTGCCCCGGTCACTCGCCGGGCAGCGTCGTGCTCGTCTCGACGAAGGAGCGCTTCGCCCTCGTGGGCGACGTGCTGTTCCAGGGCTCCGTCGGCCGTGTCGATCTTCCAGGCGGCGACGGCAAGGCGCTGATCGGCTCGATCAAGGACAAGCTGCTGCCGCTCGGCGACGACATCGCCTTCATCTGCGGCCACGGCCCCATGAGCACCATCGGCCAGGAGCGTCAGACCAATCCGTTCCTGCAGGGCGAGGGGCTGCTTTAATTTCAATCTGAAGCGCTGACGGTTTCTCCCCATGTCATCACCGGCCTCGTGTCGGTGATCTCGACGACTTGAAGCGCAGCGCTCTTCCGATCGAGATGGCCGGCACAAGGCCGGCCATGACGTCGAGGATTGTGAACTGACATCTAAAGAACAAAAAAGGCCCGGGATTTCTCCCGAGCCGCTCGTTTGCCCCTACGGTTCTTGCTTATTCCGCCGCCTGGATCATCACGGCGCCCTTGAGGCCCATGCGGTCCGCCACGCCGAGGCCATAGGCCTTGTCGGCGAGATAGAAGTGCACGATCTGGCGCTTCACGATCGCCTCGGGCACGCCCTGCATGGCTTCCGCGATGTTGTCCATGAGCCGGTTCTGCTCGTCCGGCGTCATGAGACGGAACAGGTCGCCGGGCTGCTTGTAATCGTCGTTGCCGGCACGGTGATCGTAGCGGTCCGCATCGCCCGAGATCTTCAGCGGCGGCTCGGCGGCGCGCTGCGTCTGCACAGGGCCGTTGAAGGAGTTCGGCTCGTAATAGGCATCGCCCCTGTTGGGCACGTCGAACAGCATCGAGCCGTCGGCATGATAGTGATGCACCGGGCAGCGCGGACGGTTCACCGGCAGTGCCTCGTAATGCGTGCCGACGCGATAGCGGTGCGCATCCGCATAGGCGAAGATGCGGCCCTGCAGCATCTTGTCCGGGGAGAAGCCGATGCCGGGCACGATGTTCGACGGCGAGAACGAGGATTGCTCGACCTCGGCGAAATAGTGCTGGGCGTTGCGGTTGAGCTCGAGGATGCCGACTTCGATCAGCGGATACTCGGCGTGCGGCCACACCTTGGTGACGTCGAACGGGTTGTAGGAGGTCTTCTCCGCATCCGTCTCCGGCATGATCTGAACGCAGAACTTCCAGCGGGGGAAGTCGCCGCCCTCGATGGCCTCGTAGAGGTCGCGCTGCGCGCTCTCGCGGTCTTTGGCGATCACGGTCTCGGCCTCGCGGTTCGTCCAGGTCCTGATGCCCTGCATGGATTTGAAGTGGAACTTCACCCAGAAGCGCTCACCGGCCTCGTTGATGAACGAGTAGGTGTGGGAGCCGAAGCCGTGCATGAAGCGGTAGCCCTGCGGCAGGCCGCGGTCGGAGAACAGGATGGTGACCTGATGCAGGGTCTCGGGGCTGAGCGACCAGAAATCCCACATGGCGGTCGCCGAGCGCAGGTTCGTGGCGGGATGGCGCTTCTGCGTGCGGATGAAGTCGGGGAACTTCACCGGATCGCGCACGAAGAACACCGGCGTGTTGTTGCCGACGATGTCCCAGTTGCCCTCTTCCGTGTAGACCTTCAGGGCGAAGCCGCGCACATCGCGCTCCGCATCGGCCGCGCCGCGCTCGCCGGCAACGGTCGAGAATCGCAGGAAGACTTCGGTCTGCTTGCCGATCTCCGAGAAGACCTTCGCCTTGGAATACTTCGTGATGTCGTTGGTGATCGTCAGGGTACCGTAGGCGGCCGAGCCCTTGGCATGAACCACGCGCTCGGGAATGCGCTCCCGGTTCTGGTGCGCGAGCTTCTCGATCAGCTGATAGTCCTGGAGCAGCAGCGGGCCGCGGGCTCCTGCCGACAGGCTGTTCTGGTTGTCGGCGATCGGCGCCCCGGCCGTCGTGGTCATCGTCGTTGTTTTTGTCATGGTCGTCCCCATTGAGTGCGCGCAAGATGCCGATGCGCCCCGATAAGGTCCAATTGGATTGATTACAAAATGCGATCAGATATTCTTATCGTATGGTCACACTCCGTCAGTTACGTTACTTCGAAGCTTTGGCGCGTACGAAGCATTTCGGCATGGCGGCCGATCAATGCGCCGTCACCCAGCCGGCTCTGTCCATGCAGATCAAGGACCTGGAGCGGGAGCTCGGGGTGGAGCTCGTCGAGCGCCGAGGAAACGCCATTGCCGTGACGCTGGCCGGTCAGGAGATCGCGTCCCGGGCCGAGGCGATCCTGAACCAGGTGCGCGAACTCTCCGATTTCGCCCGCCAGCATCAGGGCGTCCTCACCGGTCCCCTTCGCCTCGGGATCATTCCGTCGATCGCGCCTTATCTCCTGCCGGCGATCCTGACCGAGGTAGCCAGGCAGTATCCGGCTCTTGATCTCCAGATCCGCGAGACGCAGACCGGGGCGCTGGTCGAGGAACTGGTCAGGGGCGATCTCGATGCCGCCCTTCTCGCGCTGCCGATCCAGCAGCCGCAGGTGGAGACCATGGCGCTGTTCGACGACCGCTTTCTGATCGCCGTTCAAAGCCAGGCCGCCCAGGACTGGGCGAACAGCGATCTGCGCACCCGCATCGGGCAGGAGCGCCTGCTTCTCCTGGAGGAAGGACATTGCCTCCGGGATCAGGCCCTGCAGTTCTGCCACATCGCCAACATGCAGGCCCGCAAGGCCCTGGGAGCCGCCTCGCTCACAACCATCATGCAGATGGTGGCGGCCGGTCACGGCATCACCCTGCTTCCCGAACTCTGCGCCCAGGCCGAGGTCGACCGGCAGCGGGTCGCGCTCATCGAGTTTCCGGAGGACGCGCCCATGCGCACGGTGGGGCTGGCGTGGCGCCGCACGTCATCCCGCAAGAGCGATTTCACGGCTCTCGGCAACCTGATCCGGTCAATCAAACAGCCAGAGGCGGCGGCAGAAAAGCCTGCCGCCTGATGAGGGGCCCGAGGTCACTGGGCCCCTTTGCCGTCAGCAGCCGGTGAGCTTCACGCGCTCCACTTCCAAACCGAAGAGCGGACGCAGGCGCGTGCCGACGACATTGCCCGCGAAGGCCGCCACCAGCCAGACCCAGCCGTGCAGGCTGCCGGACGCGATGCCTGAGAAATAGGCCCCGATGTTGCAGCCATAGGCCAGGCGCGCGCCATAGCCGAGAAGCAGGCCGCCGACGACGGCCGCGATGGCGGAGCGCATCGGCACCGTCCAGGTGGGGGCGAAGCGGCCGGCGAGAGCGGCGGCCAGAAGCGCCCCGAGGATGATGCCGAAATCCATCACTGTCGTGATATCGTTGAAGATGCTGCCGTTGAGCTCGGCTTGGCGGGCCGGTGTGGACCAATAGGGCCAGCTTGTGACATCGAAGCCGATGGCGTCGGCGATCTTCGAGCCCCAGAGAGCGAAAGCCGACGTCACGCCCCAGGGACGCCCGGCGAGATAGAGGGTCACGAAGTTCAGCAGGGCCAGAGCGATCGCACCGGCGACCAGGGGCCAGGGGCCGCGGGTGAAACGCGCAAGACCATGGCGCGGGGAGGGGGCAGGCTGGATGAGCTGGCCGTGGCGGCGCCTTTCGAGAACCACGGTCATGGCGGCGATGATCGCGAAGACGGCGAGCTGCACGGCGAGAGCCGTCCAGGGGCCCCAGGCCTTGATGATCGAGATCGCCGGCAGGCTCGGCAGCGCGACCCACCAGTGCAGATGCGCCGCCCCGATGGCGGAGCCCGCGATGAAGGCGGCAAGCGTGATCACCATCCGCGTGGAACCGCCGCCGACCGTGTAGAGCGTGCCCGAGGCGCAGCCGCCGCCCATCTGCATGCCGATGCCGAAGATGAAGGCGCCGAAGACGACCCCGATCCCTGCCGGCGATACGTTGCCGGCCACGGGCTGACCGAAGAGGGTGCCGGAGGCGAGGACGGGAAAGAACAGAATGGAGGCGATCGCCAGCATCACCATCTGGGCCCGCAGGCCTTCGCCGCGGCGATCCGCGATGAAGACGCGCCAAGCGGACGTGAAGCCGAAGGCGGCGTGATAGAGCACCAGCCCGAGTGCGGCGCCGAGCACGTAAAGCGCGGCTTGGCGCGGATTGACGATGGCGCCCAGCAGCGCCGCGCCGCCGACGATGCCGGCCGCGGCGGCCAGGGAGGCCGGTGCGTTGATGGTCAGGCTTGCACGGTTTCCGGCGGAAAGAGGCGAAGCCACGGCAGAGCTGGACATGATCGCTCCTGAGCTTTCGTGGACGGGTTGCGGATTGGCAGGAGCCTCCGGCCCCTCAACGATGCTTACAATGTGGTTCGTTAAAAAGAACGTCAAGGATTGCATTTATATTTTTAATCACATGACGCTAACGTAAATATTAGCGGTGAATGTTCGAACCGAAGGGTTTAAACCTCATTACCCCTCCGCTGACGTTTCCTCGCAGCCCGCAGGTAGATGCCATGACCATCCAGCCCGACGTCCCCGCCGCCATCGGCAATACGCCGCTGATCAAGCTCCGCCGTGCTTCCGAACTCACCGGCTGCACCATCCTGGGCAAGGCCGAGTTCATGAATCCCGGCCAGTCGGTCAAGGACCGGGCTGCCTTGTTCATCATCCGGGATGCGGTGAAGCGTGGAGCGCTGCGTCCGGGCGGCGTGATCGTCGAAGGCACGGCCGGCAATACCGGCATTGGCCTGGCCCTGGTCGCCAACGCGCTCGGGTTCCGAACGGTGATCGTGATCCCAGACACGCAGAGCCAGGAGAAGAAGGACATGCTGCGGCTCGCGGGCGCCGAGCTCATCGAAGTCCCCGCCGTTCCTTACGCCAATCCCAACAACTACGTGAAGGTCTCAGGACGGCTGGCCGAGCGCCTCGCCGCCTCCGAGCCGAACGGGGCGATCTGGGCCAATCAGTTCGACAACGTGGCCAACCGGCAGGCGCATATCGAGACGACGGGGCCGGAGATCTGGGAGCAGACGGACGGAAAGGTCGATGGCTTCATCTGCGCGGTCGGCACCGGCGGCACCCTTGCCGGTGTCGGCATGGCCTTGAAGGAGCGCAACCCGCAGATCCGGATCGGGCTCGCCGATCCCATGGGCGCGGCGCTCTACAGCTACTATACGACCGGCGAGCTGAAGGCTTCGGGGTCGTCGATCACGGAAGGCATCGGGCAGGGCCGCATCACGGCCAACCTGGTCGATGCTCCCATCGACGTCGCGTTCCAGATCCCCGACGAGGAGGCGGTGCCGATCGTCTTCGATCTTTTGGAGCATGAGGGGTTGTGCTTGGGCGGATCGTCCGGGATCAACGTCGCGGGCGCGATTCGTCTCGCCAGGGAGCTCGGGCCCGGGCATACCATCGTGACCGTGCTGTGCGATTACGGCACACGCTACCAGTCCAAGCTCTTCAATCCGGATTTCCTGCGCGGGAAGAACCTGCCGGTTCCCGCATGGCTGGAGAAGAGGAGCACGATCGATCCGGGGCTCGTGTAGCAAACAACACGCCGTGCAGCGCCGCGTCCGATAGCGTTCGAACGCGGCGCGCTTTGGGGATCAGGCGGCCGAAGACGTGGCCGTTTCCGAACCCGTCGAGGTCGCCGGGCTGGGAGAACCCGACGAGGCACCAGCCTCGTCGGAACGTTGTTGCTGCGGCCGGCTGAGATTGGCCGGCGAGCGATTGGCCGCGGTGGTCGGCGCTGTCACAGCGGACGGCTTCAGGTTGACCGCGTGGACGTCGGCCTGGATGCTCTCGATCAGGTCGACCAGCCAGGTCTCGCCTGTCTGAACGCGCTCCCGAAGCGCCGATTTTGCGATGTCGAGTTTGGCGGAGATCTCCATCGTCGTGCGCGATGGCAGGTCTCTGAAATCCTGCTCGATGGCGGCAAGCTCGCGCAGGAGCTCGTCGCGGAGCCCGCGCTGCTCGTCGGCCATGATCAGCGGTGAGTTCAGCATGCCGCGCAAGGCAGCCCATCGCAGGCCGAGGGCGCTGACCGATTGCGTTCCGTCGAGTCCTGAGAGGTTTTGGGATTCGGCCACGAGCATTTCCTTTTCGCGAGCGTTGAGAATCGAGACGTCGCAGGAAGGAGCACGGTTGTGGCGTCAATCGGGCAGCTGCTTCCGAAAAGCCGCCCGATCGCATTCTATTTCGAGTATGGTTATCGAATTCAGCGGATAAAGAAATAGAGTGTCAGGGCCGCGCCGACCGCGATGACGAGCCAGCGGATGACAGTGGCGGGAAGCCGGCGGCCGAACACGACGCCGAGATAGCCGCCGATCACGGAGGCTGCGCCGACGATGAGGGTCTCGGGCCAGCTCACGAGACCGGCTGCGATGAACAGCACCACGGCCACGAGCTGGATCAGCGTCGAGCATAGGTGCTTGGCGGAATTGATCAGGTGGAAATCGTCGCCCTCCGTGATTGCCAGCGCGGCCAGCATGACGATGCCCATGCCGGCGCCGAAGAAGCCGCCGTAGACCGCCACGCCCGTCTGGAAGGCGAGGCCCGCGGCCCATGCTTTCGTCGACGGGTGATGGCCCTCCTGCTTGCCGATGGCGCGGGCGAGCGCCACGATCTTCGGGCTTGCGGCAAAGAGCAGGGTGGCGAACAGCAACAGCCACGGCACGAGCTGCCGGAAGGCGTCGTTGTTGGTGATGGTGAGGATGTAGGCGCCGACCAATCCGCCGATGAGGCTGACGATGCCCAGAGCCGCGAAGCGCTTCACATTGGCGGCGAGCTCCCGCCGGTAGGCCCAGGCGCTCGACAGGTTGGCGGGCGTGACCGCCACGGCGCTCGTCGCATTGGCGACGACGGGCGGGAGACCCGCGGCCACGAGGGCCGAGAAGGTGAAGAAGGTGCCGCCGCCGGCGATCGCATTGACGAGGCCGGCCGCAAGGCCCGAGGCGGCGAGGAGCGCCGCAGTGGATAGGTCCATGATGGTGATCTGACGGGAATGCCAAGCAGGAGGGTTGAAGAGGCCCGGCCATAGCACGGCGGGCCGACCTGCGCCCATTAGGCCAAATGTCTAGCGCCCCCTCTCAGGCGGCGGAGATCTGCTTGTAGAACACGGTCGTGTCGCAGAACCCGCCTTTCGGCCACAGGGCATAGTTCGGGATCACGCCGGATCTTGTCCAGCCGATGCGCTCATAGAGGCGTTCCGCATCGCCGCCCGTCACCGTGTCGAGCACGAGCACCGTCTTGCCGGCGGCCCGGGCCGCGTCCTCGGCGGCCCTCATGAGGGCGGCCCCGATGCCGCGCTTTCGCGCCCCGCGGTGGACGAGCATCTTGGCGATGTCGGCCCGGTGCGGCTGGTTCTCCGGCTGCTTGAGCACGACCTGAACGGTGCCGACGATCCGTCCCCCCGCGTCCTCCCGGGCGACGAGCAGGATGCGCTCGCCGGCCGCGACGCCCTCGGCGACGCCCCGCCAGAAGGCATCGGCCCGCTCCTGCGTCAGAGGCGACATGAAGCTGACCGAGGCGCCGCCCTCGACGCAATCGATCAGGACGGCCGACAGGGCGCCGATCTGCTCCCGGGCGTCCTGCGGGGAGAGGTGGCGGATGGTGATCGACGTGGTCATGAGGTCGCTCAGCGGTGGGTGCCGGCCCCGGCGCGCCCGTCGGTGGCGAGGGCCACCACGTAGCGGGCGGGTTGGTCGGCACAGTTGCGAAAGATGGTCGGCCGGTCGAGGCGCATGGACAGGCAGTCGCCGGTCGCCAGATGATGCGTCTCCTCGCCCAGGGTCAGATCGATCTCGCCCTCGATGATCCAGATCTGCTGATGAACCGGCGAGGCGCGCTGGCCCGTGTCGTAGGCCACCCGCGCGCCGGGGGGAAGAACCACCTCGACGAGTTCGACCGGCGAGGCAAAGCCGCGCGGCGACAGATTGCGGCGCATGTAGCCGCTGTCCGGATCGCGCCAGACGCGCTGATCGGCGCGGCGCGCCAGGGGAGAGGCGCCCTGGCTGTCTTTCTCGGCGAAGAGGGACGCCAGGGTCACGCCCAAGCCCGCAGCCAGCCTGTCGAGCACGGCCGCCGTCGGGCTGCTCTCGCCGCGCTCGATCAGGGAGATCATGGAGCGGCTCACGCCCGTGCGTTCCGCCAGCCCGTCCATGGTCATGCCGCGCTCCGTGCGCAGATCGCGCAGGCGCGTCGCCAAGTGGGTGTTCAGGGCGGAGCTGCTATCCATCAAGTTAGATTATTTATCCAGTATATTGGAGTCAAGCTGCAGGATTAAGCCTCTCGCAAGCTTCTGAAGCTACGAATGGGTCCCACGAGGACGCGTCTCGGCCCTTGAGGCAGCGGTTTGCTGTGGATCACGCCCGGGCTGTCCATTGCCCTCGGGAGAACAAAAGAAGATTTTCAACGCATGTCGAACGTGATCCCTCTCGTGCCGCGCCTGAAGCAAGGCCGCCCTCCTGCCGCCGAGGCCGAGGAGAGGGCTGCGCTCGCGGCCGACCTGATCGAGCTGATCGAGCGGGTTCGGGAGCTCACCGAACACGTGGCCAGCCTTCCCGGTCCGCCCCTGCAGATCCAGCAGACGGCCCAGCAGCTGCTCGATGCCGGCACCGCTCTCGAGCGCGCGGTCGATTCCCTTACCGAAGGCGGAGAGTGGGTGCCGTTCTAGATCCCTATCTCAAGGCCTCCATCCGTTCTCCGGCCTTGGCCATGCCCATGGCGCGAGCTCGTCCGTAGAGTTCCCGAGCTTTCGCGGGATCGCCTCGGATCCCCATCACTCCCAGCCTGGAGAGCACGTTCGGATCGAAGGTCTCCGCCAGCAGGAAGGCCGCGCGTGCATTGCCGCCGTCCAGGGCCCGCTCGAGAAGCAGGCGGGCGCCGCTCACATCGCCCTTCCGGAACAGTTCCTCAGCCCGCAGGATCAGGCGCTCGTCGGCCTTGGGGGGTTCGGCAGGTGCGGTCCCGCCCGGTTCCGCGGCGGCCGGAGGTTCGGCCTTCACCGGCGGCACGGCTGCGGTGCCGAGCGGCAGGGGGCCGATCCCGTCGGGCAGGGCCGCAATCACCACGGAAGGCGGTTGTCTCGGCGGCAATGCCGCGGTGACATCCAGCAAAGCCCGCCCGGTTTCCGCCACCGGCGGCCTGACGCCCTGGGCCGGCGCTGGGGGAGCGATCTGGGCCGGCGCCTCCTCCTGCGGCGGCGCAAGCGGAGGTTCCGTTCCCGTTGCCGCGAGGCGGAACACCACGGGTGTGGCGCTTGGGCGATGAGGCTCCTGGAGCGCGTGCAATTCCGCTGCCGTGTCTACAAGCTCCTGGGCCAGCATGTCGTGGCGCGCCCGGGCCCATCCCAGAGCTTTCTCCAGCTCCGCGACACGGGCGGCACCGGACGCGATCGTCTCCTCCTTGGACGCTTGCAGGTCGCGCAGTGTCTTCTCGGCGCTGGCGAGCTGGCGCTCGACCTTGTCCCTCTGCTCCCGCTCCCGGCGCAGGAGCGCCTCCAATTCGGACGCGTTCGAGGCCGCGGAGGCCTTGTCCTGCTCCATGGCGGCCCGCAGGGCGCGGACTTCTTCCTGGCGCACCTCCAGTTCCCGGATGACGGCCTGGTTTTGATCCTGCTCCCGTTGCAGGGCCTGCTGCATCTCCGATGCGGCGAGCACCTGAGATTCCTGTTCCTTCTTCAAGTGTGCCTCGAGGGCGGAGCGCTCCTGCATGAGGCCTGTCAGGGATTGCGAGACCGTGGCGCTGAAGGACCGTTCCTGGTCCAGAGCCTGCTGCATGTCGGCGAGATTGACCGGCGTGACCGCGGAAGGGGCCGGGCAGGATTCGGCCGGCGCCGGGCGCGCATCACCCCGGATGCCGAGGCTCTGCAGGGCGGCGACGAGGTCCGGATTGTTCAGGTGGTCGACGAGAACGATCGCAAGGGTGCCGACCTCGATGGCCGCGTTGAGGCTGTTCTCCGCCCTCTTGTGGTCGCCGTTCCGGATGGAGGCCTCGAGATCGGCCGCAAGCCGCCTGCGATCCGGCGAGGTGAGGAGAAGAGGGAGGAGAGTGAGGAGATTGTCGGATCCTGCCGCATGAGGAGCACTTCCCTCCGGTGTCGGAACGCTGCCGTCCGGTAAGCCTTGTGCGGCTGCAGGTCCGAGAAGCGTTGCGCCGATCAAGGTGGTGGTCAGCAACTCCGTGGTGAACGATTTTAATCCAAATGTCTTGTGTCCAATCATGTCGGACCTCCTTCGGTGGTCGCCGAAGGCTTCGCGTGAAGCCTTCGGCTTCGGTCCTGTCTTGGATTCTTAATCTTGCCGGGTGACTCGCCGGGCGGATCTTTGCCGATCGCTCTGCCAAGCGAGGAATTCCCGGAACAGGACCTCGCGCTGCTCGGCCGAGACGTCGATGCCGCGGCCCTTCAGGAAGCTCTCGAAGCTCTGGCCCTGGGACGACGGCTTGCTGGCCATGGCGGCCCGGTCGAGCCAGGCTTGCGCTGGCTTCACGCGCTCCCAGCCGGGCACGTCGGCCGCGAGATTGACCTCCTTCCATTTCGGGTGTCGGCCCGGCTGCAGGAATTCATCGAACCGGGAGAAGAACGCATCCACGAAGCGCTTGACGCGCTCGTAGCGATCGGAGCTTTCCGGCCAGTTGAACACGGCGAGCAGGCTGCCCACCGCCAGGGTCTCGACGGCTTTCTCCTTGTCGACGAGCTGCGGATAATCGGCGTTCGCGAACCGGGCGGGGAAGTAGCTTTCCGCGATCTCTCCCTCGAACGGGATCGGCAGAAGATGGAAGCGGCCGTCGGTCTGGAACTCGGCGATGGCCCGGACCGGGCGTCCGGCCACATAGACCGCCGCCTGAATGTCTCCCGACTTGAGCTTCGCATAGGACGAGGCCTGGTCGAAGGTGGTCATCTCGGGCTTGATCCCGAGCTTGTCGAAGATCAGCCGCGACGTCAGGTTGGTGCCGCTGCCGGCCTTGTCGATGTTCACCTTCTTGCCTTCGAGCTGACGGATGTCGGTGATCTCCCGGTTGGCGATGATATGGACCTCCTCGTTGTAGAGGCGGGTGATGAAGCGCAGGCGCCGCACCGCATCGTTCTGGAGGTTCTCGGCCTTCAGCTGCTCGCGCGCATCCATCTGCACGATCCCGATGTCGACGCCGCGCAGGAACATGATGTCGCGCAGGTTCTGCAGCGAGCCGCGCCCAATCATCGGCAGCACGCGCAGATCCTCGCCGTCGAGCACGTTGGCGAGGTCGGCGGCAATGCGGATATAGGTGCCGTCCGCCCCGCCCGAGATCACCCCGAGGGTGCCCGTGTTGGCGCGGGCCGGGTTGAAGGCCGGCGCCGTCTGGGCCGATGCGGCGACCGTGCCGGACGCGAGAGCAGCTGCGACGCACGCGGCCGGAAGGGACAAACGGCGAAAAAATCTGCTTAAGCGAGACAGCGTATTCACTCGATCCGACATTCTTCATCCTCCCCTGGATGAGCCTTGCGGCTGCTTGTCGATCCGATCGTTTTGTGCTCGTCCCTATCGATAAAAATATGCGCTAAGCAACGATGAAACAAAACGAAAGAAGGCCCATGGTAGGCTCATGGCCGGAACGGTCAATCGAGCTTTGAGGCTGGAATAATACTCAAGAAGTGATAGGGAATACTCAGAAAGAGATATGTTTTATCTTTATATTCCTTGAAAGAGCGGAAGTTCTTATCCGCCTCGATGTCTGACCGGATTGCGCATCAGAATTCCTGCGGATCGATCACCTGCGACGGCTCGCAAAATTGTTAGCGCCCGGCGGCACTTTTAACGGTCCGTTAACCATAAGCGGTCGAAATCATGGGGAATTAAAGGAATCTGAACTCCCGTGACCATTGCCGTTCGCAACCGTCCATCTCTTCGCTTCCGTGGCAGGTCCTTCATGGCCCTGGTCCTCGCGCCCGAAGTGCCGCTGAGGGACTGGCTCGAAGATCTCGATGCCGTGTCGGAACGCTCACCTGGCTTCTTCACCGGGCGGCCCATCATTGCTGACGTCTCATCGTTAAAGCCTTCCAAGTCCGAGCTGAAGTTCCTCCTGGCCGCGTTCAAGATGCGCAACATCCGCATCATCGGCCTCGAGGGGGCGGCTCCCGAGAACGTCGATGCCGACATGCCCCCGCCGATCGCCGGCGGCAAGCCCACGGGCGAGATCGACGTGCCGGATGCCGCCAACGCGGCCGTCGCCGCGGCCGGCGCGCCCTTCGGGGATGCGCACGTGCCGGAAAAGTCGCTTCTCATCGAAGGCTCGGTGCGGTCGGGACAATCGATCCTTCATCCCGAAGGCGACGTGACCGTCCTGGGCTCCGTCGCGTCCGGATCGGAGATCGTCGCGGGCGGCTCGATCCACGTCTATGGCACCCTGCGCGGCCGCGCCATCGCCGGCTGCACCGGCAACGGCCGCGCCCGCATCTTCTGCCGGAAATTCGAAGCCGAATTGATTGCGATCGATGGCCTCTACAAGACCGCTGACGATCTGGGGGGCAAGTTCCTCGGTCAGCCTGTGCAAGTGAACCTGGATGGCGATTCGATCATCCTGAAAACAATGGATTGAGAGAAAGAGGGCGACAATGGCCAAAGTCTTGGTCGTAACTTCCGGCAAGGGTGGCGTTGGCAAGACAACGTCTTCGGCAGCTCTGGGCGCGGCGCTGGCGCATGGCGGCGACAAGGTCGTCGTCATCGACTTCGACGTCGGCCTGCGCAATCTGGATCTCGTGATGGGAGCCGAGCGCCGCGTGGTGTTCGATCTCATCAACGTGGTGCAGGGCGATGCGAAGCTCAACCAGGCTCTCATCCGCGACAAGCGCATGGAGAACCTTTCGCTGCTTCCGGCCTCGCAGACCCGCGACAAGGATGCCCTGACGGAGGAAGGCGTGGCGCGCGTGCTCAACGAGCTGCGCGAAAAGTTCGACTGGATCATCTGCGACAGCCCGGCCGGCATCGAGCGCGGTGCCACCATGGCCATGCGGCACGCGGATGTCGCCGTGGTCGTGACGAACCCGGAAGTGTCCTCGGTCCGCGACTCCGACCGCATCATCGGCCTGCTCGATTCCAAGACGGAGCGGGCTGAGAAGGGCGAGCGGATCGAGAAGCACCTGCTGCTCACCCGCTACGATCCCACCCGCGCCGAGCGCGGTGAGATGCTCAAGGTCGAGGACGTGCTGGAGATCCTCTCCATCCCGCTGATCGGCATCATCCCCGAGAGCGAAGAGGTCTTGCGCGCCTCGAATGTCGGTTCGCCGGTTACCCTGAACAACCCGGCCAGCGCCCCGGGTCGGGCCTATTTCGATGCTGTGCGCCGGCTCAAGGGCGAAACCGTCGAACTCACCATCCCGACCGACAAGAAGGGGCTGTTCGGCAAGTTGTTCGGACGGAGGGCTGCATGAGCCTTTTGAGCTTCTTCAACCGGCGCACCTCCGCGCCCGTCGCGCGGGAGCGCCTGCAGATTCTGCTGGCGCACGAACGCGGCATAGTCGGGGGTAAGCCCGACCTCGTCGCCCAGCTCAGGGAAGAGATCCTGGCCGTCGTCCGCCGCCACGTCATGGTCGAGCAGGACAACGTGCAGGTGAAAATGAACCGGGATTCCGACATCTCGACCCTCGAGATCGAGATCGAGATTCCGGCTCCTGCAGGCGCGAGCGCCTAACTCCATGACGATCAGCTAGGTGGCCTCTGCCCGCGCAGGCAGGGGCCGCTCGTCTTATGGCTGCTGCTTGCTCCAGACGCCGATCTTCGCCTCGCGGGCCTTGTCGGCCGCGGCCTTGAGTTCCGGCGTCGCATCGTCCGTGGGCCGCCCGCCGCCGTTGAACAGCACCACGCGGGACAGATCCTGTCCGCCCACCTGGCACCGGTAGACGTCGTTCGAGCCCACCTGATCGCAGGCCACTTCGCGGCCATTGAGATACTGGGTCAGGTCCTCGGGCTTGCCGGCCCCGGGAGCCCATTCGACGCCGAACAGGCGCACCACTTCGCCGTTCAGGGACAGGGTTGCCGTATCGATCACGTCCGGCACGCCGCGTAGCGATCCCAGGGAGCCCGTCGAGCCCGTCGCCACCGGCTCCGGTTCGCGGATCGGCCCGGCTGCGGCCGCCGGGGCCGCGGCGCTGGCCTGAGGCGCTGCCGCCTCGTCGCCCTGGAACAGGAAGGCGCCGACGCCCAGGAGGGCGAGGACGGCCACCGCGCTGAGCGCCAGGGCCGGGCGTTTCCAGGAGCGCGGGCGCATGTCGCCGAAGACGTTGCGCTCATGCTCTTCGGCCACCGGGATGGATCGATCCTCCGTTTGGTCGGCGGAGGTGCGGTCGGATGTGACGGCGGCTTTGAGGGTCTCGAGAGTCTTGCGCGGCCATTCCGCCTTCGGCAGCCGGGTCTCCTGCTCATGAGGAACCGTTGCAGGCTTCTCCGACGGGCGGGTCGGCTCGGCGGCCGGCTGCGGCTTGCCGGCATCGAGGGTGAGCCAGTCGCGCTTCGGCGCCTCGCGCGGCCGGGGCGGTTCGTCCCCCTCCGCGGCTGATGCCGCATCGGGCTTCGCCGGTCGGAACAGAACCGGATATTTCACGCGCAGTTCGTCCAGGAGATCGTGCAGCGTGAACTCGGCTTTCTGCCCGTCCTTCTCGATCGTCCGGGGCTTGCCCTCGTGATCGATGACGGTGAGCTTCAACGCACCATCCTCCTCGGACGGCCGTACGGAGGATTCGATGATCAGCTCGAGCGCGCGACGGGCGTCGTCGGTGGGATGAAACCTGTCGAGCTCCGTATGGATGGTCTCGCGCATCCTGTCCCGCATCCGGGCCCAGTTGCGGCGCGGATCCGCCTTGGTGTCGTAGGTGACGGAATCGTCAATCATGCAAGGCACCCTCCTGGGCAAGCATTTCGCTAGCGCTCCTGACCGAGCAGCGTGCTGTGTTCCGCGACGATGACCGGCTTGTCGCCGATGAAGTGGACGATGAGCTGAAGGGCGCCGGTGCCCTGGGAAACGCGCCGCCGCTTGGGATGGGAGGCGGTGAAGTCGAACACCGCATGCACCGTGCAGACCTCGCCGGCCGGATTGCACACGCTTCCGATCTCATCCTGACGGGGACGGTAGTTGCGCTCGGGCCAGCGCCGCACGAAGCGGCGCTTCTCGTCGAACAGCCGCTGCATGCTCACCTCGCGGCCGTGGAAGAGAATGCGGGGAGCATAGAAGGCGGCCGTGGCCTCGAGCGCGACGTCGTTGGAGGCCGACCAGGATTCGAGGTAGTCGACGGCAAAATTCTTGGCCACGGAAGCGCGGGCACTGCGCTTCTCCGCATCGGGATCCTTCAGCGGCTCAGCCGTCGCGGCGGGAGACGACGGAGCGGCTGCGGGCGGCTGCTCGGCTTGGCGGACCGGGGGCGCGTCCGGCTTGGCGACGGGGGCCTGGGGCTGCGCCGCCTGCACCGGCGGAGCCGCAGGAGCAGGGGCGGCCGGTGTCGCGGCCTGCGGCGGAGGGCTCGCAGGTGCCGGGGGCTGCGGCTTGGGTGCCGGCGTCGGCGCTGCTCCGCCTTCGGCCGGCGGATCGATCCAGGTCCGTCCCGTCTGCGCCATAGACATGGGGGCCGCGGCCACGAGCAGCGTCAGGAGAGTGGTGATCGAAGTCAGCGACCGGTCGATCTGCATGCGTTTCCGAATGGCCTCCTCGCGAGACAAGGGTGACGAGGGAAAAGCGGGTGAACGGCGTCTCGGTTCCATGAACCGCCCTGGCAGGAGGATCCCTGCCAGGGCGGCCGGCAAAGGTTAAGTTTCACTATAATTACGTGATGAAAAAGGCAGAGGACCGCGAGAGCCAGAATTACATCTGGGCCACGTCCACGGAGCCGACCCCGGAGATGCCGATGGCCTGCGCCGAGGCTTTTGACAGGTCGATGACGCGGCCATGGGCGTAGGGGCCACGATCATTGATACGAACCACCACCGACTTGCCGGTCTTCTTGTTCACGACCCGGACCCTCGTGCCGAAGGGCAGGGTGCGGTGGGCGGCGGTGAGATCGTTGGTGTTGAAGGTTTCGCCGCTTGCCGTCCGCCGGCCGTGAAAGCCCGGTCCGTACCAGGAAGCGCGGCCGCTCTGAATGACCTTGCTGGACGATGTGTCAGGTTCCGCATGAGCGGCCGGAGACAAGAAGATCGTCGATCCGGAGATGAAAAGACTTGCGAGCGCGAGCGTGACCTTGCGTTGATCCACAATGCATTCCCTTGATTGTTATCGGTGGGCTGCAAAATGGAGGCTAATAGGGCAACATTAAGACGATATAATCAGCGTTAATTTCTCAGGTATAGCCTCAGTATCGAGCTGCTCTGTTAAATTGAGCTATGTTAATATTGTTACAATATGCTTACAAAGCAAATTGATCTCAAATATTCTATGGCGTGATTGCTTCGCGGCGAACGCTTCCTTACTGAGAAGCCCGGTTGGCTTTTAGTGGCGGGAGAGTCATGAGCCAGATAGCGAGGGCGAGCGCCGCCACCAGCAGGGAGGTCACGAGAGCCGAGACGCCGAACCAGCCCCCATAGGTCCAGAACACGCCGCCCAGGGTGCCGATGGCGCTTGAGCCGGCATAGTAACAGAACAGGTAAAGCGCCGAGGCCTGGGCCTTTCCGGTCAGGGCTCTGTTGCCGACCCAGCTGCTGGCTATGGAATGGGCGCCGAAGAAGCCGAAGGTGACGGCAGCGATGCCGGCCAGAATGAGTGCCAGATGGTGGAAGACCGTGAGTGCCACGCCGGCGAGCATGATCGCGATCATCGCCCACAGAACCCGCCTGCGGCCCAGCCGTCCGGCCAAGGCGCCGATCCAGGCGGAGCTTGCAGTGCCGATCAGATAGGCGGAGAAGATCGCCCCGATGGCGCTCTGGCTTAACGCATAGGGCGCTTCCGTCAGGCGATAGCCGAGATAGTTGTAGACCGTCACGAACCCGCCCATCAGGAGGAAGGCTTCCGCGAACAGGGCCCGCAGGCCAGGATCCCGCAGGTGCTCACCGAGGGAGCGCAGCAGCTCCGCCGGGCGGGCTGAGCGAGGTTGGAAATGGGTCGAGGCGGGCAGGCTTCGCCAGGCTGCCACGGCCGAAGCCAGTCCCACGACCCCGATCAACCCGATGGCGAGCCGCCAGGAGCCGAGATCCGTCAGCACGCCGCTGATGATCCGTCCGGCCATGCCGCCCACCGCGTTGCCGCCGATGAACAGCCCCATGGCGAGGCCAATGGACCTGGTGTCCACTTCCTCGCTCACATAGGCCATGGCAACGGCCGGAAGGCCGCTCAGGGTGATGCCGATCAGCATGCGGGCGACGAGCAGGCTGGTCCAGTTCGGGGCGGCGGCGGACAGAAGGGTCAGGAGCGCGGAGGCGAAGAGCGAGGCCACCATGACGGGCTTGCGCCCCCACACGTCCGACAGGGACCCCGCCACCAGCATCGCCACGGCCAGAAGGCCGGTCGACAACGACAGGGACAGGCTGCTGACGGCCGCGCTGACGTGGAATTCCTGTGAGAACTCCGGCAGCAGGGGCTGGACGCAGTAGAGGATGGCGAAGGTCGAGAAGCCGGCGGCGAACAGGGCCAGGTTCAGTCGGCGAAAGGCGGGCGTCCCGCTCGCCAGACGGCTTGGTGTCTCCGGCACGTGATCCTGCATGAACCCATTCCGCATGCCTGCGTGGTCGGGAGGACTCGACAGGCCAATCCGAAGCTCGGGGCGACTTCCAGAGCCCCATGCTTAAAGCGCAAGAGTTGCCCAGTCGATCAACCTATCCATTCGCTTGAAGCATGGAATATGTGCCGTCTTTGCACTTCTCTGCGCGGCTAAACAGTATTTTTATACAAGCCCATATCCTCCCAACTTGAGACCCTCAGGCTCGTTGCTCCCCGCGCGAGCCTCATTTTTTGAGCTCTTCATGACCTCCGCCCCCGTTGCCAGGAAGAACGAGGCCCCGGTTCTATTACCGAGCGTGCCGGCCTCTCCGCTGCGGGGCATCCTGTTCCTGATCGCTTCCACGGTCGTGTTTTCCGTCGCGGACGTCATCACCAAGCAACTCGCCTCGACCTTGCCGCCCCCGGAGGTGGCCTGGATGCGCTACGTCGTCTTTGCGCTCGTCATCATCCCGGTCGTGCTGATCAAGGGCGGTCCTGCCCTGTTGCGCTCGCAGCGGCCGGGCCTTCAGGTGCTCAGAGGATTGGGCATGGTCGGCTCGTCGATCATGTTCATCCAGAGCCTGCCTCATCTGCCTGTGGCCGATGCGACCGCAATCTTCTTCGTCTCGCCGATCCTGATCATGGCGCTTTCGGTCGTCTTTCTCGGCGAGGCCGTGGGCTGGCGGCGCTGGTCTGCGGCGGCGGTCGGATTGATCGGGGTGATGATCGTCGTGCGACCCGGCACGGGCGCCTTTCAGCCTGCGGCCTTCCTGCCG
>DASZBB010000090.1:0-33473 GCA_035944695.1 Microvirga sp. | reverse complement strand
CAGGCCACTTGCCGTACTGGCTCCGACGAGGTCCCCCGTCCTGCCCGATGTGCCGACCGCGAGCGAGGCCGGCATGAGCGGCATCGACATGGTGGTCTGGAATGCCCTCTTTGCTCCGAAAGGCACGCCGCCGGAGATCATCGAAAAGCTGAACGCTGCCCTGATCAAGGCCATCACCGATCCGGCCTCGCGCGAAAAGTTCCTGCAGCTCGGCGCCGAGCCGCCGCCGGAGAACCAGCGCTCGCCGCAGGCCCTGCGTCAAGTTCATGCCGCCGACGTGGCGAAATGGGGCGACGTCATTCGCGGGGCCAACATCACGGTCGAATGACAAGGGAGGCCTGCCCAGGACGTGACTTGCGTGCAGCGGAAGCCTTCCGAGCCGGCGCCACGAACAAGGGCCTGCCGTCCTTCCGACCTCGACCGTGAACGGTTCAGATCGAATGGACTGCGGGACCTTGCCTGCCCGCATAGAGAGCAGCGAGGAGAATCGAGGAATTGGGCGAGCCACGGAATTCGATCGCGGAACGGCTGGTTGCCGAACACCGCAACGGCGTGAACTTTCACAGGTTCGATGACATCGGCACCCTGATGGACGCTTACCGCGTGCAGGACGCGTATGTGGAGGCTATCATCGGCGACGACGTCTACGCGGGCTACAAGATCGGCTTGACCTCCAAGCGCATGCAACAGATGTGCGGCATCGATCAGCCGATCTGCGGGACGATCTTCAGCAGGAGAGTCTTCGGGAGCGGCGTTCGTCTGTCGACGGCCGATTACGGACACCTCGGTCTTGAATTCGAGATCTGCGTTCGTTTGGGCCGAGACTTGGATGCTCGTGGCGGACCGTTCACGCCCGAGGAGGCGGGCGAGGCCATCGATGCGGTTGCAGCGGCTGTCGAACTCGTCGACGACCGCCAGGCCGATTACAGCGTTCTCGACATCAACACTCTGGTTGCCGACAATTCCTGGAATGCCGGCGTCGTCCTCGGGGACTTCGCGCCTCCTCCTGCGCGTCTCGATCTGCTTGAGGGGATCGCCTACCAGGACGGCGTTGAAATCGCGCGGGGCCACGGCTCCGATGCTCTTGGGCATCCGTTCGTGCCGCTCGCGTGGCTGGCGAACCACCTCGCCGCCAAGGGTCGCCAGCTGCGCAAGGGCGAGATCGTCATGACGGGGAGCATCGTCACGACCCGATTTCCAACAGCGCCCTTCACATACCGTTTCGACGTGAGCGGTCTCGGGAGTGTTGAAGTCAGCGGCAGCTAGGTCCCGAATACAAAGGACCCGCTCGTCCCTGGTCCGGAGCCGGCACTAGCGAACGCCGGAAACCAGAGCACGGCGCCCCGTCTCCTTACAGAATCTCAGCTTAACGGCACCAGCCTGTGCCGTTTGCCACCAGGATCACTCTGCACAGGTTCGGCGGCTTGACCAGGGACAAGTTCGCTTTCGATCGACCCGCAACGAATGCGAAAAGGTCTGCCTACTGCCTCATGAGCAGACCCAAGCGCATAGTCCGAGAGATGCCATCGACGGGCCTCCCAGCATGGCGGAGGAGGTGAGGAACAGTTCATACACGGTTCTTCCGAAGCCTGGTCCGCGGGTGTATGATTCGAATTGTAAGGTGCCTTATCGAACTGGGAAAGGACACGGCTACCGCAGTGAGTTCTGCTCTTGGGCTGGGGCCATCTTCAGGAGACTTGAGATGTTCCATCCCCATCGCAGTGCGTGCGTGGCACTGCTTCTGTTCGGGAGCTGTGCGTTTACCCTACCCTCGGCCGCCCAACCTGGGGGGATTGAGCCCAATGCCGGAGCTTGGAAAACGTGGGTGATCCCCTCCGGCAAGGACTTCCGGGTTCCACCACCTCCCGATGCGGCTGCCACTGCGGCCGAGCTTGAACAACTCCGCGAGCTTGTTCGCAGAAACGATCAGCAATCGTATGCACGGATTGCGTTCTGGGATGCAGGCGCACCCGGCTACCAGTGGATCGAGCTGATCAACAAGCGCCTCTTCACCGGCCAGCCGCTCCCGTCCGCTTCGCACCGGATCTACACCTACATGGCCATGGCCATTCACGACGCCACCATCGCCACGTGGGAGTCGAAGTACCACTACAAGCGGCCTCGGCCACGGGAGGTGGATGCCGGCATTGTAACTGTCCTGCCGACGCCCAACAGTCCCTCCTATCCCTCCGAGCATGCCGCCGCCGCAGGTGCTGCCGCGACGGTATTGGCGTATTTCCTTCCGAGTGAGGCGGCATCGCTCCAAGCCATGGCTGAGGAGCAGGCGCTGTCGCGGGTCAAGGCTGGCGTGCAGTTCCCCAGCGGCGCTGCTGCCGGTCTCGCGCTCGGTCGGCGCATTGCAGAACGCGTGATCGAGGCTGCGAAGGCTGACGGCTCCGATGCGAAGTGGACCGGCACGGTTCCAACGGGGCCATGCCTGTGGAACGGAACCAATCCGGGCAACGTGACTCTGCCCAATTGGAAGCCAATCCTGTTGACCTCCCCTGGCGAATTCAGGCCACCTCCTCCGCCTGATTGCCGCTCGGAGGCTGTGAAGGCGCAAACGGATGCGATCCGCAAGTACGGACGAACCTTCGTGTCAAATTCCAAGGCCTATTTCTGGCAAAGCCCCGCCGGCCTGATGACTGGCTGGTACGATTATGCCAGCAAGTGGCTGTTCGAGGACAAGACCGATCAAAATCCGCCCCGTGCGGCTCGCGCCTATGCGTTGCTTGCGACCGTGTATTACGACGCATTTCTCGCGAGCAACGATGGGAAGTACGCCTACTGGTACCTGCGGCCGCATCAGCTCGACCCGGACATACCGCTGCTGTTTGCAGTGCCGAACTTCCCGAGCTACCCGTCGAACCACTCGGTGCTCTCGACGGCGCGCAGCGAGATCCTGGCCTATCTGTTCCCCACACGCGCGGACTTCATTCGCATGCTCGGCAAGGAAGCCGGCGACTCACGCGTCTGGGCTGGACTTCATTACGAGATGGACAATGAGGCCGGCGTTCAGCTCGGGAAGGCGGTTGCCGGGAGGTTCATCGCCCGGGCGAAGGAGGATGGAGCTGATTACTAGGCTTGGTTCGGGTGAGCCAATGACGTCCGGAACCGGACAGGCAGGTGCCATATCGGTGCAGCCCAACCGGTCCCATGGCGCTGTCGGCAGCAAAGGCCCAAGGAGGGAAGGAGGAACCAAAAGGTCGAGCCTGAGAGACGTCGACCGCCTCCGTACCGGTGGGTTGCTGCGCTCATTGAGAGCGTCGGCAAAGCGCAACGGAACCGACATACTGCAAGCGACGGTCCGACTGCCGAACCTACGAACACGCTTCACAGAGATGTCCGTTTGGGCTCAAACACGGCTTTTATGCGTGGCCTGACGGAGCTGTGCTCACTGCGTAAACGGGGCATTTGCTTTATTCAGCTCAGCGCCAAGAGCTGCCGTTCCGATTGGCAATTTTCGCCGTTCCAGGATCCTACGTCCAGTACAGCACCCGCGCCTCGGGGAGCCGGATGGGAAGCTCGGCCATGAAGAAGTCGCGCATCTGTCCCATCACCTCTGGTTCATAGACATACTTGAGAGAGCCGTACTTCGTGCGCTTCTGCGCCCGTGCGGCCTCGTCCATGTCGAAGCTCGAACCCGGATACCAGCCCGTCAGGACCTCTTTCGATCCGGCCGTGAAGCGGTGCGTGATCAACTCGACGGTGAGGTCTGCCCCGGACCTCTCGCCGAGGGTCGCAGCTGCAAGGTCGAGCAGCGCCCGATATTCCTCCCGCCAACCCTCTACCGGCATGATGGGCGCGATCGTGAGTCCAATGCGGTAGCCCGCCTCCGCCATCCGACGCGCCGCCCGCAAACGGGCCAGGAGGCCTGCTGTCCCGCCTTCAAAGCGCACAAGCGACGGGGCGTTCACTGACACACGCATACGCGTGCCCCTGTTGTGCTCGAGATTGAGAAGCGGCTCCACGGCATCGAACTTGGTGGTGAAGCGCAGTTGAACGGCGGCATCGAGCTGCGCGAAGTAGCGGATGGTCTCTGCGAGGGAGCCGGTCAGGTGCTCGATACCGAGCGGGTCGGTGTAACAGGATGCTTCAAACGTGGTGCCCTCGTGCCGGCGCTTGGCAGAGCGGGATGTGATCGCCCCACGATCCAGATGACGCTCCGCAGCACTCAGGATCTCCGGCAGATTGGCATAGGCACGCGTGACCGGTGGACCAGTGAGGCTGCCGGCCAGGTAGCAGTATTGGCAATGAGCCGGGCAGCCCTCCGCCAGATCAAGGCGCCAATCCGCGCTCGGCGGAATGGGCTGCAAGCGCAGCTTGGCAGGCGGAGCGATGACGATCGCGAGGGTGTTCTTGGCATCCACATAGGTGCGCCGCGGATCCTCACCGGCGAGCCCCACGAGACGATTGGCCTTCAGACGTACGATCTCGCAACCGAGGGCTTCGGCACGGGCGAGCATGGCGTGGCCATGCTCCCACTCGAGAGCGGCAGGTGTGACGAGGACGCGCTTGGGCCGCCAGAGCTTCGGTCGAGGCAAGTCGATCGTCGGCTTAGCCTCTTTGTTGGCTGAGCCTTTGGACAGAAGTCCGACCGGGAGCGTTTGCATCGTGACGATGTGGGCAGCCAGAGGCGCAGATACAAAGTGGCAGAGCGCCGCGGATTGCCAGGCTGCGCTGGAAGGCGGTCGAGCAGATCGGGGATGTCTATCTGCGGCCGCCTCGACGCAGGCTGAGAGTGCACCGTGCCACGATGGCTCGCGTCGATGCCGCAGAAGCGGAAATCCGGATAGGATCTGCCTCGTGGCCTTTCCTGACCTTCACAGAAGACGCAGAGGCGTGACATCCACGATGCCGGCCTATGAGAGATTTTCAGCGCGCAACTCGCGCAACAGCGCACCGCAAGCCGCCTGGGTCCCGCACATCAGCCTGACACCCGATCCATCCTTGGGATGGATTGTTTGAGGTGCCCCATGATCGGAGCTTCACGGGCCTGGGAAAAGCACGCCGTCCAGGATCTCCAGGCTGATCTCCTCGCCTGGGCGCAAGCTCGTCAGAAGCGGAATCTCGACCTCCAGCTTCGATCCATCGATATGCGAGACCTCGATCCGGCGCATGGATCCGAGACGCCTGATTCCGCTGATGGCGCCTGTGACGTGCCCTTGGCCGAGAGCCACCGGCTTCAGGTGCCAGGGGCGGCAATAGAGACTGGCCTGCCCGATGGTGGCTCTCGGCGCGGCCACAGGCACAGGTCTCCCGTAAACCAGCACTCGACCGTCGCGGATGTCCGCGGGAAAGCGAGCCGCCTGACCGAGAAAGGTCATGACGAAAGGCGTCGCAGGCCGATCCTGCACCTCATCGGGCGTCCCGACCTGGTCCAAGCGTCCCTGATTGAGGACCGCCACCCGGTCCGCCAGTTCCAGCGCTTCGTCCTGGTCATGCGTGACGAAGACCGTCGTCTTCCCGGTGCGTTCGTGGATGTCGCGCAACCAGGCGCGCAGATCCTTGCGCACCTTGGCGTCGAGAGCACCGAAGGGCTCGTCGAGCAGCAGGACGCGGGGCTCGACGGCCAGGGCCCGCGCCAGAGCGACTCGCTGACGCTGACCTCCGGAGAGCTGCGCCGGGAAACGGCTCTCGTAGCCGGAGAGCTGGACGAGATCGAGCAGTTCCGACGTACGGCGCCGGATCTCGGCCCTGGACGGGCGGCTCGCCCGCTCGCGGACCTGCAGCCCATAGGCGATGTTGTCCGCGACGCTCATGTGCTTGAACAGGGCGTAATGCTGGAAGACGAATCCGACCTGACGCCTCTGCACGGGCAGAGTGGTGGCATCCAGGCCGCCGAAGAACACCTGCCCGCGGTCGGCTTCCACCAGTCCGGCAATGGTGCGCAGGAGCGTCGTCTTCCCGGACCCGGACGGGCCGAGCAATGCCAAGAGCTCTCCGGCTCGCACATTCAGATCGACATCATGGAGCGCGGCCGCGCCTGCGAACGCCTTCGTCACGCCGGCGATGCGGATGTCGACAGCCTGACTCTGCTCAGCGATGCGCGCCACCGGCGAGATCGGCTCCGTGACGCCATTCGAGGAAGGACTTGAGCGCCAATGTGAGGAGGGCGAGACAGGCGAGGAGCGAGGCGACGGCAAAGGCCGCAACGAAGTTGTACTCATTGTAGAGAATCTCCACATGTAGCGGGATGGTGTTGGTCAGGCCGCGGATGTGCCCCGAGACGACGGAGACCGCGCCGAACTCGCCCATGGCGCGGGCATTGCAAAGCAGAACGCCGTAAAGCAGCCCCCATTTGATGTTGGGCAGGGTCACGGTGGCAAAGGTGCGCCAGCCGCTCGCGCCCAGCGTCAGCGCGGCCTCTTCCTCCACGGTGCCCTGCTCCTGCATGAGAGGGATGAGCTGCCGCGCCACGAACGGAAACGTCACGAAGACGGTGGCAAGCACGATGCCCGGCAGCGTGAAGGCGACCTTGATGCCATGCGCCATGAGCCAGGATCCCCACCATCCCTGGGCGCCGAAGAGGAGCAGGTAGATGAGACCCGACACGACCGGCGAGACGGAGAACGGCAGATCGATCAGCGTAATCAAAAGGCTCTTGCCCTTGAACTCGAACTTGGCGATGGCCCATGAGGCCGCAAGGCCGAAGACGACATTCAACGGAACGGAGATGGCCGCCACGGTCAGCGTCAGCCTGATCGCCGCCTGTGCATCCGCCTCCTGAAGAGCGGCAATGTAGCCTTCCCATCCGCGACGGAACGCCTCCACGAACACCACGGCGAGCGGCAGGATCAGGAACAAGACCAGGAAGACGAGCGCGACGGCAATGGTCAGCCGTCGAACCCAATTTCGCTCGGTCGCGACCGGCATCGAAGATGCAAACGGTGCAAGGAGAGCGGCACTCACGTCAGACATGGCCGAACCTCCTCCGACTCCAGGCTTGAATCAGGTTGATCGTGAGAAGGGCCGAAAAGGAGATCGCCAGCATGATCGTCGCGATCACCGTCGCACCGGTATAGTCGTATTCGGAGAGCTTGATCACGATCAGCAGCGGAGCGATTTCCGAGACATAAGGCAGGTTTCCGGCGATGAAGATCACGGAGCCGTACTCCCCGACAGCGCGGGCGAAGGCTAAGGCGAAGCCCGTCAGCACGCCTGGGAGAAGCGGCGGGAGAAGAACGCTCCACACGGTTCGCCATCGGGAGGCCCCGAGAGTAGCCGATGCTTCCTCCAGCTCGCGCTCGATCTCGACGATCAGCGGCTGGACTGTGCGGACGGCGAAGGGCAGCCCGATGAAGACCAGGGCGATGAAAATGCCGGCCGGGGTATACGCCACCTTGAGGCCGAGAGGATCGAGGAAGGCGCCCACCCACCCATTGGGCGCATAAAGCGCGGCCAGCGCAATTCCCGCGACCGCCGTCGGAAGGGCGAACGGCAGATCGACGATGGCATCGACGATCCTGCGGCCGGGAAAGTCGTAACGGGTGAGGACCCAGGCGACCAAGAGCCCGAACAGGGATGCGACGCCTGCCGCGGCGAGCGAGATGCTGAAGCTCGTCCAGAGCGCGGCCGCGACGCGCGGCTCAAGGGCGACCGCAACGATACCGGCGAAGCCTATGCCCGAAGCCTTGGCCACGAGCGCCCCGAGCGGCAGCAGCACCAGAAGCCCGAGATAGAGCAGAGTGTAGCCGAGCGTGACGCCGAACCCCGGCAGCGCGCTCGCCTGTTTCAGTGGCAGAAGGGAAGCAGAGCGCATGGATCAACGCTTGCTGATCTGATCGAAGAGCCCGCCCGAGTCGAAGTTGTTCTTCTGGATGTCGTCCCAGCTGCCCTGCAGGGATTCGATCGTGAACAGCTTCAGGTTCGGCAGTGCTGCGAGATCCGCCGGCTTGGCCGCCTCGGCCTTGCTCGGCCGGTAATGGTGCTTGGCGAAGATCGCCTGCGCCCTATCGGAATAGAGGAACTTGAGATAAGCTTCGGCAACCTTGCGCGTGCCCTTGGCATCCACGTTCCCGTCGACGAGCGCGACCGGAGGCTCCGCCAGAATCGAAAGGGTCGGCACCACGATCTCGAACTTGTCGCGGCCGAATTCATCGAGCACGAGGAAGGCTTCGTTCTCCCAGGCCGGCAGCACATCCCCCAGGCCGCGCTGGGCGAAGGTGACGGTCGATCCGCGCGCACCCGTGTCGAGCACGGGGACGTTCTTGTAGAGCGCGCTCACGAAGTCCTTGGCCTTGTCGGCACTGCCGTCCTTCGAGTGGGAATAGCCCCAGGCAGCCAGGAAATTCCACCGCCCGCCCGCAGAGGTCTTCGGGTTCGGGGTGATGACCTGAATCCCCGGCTTCACGAGATCGTCCCAATCCTTGATGCCCTTCGGATTGCCCTTGCGGACCAGGAAGACCACAGTCGACGTGTAGGGCAGCGAATTGTTGGGCAGCTTGCTGCGCCAATCCGCCGGGATCTTCTTGGTGGCTTTTGCAATCGCATCGATGTCGGACGGAATGCCAAGCGTCACGACATCGGCGTCGATCCCGTCGATCACGGTTCGGGCCTGAGCCCCCGATCCGCCATGAGAGGCGCGAACATTGACGGTCTCGCCGGTCTGGGCCTTCCACTCGTCGGCGAAGGCCTGATTGATCTCGCGATAGAGTTCGCGCGTCGGATCGTAGGACACGTTCAGCAACTGCGTCTGCGCCGCTGCAGCTCCGGACAGGATCCACAGGCTTGCAACGCTCAGCGCGATTAGGCCGATGGCTGACAGGACTGACCGGAATGAGGAATGGATGTAGTCGTCGGCGACATTCAGGGATCTGCCTTGCACCTAAGCCTCCTGGGTCTGACCTCAGCGGGCGCGAACCGTGAAGCATCGAGCGCGCAACCCGCTGGAACGGAGCAAAGAACTATCCGTTAAAAAGAACGATTGTCAAATCCGCACCGGCATCGGATCTGCTTCGTATAAGCGCTTTCTGCCGACATCTCACTCCAGTCCAATCACTTAGTAGAAGTGTATTTCATCGGGTCGTTTCTGCAGAGAAATGTCCGTTCTGCTTTGATACCTTTGAGCAGAATTTCATTCTTATTTGCTTCCGCAACATTGAAGACGGCTGATTTGTGCCCCCCATGGAGCTCTCGATGCGCGCTCCGAGAATGTTCTGCTATGGAGAGAGCATTAAGGAGATGAAACTTATCCTGAGTGCACGTTCTTTAAAAAGAACATTTTTGTTGACTCTGCCCCTCTGCCGCTCGAAACTCATGACGCTACTCGGACTCCCACTCCGGGCGATCCGCGATGTCCTGTCCGGAGCTGGGGTCGCTTCGATTCTCATGCCGAGCCGCATGAAGGTTTGTAAGATGCTTCTTATGAATGCGAGCGACTTGGCAGGACGGACGACCGACACTGCACCCAGTTTCGTCGATCGAGAGATCAACCAACGGACGCCCCTCACAGAAAGGACCCCCGCCATGACACTTCAAATCGGCCAGACCGCCCCAGATTTCGAAACGGCAACGACCGAGGGTCCCATTCGCTTCCATGAATGGATCGGCGATTCGTGGGCGGTGCTGTTCTCGCATCCGAAGAACTTCACCCCCGTCTGCACAACGGAACTCGGCGAGGTGGCGCGGCTCAAGCCCGAATTCGATCGCCGAGGCGTGAAGGTGATCGGCTTTTCCGTCGATCCCGTCGAAAAGCATGAAGCGTGGGCACGCGACATCGAAGAGACGCAAGGGGCCGCCGTGAATTATCCCATCATCGGCGATCCCGATCTGACGATCTCAAAGCTTTATGGCATGCTCCCGGCCCATGCGGGAGAGACGTCGGAAGGCCGCACGGCCGCCGACAATCAGACGGTTCGCAACGTCTTCATCATCGGTCCGGACAAGAAGATCAAGCTCGTCCTGGTCTATCCCATGACCACCGGCCGCAACTTCGACGAGGTGCTGCGCGTGATCGATTCCCTCCAGCTCACGGCGCAGCACCGGGTCGCGACGCCGGCGAACTGGAAGCAGGGCGAGGACGTCATCATCGCAGGCTCGGTTTCGGACGAAGAGGCCAAGAATCTCTATCCGGGCGGCTGGAAGGCGCCGAAGCCCTACCTGCGCATCGTGCCCCAGCCGAGGGCGAACTGATCCGCTGCCGATCATGACCGTTCCACCGCTCGTCTCCGTCGATTGGCTGGCCGACCATCTCGGCGAGGCGTTGATCCTGATCGTGGACATCCGCTCTGCGGAGAGCGGTGGCCGGACATCGTTCGAGGTCGGGCACATCCCGCATGCCGTCCATAGCGACTATGCAGCCGACGGATGGCGGATCGCCGAGCGAGGAGCGGGCGGCCTTCTGCCGGATGCGGCACGGCTGTCCGCTCTCCTGAGCCGCATCGGACTCACGCCGCAACACCATGCCATTATTGTGTCGGCCGGAGATGCTCCGTCCGATTTCAGCGCCGCCGCCAGGGTTTACTGGACCTTGAAAGTGGCGGGCCATGAGCGGGTCTCGATCCTCGACGGCGGCTACAAGACCTGGCGTGAAAGCCGCAAACCGGAAGAGACGGGACCGCATTTGCCAAGAGCAGGCGAGCCCTACCCTGTCCGGTTAATCGACGGCCTGAGAGCCAAGGCCGCTGCTGTCGAGACCGCTATTGCGCGAACCGACGCAACGCTGCTCGACGGACGCTCGCAGGCGCAGTTCGACGGACGTGAGAAGAGCCCGCAGGTCGCTCGCGCCGGACATCTGCCGAGTGCCATCCGCCTGGATCACGGCAAGGCCTTTCAACCGGGAACAGGACGTCTGCGTCCGTCCTCTGAATTGGAGCAGCTCTTCGAGCAGGTTCCGCCTGGGCCGGTGATCAGCTACTGCAACACAGGCCACCTCGCCTCCTCGAATTGGTTCGTTCTTTCGGAACTGCTGCGACGTCCCGGCGTCACTCTGTACGACGGCTCGATGTCGGAATGGACGCAGGACCCCGGCAGGCCCGTCGTTGCGAACTTGGAAAGCGGCAACTGAGCGTTCAGACCCGTTCGAGAGCCTGCAGCAAATCCGCGACCAAGTCGTCCGTGTGCTCGAGGCCGATCGAGAGCCTGACCAATCCGTCCGAGACTCCCATCTCCCTCCTCTCTTCCGGCGTGAAGCGCTGATGCGTCGTGGTTGCCGGATGAGTAATCAGGCTTTTGGCGTCGCCGAGATTGTTGGAGATCCGGATCAGTTCGAGGGCATTGAGGAAACGATAGGCACCTGCTTTGCCGCCATCGATCTCAAGCGCGATCAAAGTCGAGCCTCCCGACATCTGCCGGGCGATGATGTCGGCCTGCGGATGATCAGGGCGGCCCGGATAGATCAGACGGCGGATCTTGGAATGGCCTGCCAAAGCGTCGGCGACGAGGGCCGCCGTCCGAGTCTGGCGCTCGACGCGCAGAGGAAGCGTCTCCAAGCTCTTCAGAAGCACCCAGGCGTTGAACGGAGACATGGAAGGACCTGTCTGCCGCAGCAGTGTATGGATGTGAGCCTGAATGAACTCCTCGGATGCGAGGATGACCCCACCAAGGCAGCGTCCCTGCCCGTCGATATGCTTGGTAGCCGAATACACGACGCAATCGGCTCCGAGCTGCAGCGGCTTCTGAAACACCGGCGTCGAGAACACGTTGTCGACCACGAGCTTGGCCCCCGCCTGACGGGCGATTCCCGCAACGGCCTCGATGTCGATCACCTCAAGCGTAGGATTGGCCGGGCTTTCAAGGAAGAAGACCTTCGTCTCCGGTCGCACGGCGTTGCGCCACGCGTCGAGATCCGTTCCGTCCACCAGAGTGGATGCCACGCCGAACCGCGGCAGGAGCTCGGCGACGACATAACGGCAGGATCCGAAGAGGGCACGGGCGGCAACGATGTGATCGCCCGCCTGCAGCAACCCCATGAGGGCCGCCGTCACGGCAGCCATGCCGGTTGCCGTCGCGCGGGCGGATTCGGCTCCTTCGAAGGACGCCATGCGCTGTTCGAACATCGTGACGGTCGGGTTCGAGAACCGAGCGTAGAGAAAGCCCGGGCTCTCCCCGGTGAAGCGGGCCTCGCATTCCTCGGCGCTGGCATAGACGTGGCCCTGGGTGAGGAAGAGCGCCTCGGAGGTTTCGCCGAAATCGGATCGCAGCGTGCCTTCATGGACAAGCCGGGTATCCGCATGCAGGGGCCTGTCTCGACGGGAACGCGCGCTCATGGGTCTTCCTTCAACCTGGCCGGGCTGCCGTAACTGGGGATCGCCGGACATCTGTTCTGATGATTGGTGTTGCGGACGCAGGCTGGGCACCTAGTTGGCGCTCGAACTCTGGGGCCCGCCGCCATGCTGCCCGGTTGCAACGGACAGACCGTAACGGATGCGCGCCCACAAACGCTCGTGGCCGTAATAGAGCACGAGCTTGGTCACCACCTCGGTCGCGCCGATCGCTGCGGCCAAGCGAATATCCTGGGTCAGGACGACCGCGGCACCGATGGTCGCGACAGATCCGATGACCCGCCACGACATCGCCTTGACGGCGCTCCGCCGCTTCTGCTCGCCGGTCCACTTGATCCAGGCCAATGGAGCATTGTTCCGAAGAACCTGGGGGCCGACAGGTTGCTCGACCACAGCGCCGTCCACGAGCCCGATCGCAACAGTGTCGAAACTCTCCCGGTCGATGAGGATGAAGCCGCCCGTGCGGCGGCTCTCCGCATAGCGGTCGAAGGCGACGGGCTGGTCCAGGGCAAGAACCACATGGCCGACGTCATTGGCCCCGAGTGAAGACACGGGGACAGACTCCAGCAACCCGAGGTCGATCCTATGATGCACGCGCACGACCCTGGCCGGCACAGCTGCAGCGCCGAGCTTCAGGAGAAACTGGTCCCCTTCCTTCAGATGCTCCGTCGCCATCCAGAACAGGCGGGCTTCGATCCTGTCGGAGACTTGAACCTGTCTCTCCACCGATGCGATGACGTCTCCCCGGGAGATGTCGACTTCGTCGGACAGGGTGAGCGTGACGGATTGCCCGGCAACGGCCTCATTCAGTTCTCCGTCCATTGTCACGATCTGCGCAACGGACGTCTCCAGTCCCGAGGGCAGGATTCGCACCCTTTCTCCGGACCTGACGCGGCCGCTGGTGACGAAGCCGGCGAAGCCACGAAAATCCGGGTTGGGGCGGTTGACCCACTGGACCGGCATGCGGAACGGCTCGGCATCAGCCTTCTGCTCAACCTCGACGGTCTCGAGATACGAGAGCAGCGTCGGCCCGTCATACCAAACCGCATGCGCCGACGGCTCGACGACGTTGTCGCCGTGCAGAGCCGCCAAGGGAATAGCGGTGACTTGATCAAAGCCCAGATTGGCCGCAAAGGCCCTGAAATCCGCTGCAATCCGGTCGAACTGCTCCTCGGACCATTCCACGAGGTCCATCTTGTTGATCGCCAGGGCCACGTGGCGAATCCCGAGCATCGACACGAGAAGCGCGTGGCGGCGGGTCTGACGCGTGAGGCCCTTGCGCGCATCGATGAGGAGGATGGCGACATCGGCTGTCGATGCACCCGTTGCCATGTTGCGGGTGTACTGCTCGTGTCCCGGAGTGTCGGCGACGATGAAGGTCCGTCGGTCGGTCGAGAAGAAGCGATAGGCGACGTCGATGGTGATTCCCTGCTCGCGCTCGCTGGCAAGGCCATCCACCAGAAGGGCGAAATCGATGCTCCCGCCCTGCGTCCCATGCTTTCGCGAGTCGCGTTCGAGTGCTGCGAGCTGATCGTCGAACAGGCGCTTGGACTCGTACAGCAAGCGGCCTATCAGCGTGGACTTTCCGTCGTCGACGGAGCCACAGGTGATGAACCGCAGCAGGCTCTTGCGCTCATGGGCTGCAAGATAATCCTCCAGATCGAAACTCTCAGGTTCGGAATGAACCAACATCAGAAATAGCCCTCTTGCTTCTTGCGTTCCATGGACGCTGCCGTGTCCTTGTCGATGGCGCGTCCATGGCGTTCAGACGTCCGTGCTTCCAGCGTTTCGCGGATGATGTCAGGGAGAGTGGCCGCGGTGCTTTCCACCGCGCCGGTCAGGGGATAGCAGCCGAGCGTTCGGAACCGGACTGACCGCATCTGCGGCTGCTCGCCGGGATGGAGCGGCAATCTCTCGTCGTCGACGAGGATGAGCATGCTGTCCCGCTCCACCACCGGGCGTTCGGCGGCGAAATAGAGCGGGACGATGGGGATGTTCTCCCGGTGGATGTAGAGCCAGATGTCGAGCTCGGTCCAGTTGGAAAGCGGGAAGACGCGCAGGCTCTCGCCGCGGCGCTTGCGCCCGTTGTAAAGCTGCCACGGCTCGGGACGCTGGCGTTTGGGATCCCAACGATGATGAGCGTTGCGCAGCGAGAACACCCGTTCCTTCGCCCGCGATTTTTCCTCGTCGCGGCGGGCGCCACCAAAGGCGGCGTCGAAGCCATAGCGCTCCAGAGCCTGCTTGAGCGCCTGGGTCTTCATGACGTCGGTATGCACCTCCGATCCGTGGCTGATCGGACCGATATTGCGGGCGAGCCCGTCCGGGTTGGTGTGCACCAAGAGATCGAGCCCGAGTTCGCGCGCCCGGCGATCGCGGAAGGCGATCATCTCGCGAAACTTCCATGTGGTGTCCACATGAAGAAGAGGAAATGGCGGCTTTGCCGGATAGAACGCCTTGAGGGCTAGGTGCAGCAGGACCGAGGAATCCTTGCCAATGGAATACAGCATGACCGGGTTGTCGCTTTCGGCGACTGCCTCGCGCATGATGTAGATGCTCTCCGCCTCCAGGCGGTCGAGATGGGTCAGGCCGGACCGGAGCCCCTTGTCTGCGGACAGGATATTGTGAGGGTCGGGCCGCATTGCGTGGCGCACGCTTTCTGCTTCACGCCCGCTGATCATGGGAGTGCTCCTGAATTCTATGGGTGGGCACGAGATGCAGGCCGCACTCTTTCTTGGCCTCCTGCTCCCACCACCAGCGTCCCGCACGCTCGGGCTCGCCCAGCCGGACCGCTCTGGTGCAGGGTGCGCAGCCGATGGAGGGGTATCCCTGGTCGTGCAGGGGGCTGTACGGAACCGCGTTGTCGGTGACGTAGCGAACGAGGTCCAGACGGCTCCAGTCGGCAAGAGGATTGATCTTGATCAGGCCATAAGCCTCGTCCCGAGATGCCAGCGGCACGGCGGCGCGGAAAGCCGATTGTTCGGCGCGAAGGCCCGTGACCCATCCTGCGGCCCCGGCAAGGGCACGCCCCAGGGGCTCCACCTTGCGAACATCGCAGCAGGCCTTGCGCGCTTGGACGGACTGACGGAAACCGTTGATGCCCTGGCGAGCCACCAAAGCTTCCAGATCGGACCGATCGGGACTGACTGCGGCGATCCGACGTCCGTAACGTTCCTCCGTCTGTGCCCAAAGATCGTAGGTCTCGGGAAACAGCCGGCCGGTATCCAGGGTCACGAGTTCAATGTGAAGGTCGAGGCCCGTCCGGAAGATCGCATGGGTGATCGCCTGATCTTCGAGACCGAAGCTCGTCGTGAAGACGAGGCGACCACCGACCGAGCGCACGGCGAGAGCAAGCCTGTCCGCGAGGCTCGCGTCCGTCATGGCGTGGGCCAAAGCGTCGGCCCCTAAGCCTCCTGAACCCAAATCCATCGTGAAGACCTCCAAAACGCAAAATCGAACTTGTTCTTAATAAAGAACGATGTCAAGGTCAGGTTGTTCTGAGCCGAACCGACGGCCGATCGGCTGGGTGGTTAAGACGTCGCAAGAAGAGAATATTTTTCCCTGAAGGGCCAGAGCCACGGGATCAATATTCGCCAGAGGACGGGATGCAGAGATGGACCGCATCGACCGAAAAATTTTAGATCTTCTTCAGCAGGATGGCACGCTTTCTGTCGCAGACATCGGTCAGAGGGTCGGCTTGTCCCAAACCCCATGCTGGAAACGCATTCAGCGCCTTGAAGCACAGGGAGTGATCCAGCGGCGGGTTGCCTTGCTGGATCCCGAAAAGCTCGGGCTTGGCCTGACGGTCTTCGTCTGCATCGAAGCCGGCGATCATACGCAGGAATCACTCGAGCGCTTCGCAGCCGTCATCTCGACCATGAGCGAAGTGGTCGAGTTCCATCGCATGGCAGGAGACGTGGACTACCTGCTCCGGGTCGTCGTCTCGGACGTCAAGGCTTATGACCTGTTCTACAAGCGTTTGATTGGCATTGTCCCTTTGAAGAACGTCAGCTCGCGCTTCAGTGTCGAACGGGTCAAGTCCACCACGGCCCTGCCGATCGAGATCGCGGTCTAGGACCGGAACGCAGCCAAATTCATGCGAGCCATACGGCCCATCCCAGCACTCAGGTCCCGTAAGAAATCCTTTTCTCTGTCAGCGATGACCGGAGAAAGATTTTTCTACCGGCTGTAGTTCTTTAAAAAGAACGTTTCATTGACTTGCTCCAAGATCCCGCGCGAAACTCAAGCCATGTCAGCATTTGCCCTCCTGCCTCAAACAGCGCCCTTCGGAGACGACGCCAGGCTCAGCCTCGATCGCGTCCTGAGTGCGGCCTCCCCCATCCAGCGCGCGTGGCTCGCCGGCTTCCTTGCCGGGATCGATGCCGGTCAGGCGCCCGTTCCCCGGGTGGATGCCCCGGCCCGCGCAGCCGCGCCGCTCACGATCCTTTTCGCCAGCGAATCGGGCAATGCGGAGCGGCTGGCCCAGGACGTGGCGAAGCTCGCCCGGAAGGCCGGCTTCAAGCCGAAGGTCGTCGACTTTGCGGATCTCGATATAGCCGACCTGCCGAAGCATGAACGGCTGGTGGTGATCGCCGCCACCTGGGGCGAAGGCGAGCCGCCGGCGCGGGCCGCCCGGGCCTATGCGGCCCTCATGGCAGAATCGGCGCCCCGCCTCGAAGGCACGACCTTCGCCGTGCTTGCCCTGGGAGACACCGCCTACGCGGAATTCTGCGGGGTCGGCAAAGCCATCGATGCACGGCTCGCAGAGCTCGGGGCGATCCGCACGGTCGACAGGATCGATTGCGACCTCGATTTCGAAGCCCCCGCAGCGGCGTGGATCAAGAGCACGCTCGATGCCTTCGCTCCGGTTCAGGAGAGTTCGGACAATGTGGTATCGATCGATTTCAGCTCCCACGCCAATACCGAGATCAGCCGCGATCCAGTGGCCGCCGAAATCATTGAGCACGTCAACCTGAACTCCTCGCGTTCTGACAAGGAGACAATCCATCTGGCGCTCGGCTTCGATGGCGCCGCCCCTTCCTACGAACCAGGCGACTCGCTCGAACTTTTTCCTGAAAACGACCCCGTTCTCGTGGATGCCGTTCTTGCCGCAACAGGACTTCACACCGACGATGCCCTGCGTGCTGTGCTGACTCGTGAGCGGGATATCACGACCCTTTCCGTCAAGACACTCGAAACCTTTGCCGCCGAGACAGGACATGCGGAGGTGCGCAGGCTTCTGGACGAGGGACAGGCCCGTTCCTGGACCGAAGGACGCCAGCTGATCGACCTCGTCGAAGCGTTCCCCGCAGCGCTGACCGGTCAGCAGCTCACGGCTCTCACACGCCCCCTCCCGCCGCGCGCCTATTCCATCGCCTCGTCGCGCAAGGAAGTCGGCGACGAGGCGCATCTTCTGATCGCAACGGTCCGCTACGAAACGCACGGCCGCACGCGCGGCGGCGTCGCCTCGACGTTTGTAGCCGGCCGGCTCAAGGCGGGCGCGGCGACGCGTGTTCGCCTGAAGCCGAACAAACACTTCCGACTGCCCGATCCTTCGACCGACATCATCATGATCGGCCCGGGAACCGGCATTGCGCCGTTCCGCGCCTTCGTGCAGGAACGGCGCGCCATCGGGGCCGGCGGCCGATCCTGGCTGTTCTTCGGCGACAGGCGCTACACGCACGACTTTCTCTATCAGCTGGAATGGCAGGATGCCCTGAAGGACGGATCGCTGACCCGGCTCGATCTCGCCTTCTCGCGCGACACGCCGCAAAAGACCTACGTGCAGCATCGTGTCTGGGAGCAGCGCCGCGATCTCGTCGATTGGCTGGACAACGGAGCGCAGATCTACATCTGCGGCGATGCCAAGGCGATGGCAAAGGATGTCCGCGCAGCGCTCGTCGCCGCCTATGCGGACGTCAAATCCCTTTCTGCCGAGGCGGCCGAACTCGCCATTGCCGAACTTGAGCGCGGCCGCCGCTATCACCAAGACGTTTATTGAGAAGCACAAACGATGTCCAAGGAACTCTCGCGCAACGAGCGCATCAAAGAAGCGAGCGGATATCTGCGCGGCACGCTCGCAGAAGGCCTCACCGACATCGTGACCGGTGCCATCACCGAGGACGACCAGCAGCTGGTCAAGTTCCACGGCATGTATCTGCAGGATGACCGGGATCTGCGGGCAGAGCGCACGAAGAAGAAGCTCGAGAAGGCCTATTCGTTCATGATCCGCCTGCGCATACCCGGCGGCGTCTGCACGCCATCTCAATGGCTCCAGCTCGACCGGATCGCCCAGGACTACGCCAATGGAACGCTGCGCCTGACGACCCGGCAAACCTTCCAGTTCCATGGAGTGATCAAGTCGAACCTCAAGGCGACGATGAAGGCGATCGACACGGCGCTTCTCGATACGCTCGCTGCCTGCGGCGACGTCAACCGCAATGTGCTGGCCTCGACCAACCCGCATCAATCCCGCGCCCACAAGGCAGCCCTCGATCTCGCCCGGTCGATTTCCGAGCATCTCCTGCCGCAGACGGCGGCCTATCGGGAGATCTGGCTCGACGGGGAGAAGGTCGTCGGCGGAGAGGACGTGGTCGAACCCGTATACGGCCGGACCTATCTGCCGCGGAAATTCAAGACGGTGGTGGCCGTCCCTCCATCGAACGAGGTCGACATCTTCGCACAGGATCTCGGATTCATCGCGATTCTCGACGAAGCAGGAGAGGTCCAAGGCTGGAACGTGACGGTCGGCGGCGGCATGGGCATGACCCATGGCGAGGAGGATACCTATCCGCGCACTGCCGACGTGATGGGCTTCTGCCGGCCGGAGGATGCGCTCGCCGTGGCCGAGGCGGTGGTGACGGTGCAGCGCGATTGGGGTGACCGCACGCTCCGCAAGCACGCGCGGCTCAAATACACCATCGAGGATCGCGGCCTCGAGGCGTTCCGCGCCGAAGTCGAGCGGCGCATCGGCAAAACCCTTGGCAAGCCGCAGCCTTTCCGGTTCGACAACAACGGCGATCGATACGGATGGGTCGAGGGCGAGGACGGCCGCTCGCACCTGACGCTCTTCATCGAGAATGGGCGCCTGCGCGATATCCCGGGCGGCCCCTCTCTCATGACGGGTTTCCGCCGCATCGCGGAGGTGCATGACGGCGAATTTCGCGTGACCGCGAACCAGAACGTGATCGTGGCGAATGTGTCCCCCGAGAAGCGTGCGGAAATCGAAGCGCTCGTTGAGGAATATGGCCTGACGAGCCACGCTACGGCACTGCGCCGCAATGCAATGGCATGCGTGGCCCTGCCGACCTGCGGCCTGGCACTGGCCGAAAGCGAACGCTATCTGCCGTCGCTCGTGACGGCTCTCGAGGAGCGCCTCAATCGCCGCGGTCTCGGGGAAGACGAGATCACGATCCGCATGACCGGCTGTCCCAATGGCTGCGCCCGTCCCTACATCGCGGAGATCGGTCTCGTGGGCAAAGGCCCCGGACGATACAATCTCTATCTGGGCGGCGCCTTCGACGGCTCCCGTCTCTCCAAGCTCTACGCCGCCGACCTGCAGCACGACGAGATCGTCTCTGCCCTGGATCCGCTCTTCGCAGCTTATGCCCATGGCCGCAAACCCGCGGAGAGATTCGGAGACTTCGTCATCCGCTCGGGCATTGTGGCCGCGACGAGAAACGGGCGTGATTTTCATGCCAACACGGGCCCTCTGGCCGAGGCGGCGGAATGAACGCGGCCCTTCGCCCGGAGGACCGGCGCCCGGCGCGCCTCAATGCCCTTCCCAAGCTGCCGGTGTTCTTTGACCTTGCAGGCCGCTCGATCCTCGTCGTGGGCGGATCCGACGGGATCGCCTGGAAAGCCGAACTTCTCGCGGCCGCAGGCGGCACTGTCAGAATCCATGCGAAAGATCCCTCTCCCGAATTGCTCGCGCTCGTCCGAAGCCATCCGGAGCGGCTCACCCTGATCGACCGGCCCTGGTGCGAGGCAGACCTGATTGGGGTCTCGGTCGCAGTCGCGGACATCGAGGATCGGCACGGGGCCGAACACTTTGTCGACACGGCGCGCCGGCACGGGGCCCTCGTCAACATCGTCGACCAGCCCACCTTCTGCGACTTTCAGTTCGGCACCATCGTCAACAGGGCTCCGGTCGTCGTGTCCATTTCAAGCGACGGAGCAGCCCCGATCCTGGGCCAGGCCATTCGTCGGCGGATCGAGGCGGTCCTGCCCTCCTCTCTCGGCGTCTGGGCGCAGGCCGCAAAGGGATTCCGTGGCCGGCTGCGCGAAATCGTGCCGCCGAAACCTGATCGGCGCCGGTTCTGGGAACGGTTTGTTGATGCCGCATTCACGAACACGGCTCATGATTGCGATCTGAACGGCATACTGGATCAACTCGCACGGGAAGCCCGGGACGCTGCTGCGGGGAGATGCACGCTCGGAGAGGTCGTCATTGTCGGTGCGGGTCCGGGCGATCCCGAGCTCCTGACACTGAAGGCCATGCGCGAGCTCCAGGCGGCCGACGTGATCGTCTACGACCGACTCGTCACGCCTGCCATTCTTGAACTGGCTCGACGGGAGGCCCGCCGGGTCCATGTCGGCAAGGAAGGCCATGGCGCATCCTGCCGCCAGGAAGACATCAACGCGTTGATCGTCGACCTGGCGCTTTCCGGCGAACGTGTCGTTCGCCTCAAGGGCGGCGATCCTGCCGTTTTCGGCCGCACGGGCGAGGAGGTGGCCGCCTGCCGCGAAGCCGGCGTTCCGGTCCGCATCGTTCCCGGGATCACGACCGCCAGTGCCGCTGCCGCCTCGCTCAATGCCTCGCTGACCCATCGCGATCATGCTCAAAGAGTTCAGTTCATTACCGCTCACGACCGGCACGGAGACCTTCCGGAGAGCTTGAACCGCGCGGCCTTGGCCGACCCCAATGCAACGACCGTCGTCTACATGGGACGGCGTACGGCATCCAAGCTGGCGATGCGGATGATCGAGAGCGGCCTGCCTCCAGAGACGCCGGTCGTCGCGCTCAGCAATGTTTCGAGAGCGGATCAGAAGAGCGTGCGCACCACGGCCGGAGATATCGCCCGTGGCGCATCTCTGCCTGAGGACGGACCATTGATCATCGTCATCGGTGCATCCGTCGGAGCACCAGGCGCAGTTGCAATCCCACCGAACGGGACGGTCAACGCTCCGAGAGAGCGCACGGCCTCCGCACTCCTGGCTGATTGAGAACGACTGTCGCTTCCCTCACAGCGGCGCCGCCGTTGCAGGCGCTGAAATCTGATCGAAATAAGCAATCCTGCCGGCGACAGCCGCCCCGATGGCGAGCCAGAAAAGAAATATCCCAAGAATCATCTTGCGCGGTGAGCGCGAATGTTCACGAGCCATGCGACTGACGAAACCTGCTGTCATCTCCTGTCGAATTTACAGGTTTCGTCATAAGACGAACAGCATCTTCGAGGCAGCAGGCGAAATTCAGAAGAACGTTTTCTCTTTGCTCAATATCGCGTGCTGACCATGCTACGATTCGTTTTTGGAGGGGCATAAAATTCCAAGGCCTCCACCAGGGTATGGCAAAGCCTCAGTGAAGTGATTCTGTCAGGGCCGGATCGACAGACATCAATCATCTCGGTGCAGGATTCACATCGGCGCGCACTGCGCCGGGCGGATGTCCCATCACCCGCTTGAAAGCTCGGCTGAAAGCGGCATGCGACCCGTATCCGAGACGGTGAGCCGCGGTCTCGATCGGCATGCGGTCGCGGCCGATCCATTGGGCCGCAAGCCGCATCCGAAGCTCCGTCAGATAACGCACCGGCGTGACGCCCGTGACGGCCAGAAAGCGCTCGGCGAATACGGATCGGGAACTGCCCATCAGCGCCGCGAGCTCCGCCAAAGTCCAGTCCCTGCCGGGATCCCGGTGGAGCGCGGCGATGACACGGCCCAGCCGCGGATCGCGCAAGGCCGCGACCCAGCCATTGGCATCGCCGCAACCGCATTCCACCCAAGCCCGAACGATGAAGGCGGAAACGACATCGGCAAGCCGCGCCAGGATCCCGGCAAAGCCCGCGCGCTCGCCCCGCGCCTCACGTTCCATCGCCTCAAGCATCGGCAGGATCTCGGGATAACGCTCCAGCAATGTTCCGACGAACATAACCTCCGGCATCAAGGCCACCAGCGGGTGCATGCTGCCCAAGTCGAACTCCATGCACCCGCTGAAGATCATCGTATCGGACGTCTCACAGGCACCGCCTTTGCAGGCTTGAATCGCACTGACGCTCTGACAAAGATGAGCCGTTTCGAATGCACCGACATCGCGGCTCGGCAGATCCGGCTGCGAGACGAGATCATGCGGTCCACCGCGCGGCAGCAGGACAGCATCACCCGCATTCATGGGGTGAACCGTTCCCGCTGCGCTGCGCAGGAATACGGGGCCGCGGGCAACGAAGTGGAACTGCGCCCGTCCCTCGATCATGCCGAAGCGGATTCCGAACGGGGGCGTGATCTGAATGCGGCGGTACTCGATCCCGAACAGCCGCATTCCCATGAGCAATTCGCTCACGAGATCGGAAGCCAGGCGGCCGCCCTGCTGTGACGATCGGGATTCGGACTTTCGATCAAGCATTTCGGAATTTTTGGCATGGAACGTCCGAAAAATCCAGCCCATTTTGGTGCGGTGCAACACATCTCTTCGTGAAAGGACGAGAGGATGAGCCAACCGCTACACTGGAATGGGGCAACGCAGGCGCGGGACACTCCCGCCTGGGGCGCCGTCTTTTCAATGACTCTGGGCGTATTCGGTCTTGTGACGGCCGAGTTCCTGCCTGCCAGCCTCCTGACGCCCATGGCAGCCGATCTGCGCATCACCGAGGGTGTGGCAGGACAAGCCGTGACCGCCACCGCTGTGGTCGGGATGATCACGAGTCTCCTGATCTCCGCAGCGACAAGGCGTCTCGATCGCAGAACCGTCCTCCTGAGCTTTTCCGTGCTGCTGATCGTGTCGAACCTGGTGGTGGCGTTTGCGCCGGATCTGCCGTTTCTGCTGCTTGGGCGCTTTCTCCTGGGCATGGCGATCGGCGGGTTCTGGACCATGTCCGCCGCCGTCACCATGCGGCTCGTGCCGGAGGCACTTGTTCCCAAGGCCCTGTCGATGATCTTCAGCGGCGTCTCGGCCGCGACGATCCTGGCGGCCCCCGTCGGCAGCTATCTTGGCGCCGTCATCGGCTGGCGCAGCGTCTTCCTGCTGATTGCGGCGCTGGGATTGGTGACGCTCGTCGTGCAGTTCGCAACGCTGCCCAGGATGGCTCCGAGCAGTCTGACGCGCCTGCGGACGCTGGCCGACGTACTCGTGCGTCCGGGCGTCGGGCTCGGCATGGTTGCGGCGATGCTGGTCTTCACCGGCCACTTCGCCTTCTTCACCTATGTCCGCCCGTTCATCGAGTCCGTTCCCGGCGTTGGCATCAACATGATGTCCGCCATTCTCCTTGGCTTCGGGATCGCCAACTTCCTCGGTACGCTTGTGGCAGGTCCCCTGATCGAGCGCAGCCTGCGAGTCACCCTGATGACCATGCCGTTGCTGATGGGAGTGCTCGGGTTGGGGCTGATCGTGCTGAGCGACGCCCTGACGGCCGTTTCCGTCCTGATAGCCCTGTGGGGGATGGCCTTCGGCGCCGTTCCCGTGGCGTGGTCCACATGGCTCACGCGCACGGTGCCGGACCAGGCGGAGAGCGCAGGCGGTCTGCTGGTTGCGGCCATCCAATTCGCCATCGCGATCGGGGCCGCGATGGGCGGCATGATATTCGACATGAGCGGGGTGACGGGCGTGTTTGCCGCCAGCAGCGCCGTTCTCCTGCTGACGGCGCTCATCATCCTGGCTGGTATCCGGCCTCGCCGGGTCGCGGCAATGGCCTAAAGCCGAAGCGAGCATCGTCGCACCATGGAGTGCGACGATGCTTGTGCCTGCGTTTCACCGTCCTGACGGAAGCGGCTTCCCGTTGCGTCGCCAGTTGACCACGGCAACCCCGACCAGAGCCATCACACCGCCGATGGCGCCGAGCATGGTCGGCACTTCTCCGAGCCAGAGAAAACCGAGGAGGGTCGCGACGGGCGGCACGCAATACATGAAGTTCGACGCCCGGCTTGCCGGCAGGCGCGACAGGGCGATGGCCCAAGTGCCGTAGGCGACGAGGCTCGGTACGAGGCCGAGATAGATCACAGCCTGGACGCCTGACGACGGGGCGACGGCGAATTGGCCGGCGCCGCTCGGAAGCCATGGAGCCAGAACCAGCGCGCCGAGCACCATGTTCCAGGCCGAGACCGTCAGCGGCTTGTGCCGGGCGAAGAGCGGCTTCTGAAGGATTGTGGTCACCGAGGTGCAGAGCGCTGCGCCGAGAATGAGCAGGGCCCCGGTGTCGAGGCGCATCCCATCCCCCTCGCCAAGCGCGATGAGACCGATGCCTGCGAACGACAGGCCCGTTCCGGCCCAGGCGCGGGCGCTGAACCGCTCGCCCAGCACGAGCATCGCGAGACCGGCCGTCATGATCGGGTTCGTGTTGATGATGAAGCTGGCCGCACCGGCCGAAACGGTCATCTCGCCCATGTTGAGAAGAGCCGTATAAAGCGCCACGAACAGAATGCCGCCGGCTGCCAACCGGAGGAAATCAGCCAGGGTCGGCCATGCCGGACGGGTGACGATGAGAAAGAGCGCCGCCGGGAGGGCGGCGACGGCAAACCGCAGGGCCCCGAGTTCGATCGGACCGAAAGCCTGCAGACCAGCCCGAATGGCCGGGAAGGCCGAAGCCCAGGCCAGAATGGTGACGATCACGGCGGCGGTGGTTACGCCGTCGAAGGACCTGCTCTCGGAAGGACAAGCGGCACCGATGCTCATAGGAATAACCCGTGTCAGAACTTGCAAGGGCAACCATTCGGCGGTCTGAGCTGATTGACAATCGAACAATTCAGCATTCATCTGTGAGTATGAGTCACAGCTCGTCACCCTTGCCGCCGCTCGATGCCCTGCGCGCCTTCGAGGCGGCAGCGCGCCTCGGCAGCTTCTCGGCGGCTGCGAACGACCTTCACCTCACCCATGGCGCCATCAGCCGCCAAGTCGCCAAGCTCGAGCACTGGCTCGGAGAAAGGCTCTTCGATCGGCAGGCCCGCGGCGTCTCCCTGACCCCGCAGGGCCAACGCCTCCACCAGCGCACGAGCGAGGCCTTCGCCCTGATCGCAGACAGCTCCGATCGCTGGATCGAGCGGAAGGGCGCCTCCATCGTCCGCCTGACGTCGATCCCGTCGGTCAGCAGCCTCTGGCTCATGCCGCGCCTGAGAGCCTTCGAAGCGGGCGATCCTTCCCTGCGGATCGAATTCGTGGTCGAGCACCGCAACATCGACCTCGACGCGGAGGGAATCGATCTGGCGATCCGCTGCGGTCGCGGCAGCCTGCCGGGACGGGTTTCCGTTCGTTTGTTCGAGGAGCATTGCTTCCCGATCGCGGCGCCTGCCCTGGCCGATGCTCTTGGCGCTGGTGCCCCCGAGCGGATTCTGGATTATCCGCTCGTGCACGATTCCGACGCATCGGGATGGCGCGCCTGGTTCGCCGCGCAGGGCATGGACTACCGTCCTCGCCCGCAGGATCGTCGCTTCGAAGACTACAACCTCGTGCTCGATGCGGCTGCCCACGGCCTCGGGGTCGCGCTGGCCCGCCCGCCGCTGGCGGGCGATGCGCTGCGCACGGGGCGTGTCGTCGCGGTCGATCCACGAACCGCCCTCAATCCCGTCTCTTATTGGCTCGACCGGCCGCAAAGCCGCCTGCGGCCCTCCGCGGCGGTGCTGGCCCGCCGGATCATGGCGGAAGCCGGCCTAAGCGGCCCTGCGGTTCAGGCATTCCTGAGTGCGTAGCGCTGCCGAGCGCCTATTCGCGAAATCGCTCAGGATGCACCGCATGCACTTGTGCAGAAAGCGATCGGTGCGGCATGGGGCATTCACCCTCGCAAGCCAGAGGGCCGCCTGCTCGTAGCGCCAGTCCAGTCGCAAGGCGCTACGGAAATCATCGACGGCCTGGTCGTATCGACCAAGGCCAAGGAGAATGCGGCCGCGGATGAGATGAAACCGAGCTGAATGGGTGCGGCTTTTCGTGATAAACCGCGGCAGGGAAAACCGACGGCTCCAGCAGGGAATGAAGCCCGGAAGCGGCCTTGTCGACAGGTCGCCGCTGTTCTGATCATCGGATATCATTTCTTTCCAGGATTGCATGCTGTTCTTGATCGTTTCCGCTCGGCAGAGCGGGCAGTCTTTCGGAGGGACCATATGACCATGGCGCCGATCTTCCTTTGCGGAAATCGGAAGAGCGCAAAGCTTGTCGGAAAAACGCAGATATCGAAGGTCTTCAGGAAGTGGTCACATTGGATGCGGCACGGATAGACCCAAGCGGCCGCTGATCCGACTCTTGAGACGGGCAGCATAGGGCAGGTGCTGATCCGGATATGGAGGAGACGTCCCCAAAAAGCGGAATGATTCAGGCGCTAAACATACCGGCCGTGAATGGTGTCTGATTGATCCTATGGCCCTGCCGACCCTGCGTTCACATGTCTTCCATAAGATCAAGGAATATCCAGGGCTCCGATAGCAAGGATGAATCGAAGCCTGCCAAGCAACCGAGCTCCTGACAAAGGCTGACACAAGGATCATTATCGAACGCGCTAACCCCGCGGCAGAGCCATTCCCTCCGCGTCGAAGACGTGAAGCGCCTCGGAGGGCAAGACGACGCCGATGCGCTCGCCGATGGCATACCGCCCCTGGCCGGGCGCAGAGACCGTGAAGATGTCACCGCGATCCGTCCTGCCGTGCAGGATCGTCTCCGCGCCGAGCTGCTCGACGAGCGTCAGTTCGAGCGGGATCATCCCGTCGTCCAGGCTGGTCACTGTCGCGGAATGCGGCCGAACGCCGATGACGATCTTGGAACCGGGCGCGAGACCGCGATGCGGCAATCTCTGCTGCTTTCCATTGACCTGAACGCCGATCCCATCAGCAACCGGAACAGCCTCGGCCTCGATGAAGTTCATGCGCGGAGAGCCGATGAACCCGGCGACAAAGCGGTTGGCAGGATTGTTGTAGAGGTCGAGCGGCGTTCCGACCTGCTCGATCCGTCCGTCGCGCAGAACGACGATGCGGTCGGCGAGGGTCATGGCCTCGGTCTGGTCATGGGTGACGTAAATCATCGTGGCGTTGAGCCGCTTGTGCAGGGCGGCGAGCTCTGCCCGCATCACCACGCGCAGCTCGGCGTCGAGATTGGACAAGGGCTCGTCGAGAAGGAAGATGCCCGGGCGGCGGACGATGGCGCGGCCGATGGCGACGCGCTGCCGCTGGCCGCCTGAAAGCTGGCGCGGTTTGCGGTTCAGGAGCGGCTCGATCAGCAGCATCCTGGCCGCTTCCATCACACGCCGATCGATCTCGTCCCTCGGCATGCGGCTGTTCTCGAGACCGAAGGCAAGGTTCTGGCGCACGCTCATGTGAGGATAGAGCGCATAGGACTGGAACACCATGGCAAGACCCCGGTCGGCCGCCGAGACATCGTTGACGAGCCGGTCGTCGAGCCGGATCTCTCCGGAACTTGCACGTTCCAGGCCTGCGATGGTGCGCAGCAATGTTGACTTGCCGCAGCCGGACGGTCCGACGAAGACCACGAACTCGCCGTCCGTGACTTCGAGATCGATCCCGTGCAAAACGCGGACGGATCCGAACTCCTTGGCGACCTGGCGAAGAACGAGATGACTCACGGCGTATGCTTTCCAATAGAACTCGGCCTCACTTCAGGCCGGTATTCGCGATGCCTGCAGTGATGTAGCGTTGAAGGAACAGGAAGATCAGGGCGACCGGCACGATGGAGAGAACGGTCATGGCGAGAACATAGTGCCATTGCACGTTCAGCTCGCCCGAAAATGCATTGAGACCGACCTGCAGGGTGTAATGCTCCTTGCGCGAGAGAACGATCAACGGCCACAGAAAATCGTTCCAACGCCACATGACGGAAAAGATGGCCAACACCGCCAGCGCAGGCGCCGCCAACGGCAGCACGATACGCCAATAGATCTGCCACTCGGAGGCTTTGTCCATGCGAGCCGCATCGATCAGCTCGTCGGGGATCGTGAGCATATACTGCCTCAACAGAAACACGCCCGTCGGCGTCGCGACCGTCGGCAGGATGACGCCCCAGAGCGTGTCGAACAGATTGAGCGAGTTCACCACGAGATAGAGCGGCACGACGATGACCGACAAGGGCACCATCAAGGTTGCAAGGATGATGCCGAGCACCGCCGTCCGGCCCTTGAACTCGTATTTCGACAGGGCGAAAGCCGCCATGGAATTCACCACGAGCGTAATGAGCGTGGCCATGACCGTGACGAAGACCGAGTTCTGGAAATAGCGCAGGAAGTCGAACTGCTGCAGCGGTTCCGCATAGTTCTCGGTTGCGAGCTTGATCTCGCGCACGGGGACCCGCCTGTCGATCGGCACGCGGATGACCGTGCCGGGGTTCTGCGGATCGACCATCTGCGCCATGATTCCGACCCGACGCACCTGAGCGAGAACCTTCTCGCTGCCGTCGTCGAGCCTCACGCGAAAGAGCGGCAGCGGCTGGTCATAGCCCTGAACCCTGGCCACCTGCGCATCGAGCGGCCTGAAGGTCGGCGGGAACTCGGCCAAGTTCGCCGGCGTCTTGAAGGACGAGACCACGAGCCACAGAACCGGCCCGAACATCAGGACCAGACCGATCCCCAGCCAGACATAGGCCAGCACATCCGTCCAATGCCAGCCGGCGCCCCCGCGCCGGCGCAGGAGGAAGGCGGAGAGCGCGCTCATGCCGCCTCCTTTCTGGCGCGCCTGTTCGACGCCAGGAGCTGCAGGGCCGTGAGAGCGACAAGGACGGCCCCCATGAGGATCGAGGCGGCCGATGCGAGCCCGAGATTGCGCAGGACGTGGGCGAAGCCCGTCTCGTAGATGTATTGCGTGATGAACATGGTGCTGGTGCCCGGTCCGCCGCCGGTGAGCACGAACGCTTCGTCGAAGATCTGCACGGCCTTGATGAGCGCCAGGATGACGACGACGAGCAGGTTGGGCCACAACAGCGGCAGAGTGATGCGCCAGAAGGTGCGCATCCGTCCGGTTCCATCCATCATGGCGGCCTCGTAGAGATCGCGCGGGATGGCCTGAAGCCCGGCGAGCAGGATGAGAGCATAGAAGCCGAGATGGGCCCAGACGGACACGAAGATGGCCCAGAACATGGCCCAGTTCCGCTCGGCAAGCCACAGGGTCCGCTCGAAACCGAACTCGAGAAGAATGGCGTTGAGCAGGCCGTCCCGCTGCAGGATCCATTTCCAGATCAGGCCGACGACGACCGGCGAGAGCAGAACGGGAAAGAAGAAGACGCCGCGCCAGAAGCCACGGGCGCGCATCTCGCGGTTAAGCACGAGCGCCGTCCCCAGGGACACCAGAACGAGCACCGTCACCTGCAGAACCACGAAGAGCGCCGTATTGTGCACGCTCTGCCAGAAGGCGTCCTGCAGGCAGGTGGAGGGAGTGGTGTAATCGTCGCAGGTGAGCAGCGTTCTGTACTGGTCCAGCCCGACGAAATAGCGCCCTTCGAAGAAGATCGCGGTTCCGCCGGTCAGGGAATAGGCAAGGTTGATGGCAACCGGAATGAGCACGAAAATGCTGAAGATCAGCATGTTCGGGGCCAGGAACACGGCTCCCATGCCGCCGATGCCGAAGCGGCGCTGAACGAAGCTCATGGGGGCGTTGAGAACGCCCATGAGGAAGCGGAACGGCAGGGCCACCAGGGAGGACAGGCTCGGCACCTGCCCTCCCCGCGCTTCGGTGTTGGTGCTCATCACGCGTGCCTCTGGCTCAGCGGGAGGCCTCGGCGACCTTCTGCTTGATGTCTTCTTCGATACGGGCATAGGCATCGGGGAGTTGCGCCTCGCCGGCAACCACCTGACCGAGGCGGCTGATGACGGCGGCGTAGATCGTGCCCGACCACCTGTAGCTCTGCATCTTCAGGGCAAGCGGATCGGCGGTCCGGGTCGCATTCAGGAAGATGTCGAGAGACTTCTTCACGTTCGGGTCGCTGGACTTGAAGTCGACGCCCTTGGCGGCAACGCCCTGATGCGCCGGCAGGAACAGGGTCCGCTCGGAGAACTCGCGCACCACGGGCTCGCTGGCGAGATATTCCACGACCCGCGCCACTTCCTTCGGGCTCTTCGTGTACTTCACCGCAACGAGACCGGCGCCGCCTGGCATGCCGGTGCAGGCGGCAGGCCCACAGGGCTCGGTGCCCGCCGACCAGTCGAAGCTGTCCTTGATCTTCTGGGAGAACTGGGCGACCTGCCACGAGCCGGAGAAGTAGACGGCGACCTGGCCGTTCACGAACTCCTCGTTCGCGCCCTTATAGGTCGTCCCGGCAACGCCGCCCCAGATCTCGCGCGGCATGATGCCGTTCTTGTGCCAGTCGGCGATGCGCTGGGCCATGGCCTTGAAGCCCTCGTCCACGACCGCGGGCTTGCCGTCGGGGCCGATCACCTTCGCGCCCATGGAGATGGCCGGGCCCATGAAGCGATGACCCGAGCGGTCGAAGGCGAGCGCGATCGGAATCTTCTGGCTGTCCGCCACTTTCTTGGCGGCCGCCGCCCACTCGTCCCAGGTCGCCTTCGGACCGGGAACGGGCACGCCGGCCTGCTCGAACAGAGTCGTGTTCACCAGCGGGCCCGTGATGGTGAGCTGGGTCATGAAGCCGGGCAGGGCGTTGCTGCCGTCCTCGCGCATCCAATCGAGGGTGTTGCTGAAGTTCTTCTCGAACGTCGCAGCGTCCTTCAAGTGCGGACGCAGGTCGAGCCAATGCTTGGCCTGGGACTTCAGCTCTACCACGCGCACGATGTCAGGCCCGCGCCCGGCCTCGAGCTGCACGGGCAGCTGGTCCTTGATGACGCCGAACGCGACATTGTCGACCACGACCTTGATGTCGGGATTCTGGGCCTCGAAGCGCTTGACGAGATCCTGCAGAACCTCGCCCTCGTTGCCGTCCGAGTACCACATGATGCGCACTTCGGTGGCTGCCTGGGCGACAGACGCGGTCAACGCGAGCGCCAGAGCCCCGCAGACCAGATGTTTCAGTCGTTTCATCACTTTCCTCCCATGACGACGTTTTGATTCAGGCAATCTTGAGTTGCTCTTGCTTCGAATGTTGGGAAGGCAGCGTCACACGCTTTCCTTCCGGAAAAGCCTTCAGTTCCCCGGACAATGTCCAGCTCTTCGGATCGCACGTTTCTCCCGGCGTTCTCACCACCGCGTCGGGACCGCAGGCGACAGCCCCGAAATCAGGATCCTGGATCACGATGACCCCATCGCCCCGCTCGTCCGCGGAGAGGCCGGCGAAGCGCCGGCCGAAAGCGGCAAGGCTGCCCTCGGTCGCGATGTCCGACAGGCGCACGATCCAGCGGCCGGCGTGCCCCGGCAGGCGAACTTCGCACCCGGCCGTGGGCCCCTTCGTGACGCGCTCCAGGGGTGCGCTCGCCACGAGCAGGCAGAGCCCGTCGCCGGAGCGCACCAGGATGCGGCTGCCCGCATGGATCACTTCGTCCATCTCGGCTTCGGGCAGCCAGGCATGGGTGAAATCCGGCTGGGTCGGATGAGCCTTGAAGTCCACGAGTGCGAGGGAGCGGTACTGGTGAACGCGCGGCACCGTTCCGCAACCGCCCCAGTACGACGGGCGGCCGAAGCCGCTGTGAATCACCTCGCCGGGATGGTTGATCCAGATCTGCGCTTCAGGCTTCTCGCCGAGGCGAAGATGCAGAACGGTTTCCTGGTAGCCCCATTCTCCCCAGCGATAGGCGGCGATGCTGCCCAGCGCATAATCCTTCGACTTGAAGTGATAGAGCGAGGCGATGCCGTTCTCGCCTTGCTTGTAGCACCATTCGTAGGCCCCCGGCTCGCGATGATCGGCGAGGGCGGCCAGGCTCGGATCGACCGTGAGACCGTGCTCGGCGAAGCATAACGCGAGCTGAGGCAGCGCGTGGAAGCGGCGGCCGAGCGATCCCTTGCCGAAGGCGAGATAGGCCATGCCGGAAAGCTCGAGGGTCCGTCCCGGGCGGAGCGTGTGCTCGTAGCTGCGTCCCTGCGAGGCTGTCATCATGCCGTGGTGGCTCGACAGGGCCATGATTTCGAGGAGGCGACGGATGGCGCGACCGGATCGCTCCCTGATGCCCGAATCGGGCGAGAGCGCATAGAGCGCGCACAGGCCCTTCAGGTCGATCGGGAAATATGGCGCCGAGTTCCATTCGGCCATCTCGCAGGCCTCGAAATGGGTCAGCCACTCGAGCAGCCGCTGCCGACCGATTTCGGCCTGCTCACGGCCCTTCCGGCCCGACCGCTTGAAGGTTGCCTCCGGGAAAAGTGTGCCTGCCAGGTGACAGGCCGAATGGAACAGGAGTGCGTGGTTCTCGCTGAAATACCACATCACGTCGTTGCCGGGCTCGTCCATCCAGTAGCGGAAGCGCAGGATCACGTCGTCCATGCGCGCCCGCGTCTCGGGGGCGATCCGCTCCGGCCACGACATGCGGGACCAGAGCAGCGGCACGAGGAGGAAGTCCGCGCAATCGTGACAATCGCCGATGATCGGCAGGCAGGACTCGATGATGCGGTCGGTGTCCGGTCCGCCGCGGTCGAGCGCGAGGCGCGCCAACACCGCCACCATGTCGCGCTCGCCCCGCTCCGCCACATGCTCGAGCACGGCCTGCGCCCGCACCCCGATATCGGGTGAAGCCGGCGGTTGCCGATCGAGATGGCAGATCTCGACGCCGAGCACGCGTGTCGCCACGAAGTCCCCGTCGCGCAGGGTAATGTCGAAGTGCCGGAAATCGGCGGGCAGCTCGCTCGTATCGGCAATGGCGACGCGGGTCGCACCGGCAGGGAGCATCGTGTGGAACTCGAGCGTCTCCTCCGTGGACATGAAGTCGCCTCGAACCTCGACATGCACGTCGAGCGAGCGTGCCGCGGGATGATCGAACACGATAGCCACCTCGCCGCGGCCATAGGATGGCCGCTCGAAGCGCATACCCTCGAGCATCGTCTCCACGGCCGCCGCGTGCACACCGTCGATGGCGATCGGCATGCCGACCGACAGCCCCTCGCCCGAAACCAGCTCCAGGCTGAAGTAATATCTGGCATCGCGCTCGCAGAGATCGGCGAACCAGACCCGAAGCTCGTTTCTCC
>DASZBB010000089.1:0-39856 GCA_035944695.1 Microvirga sp. | reverse complement strand
CTCGCGCCACCCTCGATCCACCCGCAAGGCTCGCAGCGCACGCTGCGGGCCCCAAGGTGCTGGGTCATAATCATCAGCTCTTTGACATCACGCACATCACCCCTCCGGCCGGCGGAACACCCCCTGCACCACGGTCCCGCGTCCGACCAGCTCCGGCGGCGGGTTGTTCCAGTCGATCTCCTGCGGCTGTCGTCCGTGCCAATAGACCATCCAGCGGCCGTCCGCGTCCTGGTACACGCCGTAGACCAGGTGGCCGCGCCACTCGCCGTGGCCGCGCGAGAAGCGCGCGGGACCGACGAGGTCGCGCAATCCCCGCATCAGGAGCCATGTGAGGCCGAGAACCGTCAGCGGCACGCTCACGAGCCAGAGGGCCTGGATCCATTCCCGCCAGGTGTGGAATTTCGAGAGCCAATCGGCGAACGAAGAATAGGGCTGGTCCATCGCGGCAACTCCCTTGAGTGAAGCGACCACCAGGAGCCCTGGTGGCCGGGGAGTTGAGAAGCCGTCAGGGACGACCGCGCTGCCCTTTCGGCTTTCGCCTTGGACATGCGACAGCGCCTCCCCGGCCATAGGCTGGGAAGGCATCGTTGCGGCGGATGCTTGCGCCGCCCTGACGGGGTTCTCACGCCCCGGAACCGGGTGCGCCCGGCTCCGGTGACGAGATAACACGCGGATGTGGTAAAGGGTCAATGCCTCACGCCCCTCGCTCCACCGCCGCCACGCTCCAAGGCTCGTCCCGCACCATGCCCCTGCGCCGCATCCTCCTCGTTGCCCTCGCGGCTCTCGCCGGCACAGCCGACGCCCAGACCCTCTCGCCCCGCCGGCATCCGTTCTGGGCGCTCGAAATGGTGGTGGAGGCGAGCGAGCCTTACGAACGGCATTCCTTCGGACCGTTGCGCGCCGTCATGGCAGCGCTGGAGCGGGGCGGTCGGGCCTGCAGGGCCGAGGCCTATGCCCACGGCGTGAACATCGCCTGCGGGGCGGGCGAGGAGCGGCTTCTGATCGATCTGGAAGCGATCCCCACCCGGCATCCCGACACCCTGCTCGTCGGCGAGATCAGACCCGGGGGCCCGAACGGCGCGCGCCTACCCGCCTCCGAGCACATCTCCTTCCTGAGCGGGCTTTTGGGCCAAGGACCGCGATAGGCGGCGGAAGGCCGGGCTTCGAGGATAGTCGTATCTTTCCGGCCCCCATGCGCGCATAATGGCGGCAGCCCAGGAGGCTGCCATGATGACGCGGATCAAGTCCTATCTCTCCTTCGAGAACGAAGCGATCGTCGTGGCCGGTCTGGCGTTCCTGTTCTGCGCCGCGGTGATCCTGGGATTCCTGTGATGCTGTCCCAGTCCCTCTACGCGGTCATGCTGATCGCCGTGGTGCTGGCGGTCTACGTGCTGATGATCAGGAATCCTTAAGCCATAGTCAGCCCGGGAGGCGGCAGGTCGTCGAAGGCGCCGCTGCCGAGGGCCGGGATCGTCCCGTCACCCACAGCTCATCCCGCCCCTGCTGTCACAGGCTGTCAGCATGTCGTGCTAAGCTCGACCCATGTCCCGCGCCGAACGTCTTTTCGATCTGCTGCAGATCCTGCGCCGTCACCGCCGCCCGGTGAGCGGGGCGGTGCTGGCGCGCGAGGCCGGGATCTCGCTGCGCACGCTCTATCGCGACATCGCCTCGCTGCAGGCGCTCGGCGCCGAGATCGAGGGCGAGCCGGGGCTCGGCTATGTGCTCAAGCCCGGATTCCTGCTGCCGCCCCTGATGTTCTCGGGACAGGAGATCGAAGCGCTGGCGCTCGGCCTGCAATGGGTCGGGCGGCGCACCGACGAGGACATGGGACAGGCAGCCCGCAACGTCATGGCCAAGGTCGCGGCGGTCCTCCCGGCCGATTTGCGCGAGCGCATGGAGGACGATGCGCTGGTGATCGGCCACGGTTGGGACCGGCCGCAGCCGGTCGATCTCGCGCTTCTGAGGCGAGCGCTGACCGAGGGACGCAAGCTCTCCCTCTCCTACACCGACGAGAAGGGCGCGCGCTCCGAGCGGACCGTCTGGCCCGTGTCGCTCGGCTTCTTCGAGACCACCCGCGTGCTGGTGGCCTGGTGCGAGCTGCGCGGGGGCTTCCGCCATTTCCGCACCGACCGGATCGAGGCGGCCGAGATCCTGCCCGAGCGCGTGCCCCGGCCGCGCCGGCAGCTCATGAAGGAGTGGCGGGAAACGCTGCTGCCAGAATCTGACAGCGGCGTGCGCTATTCAGTCTCCCGTTCACGCAACACCAGGGAGACATCCATGAGCCAGGACACCAAGAGCGCAGACCTCGTCTTCTACACCAATCCGCAATCGCGCAGCGCCATCGTGCACTGGATGCTGGAGGAGATCGGCCGTCCCTACACCCTCAAGGTGCTGGATTTCACCACCACCATGAAGGCGCCGGACTACCTCGCCGTCAATCCCATGGGCAAGGTGCCGGCGATCCGGCACGGCGAGACCGTCGTGACGGAGGCCGCCGCCATCTGCGCCTATCTGGCCGACGCCTTCCCCGAGGCGGGGCTCGCGCCCGATCCGAAGCACCGCGGCGATTACTACCGCTGGCTGTTCTTCACCGCCGGCTGCCTGGAGCCCGCCGCCTCGAACCACGTCATCGGCTGGGATCCCTCGCCCGACATGGAGAGCCGCTTCGGCTACGGCTCCTACGCGCGCGTGCTGGACACGCTCTCCGCCTGGCTCGAGGGCCGGACCTATGTGGCGGGCGACCGCTTCACGGCCGCCGACGTCTTGCTCGCCAGCCACCTGCAATGGGGCATGATGTCGGGGACGATCGAGGAGCGCCGAGCCTTCGAAATCTACTGCGAAAGGCACGTCAACCGCCCCGCCGCGAGACGGGCCGACGAGCAGGCCGAGAAGCTGACCGCGCAGCAGGCGGCGTAAGAGCAGTCTGACCAGTCTGGAGAAGACCTCCGGGCCGCATGAGACCCCGCCGGTCCACCCGGCGGGTGCCCGAATCGTCCCGAGGGCGGGAATGATCCTGCCCCTGTCGCCCTCTTCCCGACCGGGATCACCGGGACAAGCCCGTGACGACGGCAGAGGGAGCCGAACCGGGAACCGGCCCGCACTAGGATCCGTGGGCACTCCGGAGCATCTCGGTGACGTGGCGCACCAGCGTGGCGCTCCGGTAAGGCTTGGGCACGAACCGACCGTCGTCGGGGATCTCGTCGGGATGCGGCCGGGCATAGCCGGACGAGATCAGCAGCCGGACATGAGGCCAGCGCCGGTGCACCTGCGCGGCCAGGGCCATGCCGTCCATGGAGCCCGGCATGTTCACGTCGGTGAAGAGCACCCGCACGTCGTCGGAATGCGCCTTCAGCATCGCCAGGGCCTCGTCGGCATTGGCCGCCTCGAGCACCCGGAACCCGGCCTCCTCCAGTTCGTCAGCCGCCGTCATGCGCACCAGCGGCTCGTCATCGACGACGAGGACGAGCGCCGGAATTTCCTGCCCCTCGCGCCCCATTCACGCCACCGGCGGCTGAGGATGGTGCATGGCCTTATCGGCCTGAACCAACACGTCGAGGCCCCGCCAGGGCTTCGGCATGAAGGTGACGCAATCCGGCAGGTCGTCGAGCCCGTCGTTCCCGGCACCGGACGTAAGCACGATCCGGACCGTCGGCCAGAGCGTGCAGGCCGCCTTGGCAAGCTGCACCCCGTCCATGGGGCCGGCCAGGCGGATATCGGCGAAGATCATCGCGACATCGCTGCCATGCTCCTGCAGATAGGCCAAGGCCTCCTCCGCCCGCTCGACCTCGACCACGTCGAGCTCCGTCTCTTCCAGCAGGGCGGCCGCGAGGGTCCGCACGTCCGGATCGTCCTCCACCACCAGGGCGATGTGCGGTTCGAACTGGTTCTCGTTCATGAGCGGCCACCCCGACGGTCCATCCGGCGCAGGATGGCGGCCAGCCGTTCGGGCACCGGTTCCTCCAGCACATCCCGGTAGATCTCCGCGAAGGCGCGGGCGATCATGAAGGTCGCGACGTCCGGAGGAAGCTCGTCGACATGCGGCAGGCGCACGTCGTCTGAGGTGCCATGGGGCATCAGTGTTCTCCTGGTTGGGTCCCCATCAGCCGCAGCAGCTCGGGGCCGTCAAAATAACATAGGTTAGAGGGGAATCGCCGACACGCCGGCTGGTTTCACCGTGGCGGCAGAAATCCTCCGCCACGGCAGCATGCCTTCGGATCGATTGTTCGAAGATCACGCGGCGGCATGCACATGGTGTCCGCCCTCTCCTGACGTGGACCCGCCGAAGGACGGTGTCGTTTTTCGTCGATACCCTTGGGACCGGAGACAACGGGCAATTCGTCCTCTGGTCGACACGATCCCTTACGCGACGGCCCGCGGGGCGCCTTGGTCGTCCCGCCTCCTCGGCTGGGGCTTCTGGGCATCCGCGATGAAGGCCGAGATGGCGTCGCGGGACATCGGCTTGGCGATCAGATAGCCCTGGGCCTGGGAGGCGCCCGCGAGGCGCAGGGCAGCGAGTTGCTCCTCCGTCTCGACGCCTTCGGCGGTCGTGCTCATGTTCAGGTCCTTCGCAAGGCCGATGGTGGCCTTGATGATCGCGCGGCTGTCTGCGGACGCCAGCATGTTGCGCACGAAGGATTGGTCGATCTTGATCTTGTCGAACGGGAAGCTGCTGAGATAGCTCATCGAGGCGTAGCCCGTGCCGAAATCGTCGAGGGCGATCGAGACCCCCAGCGCCTTCAGCTCCTTCAGCGCCGCGGTGGCCTCCTCGGTGAGCTTGACCGATTCCGTGATCTCCAGGACGAGGCGCTGGGCCGGCAGGCCGGACACCTCCAGGGCCCTCCTGACGCTCGCGACCACGTCGCGGCTCCTGAACTGCACCGGCGAGAGGTTGATCGCGACCTTCAGGGGCTGCGGCCAGGCCATGGCGGTCGTGCAGGCCTCCTCGAGGATCCAGTCGCCCATCGGGCCGATGAGGCCCGATTCCTCGGCCGTGGGAATGAACTGCAGCGGCGAGATCATGCCCTTGGTCGGGTGTTTCCATCGGGCCAGCGCCTCGCAGCCCCACATCTGGTTGGTCGCGAGGTCCAGGATCGGCTGGTAGAACAGGTCGAGCTCCCTGTTTTCCAGCGCGCTCTTCAGGGCTCCTTCGAGGGCGCGGCGCTCCGCGCGGGAATCCTTGATGTTCGCATCGTAGAGCCGATAGCTGCTGCTGGAATCGGACTTCGCCGCGTAAAGGGCAATATCGGCCGCCTTCATCAGCTCGGTCGAGGTCTTGCCGTCGGTGGACGCGATGGCGATGCCGATGGATAGTCCGACATCGATCTCCGTGTTGCCGGCCGTGCACGGGACACGCATGGCCGCCTGGATGGCCGTGGCGAGGTCGATGGCCTGCTGGCGGCTCCTGACCGGCCGCTGGATGATGGCGAACTCGTCGCCGCCGATGCGGGCGATGAGGTCCGTCTTCCTCAGCCGTTCGCGCAGGCGCCGCGCCACCGCGTGGACGACCTCGTCACCCGCCCCGTGGCCGAAACTCTCGTTGATGTCCTTGAATCGGTTGAGGTCGAGAAGGAGCAGGGCGAAATCCGTGCCGGATCTCTGGGAGGCGTGGAACGTCCTCTTCAGGTCCTCGACGAACTGCAGTCTGTTGGGAAGCCTGGTCAGCACGTCGTGGCGCGCCAGGTAGCTTTCGCTCGCGGCCCTCAGGATGCCGGTTCTCACATGCCGCAGGCCGAGCAGAGTGGCGGCCTCGATCCCGATATCCATCAGGTAGGCGAAGAAAGCGACCATGCGGCTCTCAAGGCGTCGCCCGGCCATGAGCTCCGCCACGGTCCTGCTGACGGCGATGCCCGCCGGATAATGGGCGAGCGGATGAAGAGCGACCACGCGCTCCTTCCGGTCGATCCAGCTCACGTCCCGGATCAGCGTGGGGATGTTCTTGACGATCAGGCGCTGCAGCGGGGTGTTGGGTCGCCAGATGCGCCGTCCGAGCGCCCGCTCCGAGACCGGGCAATGGGCCAGGATGATGCCGTCGCGCCGGTAGAGGGTGATCGCCTGGGAGCGAGTCCTGAGATGATCCTTGAAGATCCGCTCGAAGTGGCTGAGGTCGACCGTGGCCACGACGATGCCGAGGAATTTTCCGTCCGTGTCCTCGATCTTCCGGGCGAGGGAGAGAACCTTCCGTTCCATTGCCCGGATCCTCATCGGCTCGCCGAGATACAGGGTGAGCGACGGATCGGACGCGAGGGTCCGATAGTAGGATGTATCCTTCAGGTAGATCGGTTCGGACACGGGGCGCGGCGTGGACGAGCCGACGAGCCGCCCCCGGGCGTTGACGAGATCGATGCGGACGATCTGGGGCAGCGAATGACAGGCGCCGACGAGTATGGCCTTCGTGGTCTGTGCCGCCGCGAACCCGTCGAACTCGTGCGCCTGAAGGCCGTTCTGCGGAATGCGGCTAACCACGTCGCGCAGCACATTCTCGATGGACTGGAATGCGCCGTCCGCCCGCTCCTGCAGCGCGAGGGCAAGGTTGGCGAGATCGCCCTCGGCTTTCGCGAGATCGTCGTTGTACCCGCGCACGAAGAGGAACGCTGCGCCGAGGATCCCCGTCGTGGCGGTCAGGATGCTGAGAGTGATGATCACATAATCCGGCACAACGGGCTTCGATTCGTTCCTCGCGACGATCTCCGCCACATTTCCTCGCCAGTCGTCGTTATTCGGTTAATTCCGACAGGAATTCTGTCTGCTGGCGATAAATAGCCAAGCTTCGGTCGGGAGCGGCTCCCGTCCTGTCGCCTCCGGCGCCAGGACGGGAAGGCTAGCCTCCGTCCGCCCCTTCCTCGTCATGGCATCCCGGACGCCTTCCGAGATCCGTTTTGCCCCATCCCCTCCACGTCATGGCCCGCCTTGTGCCGGCCATCCCGATCGTTTGTGGCGCGGCCGTGATGTTATGTTCTCACCTTGTTCTTGACCCGGTGGTGCGTCTGAGCTCGGGTGTTGCTCATCCCGGCCCGACGGGGGCGCGCTTCGCGAGCCGTCGCAGGTGGTGGATCCGGGAGCGGGCCTGCGGCAGCCTCGCACGCGGCCGGCAGGAGGCCCTTGGTGCCTGCGGGCCGCCAAGTCGAAACGCCTCAAAGTCCCGCCTGCGAGGCGCCGTCCGGCTCTTCCACTTCACACCAAGCATCGAGCCGGCCGCCTCTCGCACCTCCCTCGATCCACTTCCGGCTCAGGGCTCCCAAGCCCTGGGCCCCAAGGTGCTGGCTTCGCATCATCTCTCGGCCTGACAACGACCGGCCGAACCCTATACTCCCACTCATGGCGCTGCGTTCCACCGACATCCTCACCCAGACCCCGCAAGGGCTCTACTGCCCCCTCGGCGACTTCCATGTCGATCCCGTCCGGCCCGTGAAGCGGGCCCTGATCACCCACGGCCATTCCGACCATGCCCGCTCGGGCCACCGCTCCGTCCTGGCGACGCGGGAGACCCTGCTGATCATGGCCGTGCGCTACGGGGCGGATTTCGCCGGCGCCACGCAGGAGGCACCCCTGGGCGAGAGCCTGCGCGTCGGGGACGTGACCGTGCGCTTCACCCCGGCCGGCCACGTGCTGGGCTCGGCACAGATCGCCATCGAGGCCGGCGGCACACGGGTCGTGGTGTCGGGCGACTACAAGCGGGCGGAGGACCCGACCTGCCTGCCCTACGAGGTCGTGCCCTGCGACGTGTTCATCACCGAAGCCACCTTCGGCCTGCCGGTCTTCCGCCATCCGGACACGCGCGCCGAGGTGCGCAAGCTCCTCGATTCCGTTGCTCTCTTTCCCGAGCGGGCGCATATCGTCGGCGCCTATGCGCTCGGCAAGGCGCAGCGCGTCATGGCGCTCCTGCGGGAGGAAGGCTACGACCGGCCGATCTACCTGCACGGGGCCATGGAGCGCCTCACCGAATTCTACAAATCCGAGGGAATTCCCCTGGGCGAGACTCCGAAAGTCGTGGCCTCGGAACGGGCGAAGCTTGCGGGCGCCATCGTGATCTGCCCGCCCTCCTCGATCCAGGACCTGTGGTCCCGCCGCTTTCCCGATCCCGTCACCTGCTTCGCCTCCGGCTGGATGCGGGTGCGGGCACGCGCCCGGCAGAAGGGCGTCGAGCTGCCGCTGGTGATCTCCGATCATTCCGATTGGGACGACCTCTGCCGCACGATCCGGGAGACCGGCGCCGGCGAGGTCTGGGTCACCCACGGCCAGGAGGATGCCCTGGTCCATTGGTGCACCACCCACGGCATCCGGGCCCGCCCCCTGCACATGCTCGGCTACGGCGACGAGGGCGAGGCGGAGGAAGCCCCAGCGGCCGGTACGGAAGCGGGAGACGCCGCATGAATCGCTTCGCCGCCCTCCTCGACCGCCTCGGCTACGAGCCGCGCCGCAACGCCAAGCTGCGGCTCCTGACCGACTATTTCCGCCATACCCCGGACCCGGAGCGCGGCTATGCGCTGGCCGCCATGACCGGGGCGCTCATGTTCAAGGAGGCCAAGCCCGGCCTGATCCGCGGCCTGGTGGAGGAGCGGACCGATCCCGAGCTGTTCCGCATGTCCTACCACTACGTGGGCGATCTGGCCGAGACGGCGGCCCTGATCTGGCCGGCGCCGGGGCATGAGAGCGTGGCTCCCGCTTCCGACGGCGCTCCGGCCATCGGCCACAACAACCCGCCGCCTCACGTCCCGACTCTCACCGAGGTGATCGAGACGCTGGCGACCACGAGCAAGAGCGACCTGCCGGCCCGCGTGGCCGAGTGGATGGACGCGCTGGACGAGACCGGGCGCTGGGCCCTGATCAAGCTCATCACCCGGGAGCTGCGGGTCGGCGTCTCGGCCAGGCTCGCCAAGACGGCGGTCGCCCAGCTCGGGGAGATCGAGCCCGACGAGGTCGAGCTGATCTGGCACGGGCTGGAGGCTCCTTATGAGAACCTGTTCGCCTGGGTCGAAGGCCGGGGCGAGAAGCCGGAGTCCGGCAATCCGGCGCCGTTTCGCCCGTCCATGCTCTCCCACCCGTTGGAGGACGAGGACTTCGAGAAGCTCGAGGCGTCCGAGTTCCTGGCCGAGTGGAAATGGGACGGCATCCGCCTCCAGGCCGCGGCGGGCCACGGCAGCGACGGGCGCCCGGTGAAGCGGATCTATTCGCGCACCGGCGAGGACGTGTCCCGCGCCTTCCCGGACCTGGTGGAGGCGCTCGACTTCGAGGGCGCCATCGACGGCGAGCTGCTGATCGTGCGCGAGGGGCGCGTGCAGAGCTTCAACGTGCTCCAGCAGCGCCTGAACCGGAAGGCCGTGACCCCGAAGCTCATCGCGGAGTTTCCGGCGCATCTGCGGGTCTACGACATCCTGTTCGAGGGCGAGGAGGATCTGCGCTCCCTCCCCTTTGCGGAACGACGGAAACGTCTGGAGGCCCTCGTCGCCCGCATCGGCGATCCGCGCATCGATCTCTCGCCCATGGTGCCGTTTTCGACCTGGGAGGAGCTTGCCGCCGCCCGCGCCGATCCGGCCTCGGTGGGTGCCGGTCCCGATGCCGACGCCATCGAAGGCTGCATGGTGAAGCGGGCGAACAGCCCCTACCTCCCCGGCCGCCCCAAGGGCTACTGGTACAAGTGGAAGCGCGACCCCTATCTCGTGGACGCCGTGATGATGTACGGCCAGCGGGGGCACGGGAAGCGCTCGTCCTTCTATTCCGATTATACCTTCGGAGTTTGGCGCGACGGGCCGAACGGCGAGGAGCTGGTGCCGGTGGGCAAGGCCTATCACGGGTTCACGGACGAGGAGCTGGCAAAGCTCGACCGCTACGTCCGCAACCACACGGTCAATCGGTTCGGGCCGGTGCGGGAGGTGGAATACGGCAAGGACCGTGGCCTCGTGCTGGAGGTGGCCTTCGAGGGGCTGCAGCGCTCGACCCGGCACAAATCGGGGGTCGCCATGCGCTTTCCCCGCATCAGCCGCATCCGCTGGGACAAGCCTGCCGCGGAAGCCGACCGGATCGAGACCCTGGAAAAGATCCTGGAGCGGGGCGAGAAGGAGGTCTATCCCCTGCAGGACAAGGCAGCCAAGAGGCAGAAGGGATGAGGATCGAGACACTCACCGAAGGCGAGATCGTGCGGCAGGCCAGCGGACAGCTGAGGGTCGAGACGCGGGGCCAGGGCTTTGTCGAGATCACCGACGCGGTGGGCCGCTGGGTGGCCGGCATCGGGATCGGGCACGGCCTCCTGACCGTCTTCTGCCGCCACACCTCGGCCTCGCTCCTGATCCAGGAGAATGCCGATCCGGATGTGCGGCGGGATCTGCTGACGGCCTTCGATCGGTTGGCGCCTCGGAATGCGGACTATATCCACGCCACCGAGGGCCCGGACGACATGCCGGCGCATATCCGGACCGTGCTCTCGAGCGTGTCGCTCAGCATTCCCGTCGTGGCGGGCCGGATGGCTTTGGGAACTTGGCAGGGGATTTACCTGGCCGAACACCGGGACAGGCCTCACCGCCGCGATCTTATTTTTCACCTCATCGGGGCGTAATCCACATGATGGGATGGGACGCCTGCGTACTTTCCCTTAGATTAGCCAGGATCAGCGTTTGCCGCCTTGCAATTGTGTGAAGGAAGCGGCTAAGGCTCACACAAGCCTCCCGTGGGAGAAGACGAAACGTGCAGAGTCAAACCACCACGATCATCATTGCCGACGACCATCCGTTGTTTCGCGGGGCCCTGAGGCAGGCGGTCGCCTCCTCCATGCCGCAGGCCCGGGTGGTCGAGGCGAGCGGCATGGATGACCTGAACGCCACGCTGACCCAGGAGCGGGACGTCGATCTGATCCTGCTCGATCTGACCATGCCGGGCGTCCAGGGCTTTTCCGGTCTGATGTCGCTTCGAGCCCAGTATCCGGAACTGCCCGTCGTGATCGTGTCCGCGACCGAAGAGCCGACCGTGATCCGCCGCGCCATGGATTTCGGCGCCTCGGGCTTCATTCCCAAGTCCATCGACACCGACAGCATCGGCGGCGCCATCCAGGCGGTGCTGGCCGGCGATACCTGGACCCCGCCGGACGTGGACCTCTCGGCATCGGAGGACGCGGAAACCGCCGATCTCGTCCGCCGCCTCGGCACCCTCACACCGCAGCAGGTCCGCGTCCTGACCATGCTGTCCGAGGGCCTGCTCAACAAGCAGATCGCCTACGAGCTCGGCGTTTCCGAGGCGACCGTGAAGGCGCATGTCTCGGCCATCCTCGACAAGCTCGGCGTCGACAGCCGCACGCAGGCGGTCATCGCCGCCTCGAAGATCGGCGTGACCCAGCGCCCCTCCCCGGCCGGAGCGGATTAGAGCCCCTCGATGAACCTGTCGATCCGCGACAGCGCCTGTTCCGACAGGGTGCTGTCGAAGCGGATGAACACGTGGCAGCCGCCGGGCCAGACGGCGAGATCGGTCCTGTTGCCCGCAGCCGCCCAGCGGGACGCCATGAAGAGGCTGTCGTCGAGGAGCATGTCCTGGGTGCCCACGGAGAGGAGCGCCGGCGGCAGACCTTTAAGGTCGGCATAAAGCGGCGAGACGTCGGGATCGCGCCGGTTGGGCACATGCCCGCAGAAATTGTCGGCGAAGACCCGCACGTCGTTGGTGTTGAGGATCAGCCGCTCGCTGCCCCAATGCCGGACGCTCGGGGTCAGGGACAGGTCGTAGCAGCCCGCGAATAGGTTGGCGCCCCGGAAGGGCTTCAGGCCGTGCCGGTCCCGCAGGCGCAGGATCGTCACCGCCGAGAGATGGGCGCCGGCCGACTCGCCGCCGATGAACAGGCGCGAGGTGCCGAACCGGCTCTCCATCTCGCGGACGACCCAGAGGGCTGCCGCCTCGCAGTCGTCGGGCGCTGCCGGATAGGGATGTTCGGGGGCGAGGCGATACTCGACGGACACGACGGCTAACCCGCAGCGTTCGGCCAGACGGTCGAGCCAGGGGTCCTGCTCGTCCGCCGTGCCCCAGGTCCAGCCGCCCCCATGGATGTGCAGATAGACGCCACGCGGATTGTCGGGAGCGATGATCCGCAGGGGGATGGGACCGGCCGGGCCATCGATGGTGATCGTCCGGGCCCGGCTGCTCTGGGGCATCAGGGGGAAGGGCCCCAGGCCCTGGCGCCGCCGCTCGCGCACCACGGCCGGAGGGACCGACATCGGATCGGGCAGAGCCGCGAGCTTGGACACGATCTCGGCGTTCTGGGCGCGGATCTCGTCACTGATGGCGGAGGGGTCGAAAACGGCTGGATCGATCATGCGGAGCTCGGATTGGGTTGCGTTCATCGCCGGCCCTTGCGATGAAGCACACGCAACGAACTTGGTCCAGCGACGCTTTCTGACGAGATGAGGACATGTCCAACCTGAACCGTTTTCTCGGCGGCTCCCCCGGCTCCGTGCTGGTGAAGCTGATTTTCCTGTCCCTGCTCGTCGGTGCCTTCCTGGCCTTCCTCGACATCACGCCCTTCGGACTGATCGAGGGGTTGTTCAACTGGATCAGCTCCGTCCTCGACCTCAGCCTCGAGACGGTGGAGGAAGTCGGCCTCTGGATCCTTTATGGGGCGATCATCGTCGTCCCGCTCTGGCTCATCTCGCGCCTGTTCAGCAGCCGGCGCTGAGACTGATCATGGACAGCTCCCCGACCATTCGGCGGCCGGACATCTCCCACCGCCGCATCCTGACGCTTGCGCTGCCGATGACCCTGTCGCACGTGACGACGCCCCTTCTGGGCCTCGTCGACGCGACGGTGATCGGACGGCTCGGCGAGGCGCATCTGCTCGGGGCGGTGGCGCTCGGCGCCGTGATCTTCGATTTCGTGTTCTGGAGCTTCGGTTCCTTGCGCATGGCAACCGCCGGCCTGACCGCCCAGGCGACCGGAGCGGGCAACCGGCACGAGATCGATCTGACGCTCGCCCGGGCCTTCCTGGTGGCCGGCGTCACAGGGCTCCTGCTGATCCTCCTGCAATGGCCCATCGCGGCCATCGCCTTTTCCATGGCGGGAGCGAGCGAGGCCGTGACGGCGGCTCTCTCGACCTACTTCTTCATCCGCATCTGGGCCGCCCCCTTCACGCTGGCGAACTACGTGATCCTGGGCTCGACCCTGGGGCGCGGCCGCACGGATCTCGGCCTGCTGCTGCAGGTCGCGATCAACGTGGCCAATATCGTGCTCACGATGGCGCTCGTTCTCGGTTTCGGGCTCGGCATCGCAGGCGCGGCCGTCGGCACGGCTCTCGCCGAGGTGCTGGGTGTGGGTTTCGGCATCATGGTTCTGCGCCGTCTCGGCTCGAACCCGCTGGCGGTCACATGGCATGAGGTTCTGAACCGGACGGCGATGCTGCAGACGCTCGCCATGAACCGGGACATCATGATCCGCAACGTGGCGCTGATCCTCGCCTTCTCGATCTTCAGCGCGCTCGGGGCCCGCTCCGGGGACGTGACGCTCGCGGCGAATGCGGTGCTCTACAACATGTTCCTGATCGGCGGCTATTTCCTCGACGGCTTCGCCACCGCGGCCGAGACCCTGTGCGGCCAGAGCATCGGCGCCAGGGATGAACGTGGTTTTCGACGCGCCATTCACCTGAGCCTCGGATGGAGCCTCGGCTTCGGCCTCGCCGTCTCCGGTCTCTTTCTCATCGGCGGCGGGCTCTTCATCGACTTCGTGTCGACGAACCCAGAGGTGCGGTCCTACGCGCGGGAATACCTGGTCTTTGCCGCCCTGACCCCGCTCTTCGGAGCCGCGGCCTTCGCCTTCGACGGCATCTACACGGGAGCCACCTGGACCCGGTCCATGCGCGATCTGATGGTGATCGCCTTCCTGATCTACGGAGCCATTCTTCTGGCCGCGGGAAGCCTCGGCAACACGGCGCTCTGGATCGCCCTCCTGGCGTTCCTGAGCACGCGGGGCCTCGGCCAGCTCATCCTCTATCCACGGCTGGCGAAGAAGACCTTCGCCAGCATGTCTTGAACGGCGCGCTTCTCAAATTCGGCCCTGCGCAATCACCGATGCATCGCGGCCGAGGGCCTGCGCCAGAGACGTCTTCTCCCTGTCGAGCACCTGCAGCAGCCCGCGCTTGATGTCGCCGATGAGGCCAGGCCCCTTGTAGACCATGGCCGAGTAGAGCTGCACCAGGCTCGCTCCCGCGCGGATCTTGGCCCAGGCCGCTTCCGCGGAGTCGACGCCGCCCACGCCGATGAGCGGGATCTTGCGCTCGACACGCAGGAACGTCTCGGCGAGAAGCTTCGTGGACGGCACGAACAACGGCTTGCCCGAAAGGCCGCCCGTTTCCGAGGCGAGCGCCTGTTCCTTCAGGCTGTCGGGCCGGGCGATGGTGGTGTTGGAAACGGTGAGCCCGTCGATGCCGCGCTTGAGCGCCGTGGCGACGATGGCATCAAGGGTATCGAGGGGAATATCGGGCGCGATCTTCAACAGAATGATCGTCTTGCGTCTGCCCTGATCCGCCCGGTCGCGTGCATCCATGCTGCGGGCGAGGAGATCGTCGAGGAACGCCTCGCCCTGCAGGTCGCGCAGTCCCGGTGTGTTGGGTGAGGAAACATTGATCGTCAGAAAATCGGCCAACCCGCACAAGCGCTCGACGCACAGGACATAATCGGCGATGCGATCCGTCGAATCCTTGTTCGCCCCAATATTGACGCCGACGATGCCCGGGCGTCCGCGACGGCTTGCGAGCCGCCGACGCGCCGCGTCGAGCCCGTCGCTGTTGAGGCCAAACCGATTGATCACCGCCTCGTCGCGCGTCAGCCGGAAGACCCGTGGCCGCGGGTTGCCTTCTTGCGGCTTCGGCACCACTCCGCCGAGTTCGACGAAGCCGAAGCCGAGACCGAGGAGCTGATCGGGCACTTCGCATTGCTTGTCGAAGCCTGCCGCAAGTCCCACCGGATTGGGAAAGCGCCTGCCGAACACGTCGATCGCGAGACGTTCATCGTCCGCGGGAGCCGGCGAGATCGGCATCAACGATAAGCCGCGGATCGTCAGCTGGTGCGCCGTCTCCGCATCGAGCGCGTGAAGTGCGGGTTTGGCCAAGGAAAAGAGAGCGCCGATCATTGGGAAAGATCCGGAAAGATGTGCTGGCCATCCGCGCCGAGGGGCAGCTTTTTCACCCATCGGACGGCGGAAAGGGACAGCGGAGCATAGAGATGCGGAAACAGGTCTCCGCCCCGGGAAGGCTCATAGCGAAGGGCGGCGCCCAGCGAATCGGCATCGATGGCGATCAGCAGCAGATCGTCCTGTCCTGCAAAATGCCTTCTGGCTGTCTCGATAACCTGTTTTGCTGTTGAAAAATGGATGTACCCATCTTGGATATCGACGGGCGCTCCCTCGAAGGATCCGGCTTTTTCAGCCTCTCGCCAAAGAAAAGCAGGGCAGATTTTAAAGATAATGCTCATGAAGTCTTGAGTAGCCGCACGTCACATCAGGAGCAACCCAAATTAGACATATTGTCTCAATAGTCTGTTGCCAGTTGTCTAAGTTTTCGGTCACATTTAATTCCTAATTATAGGTTCGCTTTCACGTATTTCGCTCCTAGCGAAGGTTAGTACAATGTTATCTCACGAGCGCGTCTGGGCTGCTATCGATGCATTGGCATCACGACATGGCATGACCGCATCAGGACTGGCTCGCAAGGCCGGTCTCGACGCGACCAGCTTCAACAAGTCGAAGCGCGTGAGCCCGGAAGGCCGAGAGCGATGGCCTTCCACGGAATCCATCTCGAAGATCCTGAAAGCCACCGGTGCGACCCTGGAGGATTTCCTGCGCCTCGTCGAGCCTTCCGGCTCCCTGCGCCGTTCCATGATCCCGTTGATCGGCATGGAGGAGGCGGCAACCGGCAAGGTCTTCAACGAGGAAGGCATGCCCAACGAAGGGCCGGGCTGGGACGAGATCGAGTTCCCCGATTTCGGCCAGGAGAAGGTCTTCGCCCTCGAAGTCACGGGCGACGCCCTGTCCCCTCTCTATCGCGACGGCGACATCCTCATCGTTTCGCCCACGGCCAGCACCCGCAAGGGCGACCGGATCGTCGTATGCACGACCAACGGGGCGATCCTGGCCAAGGAGCTCAAGCGCCGCTCGGCCAAGACCCTAGAAATGACGTCCCTGGCCAAGGACCAGGAAGATCAGGTGATCCCCATGGAAGAGATCTCCTGGACGGCCCGGATCATGTGGGCGCGGCAATAGGCTTTTCTCAGGCTGCGCGGCCGGCCTCACGCTCTCTCAGAAAGGCCTCGTGCTCGCGCACGAGATCTCCGGCGAGCGCCTTTCGGATCAGCGCCCGCGTCTCCTTCACCCCGTAGAGAGCGACGAACGAGCCGAAGCGCGGACCGCGGGGCTCGCCCAGAAGCACCTGGTAGATCGTGTTGAACCATTCGATGGACACCCCCGGACGCTCGGGCGTCGCGCCCTTGGCCTTGAGATCCTGATAGCGCGGCTCGGCCCGGCCCACATTGTAGATTTCTTCCTGGATCGCTTCCGCCGTCGCCGGACGCTCTCCGGACTCGAAGGAGCCGAGCACGTCCTCCAGGCGCTGCAGCGAGGCAGCCTCGACGTCGTCCGCCAGGCGATAGGCCTTCTGCGGCTTCACGAAGTCCTCGAAGTAGCGCACGGCGCGCTTCACGAGGCTGTCGAGACGCGGATGGGTCTCGGGCGAGACGCCGGGCGCGTAGCGGCGGATGAAGCCCCAGAGCACGGCGGGATCCTCGGAATTGGCCACCGCCACCAGGTTGAGCAGCATGGAGAAGGAGATCGTCGTGCCGGGCTGGTTGCCCCCGCCGGACGAGACCAGCTCCGGGGCCGGCGGCTCGCCCGCATGGAGATGCCAGACCGGGTTCATCAGGCGCGTCTTGGCATCCTGCGCCGGATACTTCTCCAGGAAGGTGAGGTAATCGTCGACCTGCCGCGGGATCACGTCGAAATAGAGCTTCTTCGCCTCGCGCGGCTTGTTGAACATGAACAGTCTGAGGCTGTCCGGCGTGCCGTAGCTGAGCCACTCGTCGATGGTGAGCCCGTTGCCCTTCGACTTGGAGATCTTCTGACCCTTCTCGTCCAGGAAGAGCTCGTAGTTGAACCCGTCCGGCGGCAGGCCGCCAAGGGCCTTGGCGATCTCGCCGGAGAGCTTCACGCTGTCGATCAGGTCCTTGCCGGCCATCTCGTAATCGACGCCGAGCGCCACCCACCGCATGGCCCAATCCGGCTTCCATTGCAGCTTGGCATGGCCGCCCGTGACCGGCGTCTCGAAGTGTTCGCCCGTGTCGGGATCGCGCCAGACGATGGTGCCGGCATCGAGCTTGCGCTCGTCGATCGGCACCTGCATGACGATGCCGGTCTTCGGATGGACGGGCAGGAAGGGCGAATAGGATTGCTGGCGCTCCTCACGCAGCGACGGCAGCATGATGGCCATTACGGCATCGTAGCGTTCGAGCACGGTGAGCAGGGCTTTGTCGAAACGGCCGGCCTTGTAGCACTCGGTCGCGGACATGAACTCGTAATCGAAGCCGAAAGCATCGAGGAATTCGCGCAGACGCGCATTGTTGTGATGCGCGAAGCTCTCGTGCGTGCCGAACGGGTCCGGCACCTGGGTCAGCGGCTTGCCGAGCGCGGAGGCCACGAGGTCCTTGTTCGGGATGTTGTCCGGCACCTTGCGCAGGCCGTCCATGTCGTCCGAGAAGGCCACAAGGCGCGTGGGAATGCTGTCGCCGGTCAGCACCCGGAAGGCATGGCGCACCATGCTGGTGCGGGCGACCTCGCCGAAGGTGCCGATATGCGGCAGGCCCGAGGGACCATAGCCCGTCTCGAACAGAGCCTCCGTCTTGCCCGTCCGTTTGAGCCGCTCGACGAGCTTGCGCGCCTCCTCGAAAGGCCAGGCGGTGGCAGTCTGGGCGGCTTCAATCAGAGCAGGGTCAAGGGTCAGAGGTCGGGACATGGGCCTAGTGCTTGCGGAAATGCTTCCAGAAGCGCGGCACACTAGGGATCAGACCCGCGAGGGTCAATGCGGTAACCCGTCTGCTCCGAGGCGGATCAAAGCCTAGAACGGGCTGATCGGGAAGAAGCGCAGATAAAGCTCCGCGTACTTTCCCTCCTTCCAGAGCTGCTGCAGGGCAAAATCCAGGGCTCGGCGCAGGCTTTCATCCTCGGTGCGGGTGACGAAGCCGATCCCCTCCCCGAAGAAGCGGCTCTCCAGGTAAGGTCCCCCGGAAAAGTCGCAGCACCCGCCCGCCTCCTCTCCTCCGATCCACAGCGCAAGGCCGAGGCCGTCGGCAAACAGGTAGTCGGTTTCGCCGGCCTTGAGGGCAGCCTGAGCGGCGGCCAGCTCCGGATAAGGCTTGAGGGTCCCGCCCGGCATGAACGCTTTGGCGAAGGCCTCGTGCGCCGTGCCGCCGACAACCCCAATCGTCTTGCCCTGAAGCGCCTTGGCTTCAAGGGCCGGCTGATTGCGGTCCTTGCGGACGGCGAAACGAGCCGGGATCTTGAAGTACGGAGACGTGACGGCAAAACGGCTCCGCAGACCGGCCGTGACGGGAATGGCCGCAGCCACCACGTCGCCCTGCCGCTCGTTCAGGGCATCAAGCAGCATGTCGAAGCGACGGACCTGGATAGTGCAGGTCAGGCTCAGGCGTTCGCAGGCGGCGCGGGCCAGTTCCACCGACAATCCGGTCGGATTGCCGTCCAGGCCGGAGAAATGAAGCGGTGGAAAATCGTCGTCGACAAGAAAGCGGATCGTGCGGGTCGCCGGCAGGTCGGGCCGCTCAGGTTGGGCCTTGGGATCCCAGAAATTCGGAATGTTCACGCCCTGCGCCGGCGCCAGGCTTGGTATCACCATCAGCGCCAGGACCAGCGCGAAGAAGCCTGGGGGCTTGATCTTGGTTCGGAACCGCGCAACCAATGTAACGATATTCCTTAACATAAAGACGATGTTCTCTTGCACGCTACCCCGCACCCGATGCGAACGCCTCCTGGAAGCGTCCTTTACTCATGAGCCAGGGTCTAGCGGAGCGAGCCTCACAGTCAACAGCGCTGCCGATCGAGATCGGCTTCCTGGCCCATCATGGGCAGCCACCCGAGACCTTGCGCCAAGCGGCGATCCTCGCTCGCCTCACCGGAGTGTCGGCGGATGAATTTCTTCTGAAGCATGGGCTGATCGAGGAGACTGAGTTCTACCGGGCGCTGGCCGCCGAACTCCAACTGCCGTTCCTGACAGCTCCTCGCCTGTCGCGGACAGCCCCCTACCCCGATGGCATTCTGGCAGGCCTGGCTCCACTGGATGGGAGCGGAGCGGGTTTCGTATTGGCGCCGCGCGGCGCGCCGTTGGCCTGGCTCCTGAAGACCCGCCCCCGAGATCGCCACCGAGATCGCCCCCTGGCCATCACGCCTCCATCGCGGCTGAAGGAGGCGATCTTTCGCGTTCAGGCCCGACGGATCGCCCATCATGCCGCCTCCGGTCTCGCCGAGAAGGCTCCCGATCTGGCGACCGATCTCAGCTATGGGCAGATCGCCACCCTGTTCGTCGTCCTGACCGCACTCGTGTTCAGTCTCCTGCTGGCCCCGGAACGGTCCATGACCGTGCTCGGCTTGGCTCTGAGCCCCCTCTTCCTCGGGATAATCGTCCTTCGGCTCTCAGCCGCCATGCTGAGCAACCCCGTCGAGCCGGCCATCCGGCCAATCCGCGCGAGGGATGCCGACCTGCCGGTCTATACGATCATCGCGGCGCTCTACCGGGAGAAGCGGGTGGCTCGGCGGCTCATCCATGCCCTGTCACGGCTCGACTATCCTCCGGCGAAGCTCGACATCAAGCTCGTGGTCGAAACCGACGATCAGGAAACGCTGGACGCTCTGCAGGCCGTCGATCTCCCGGGCAATGTCGAGATCATCGTCGCTCCCAGGGGAGCGCCGCGTACGAAACCGCGGGCGCTCAATGTCGCGCTTCCCTTGGCGCGGGGCCGCTTCACGGTCATCTACGATGCCGAAGATGTACCGGATCCCGGCCAGCTGCGCCTCGCCGTTGCCCGGTTCGCGGGTCTGCCGCCGGGGGTCGCCTGCCTTCAGGCGCGGCTGACCATCGACAACACGGACGATTCCTGGCTGACACGTCTGTTCACCATCGAATACGCGGCCCTGTTCGACGTGTTCAATCCAGGCCTGGCGGAGATCGGAAGTCCCCTCCCCTTGGGCGGCACCTCGAACCATTTCCGCACCGCGGTGCTGCAGGCGGTCCACGGCTGGGATGCCTGGAACGTCACGGAGGATGCGGATCTCGGCATTCGGCTGGCGCGGCTGGGCTACGACGTCAGGGATCTCCCGTCATCGACCCTCGAGGAGGCTCCCAGCACCCTTGGAATCTGGATGCGGCAGCGGACCCGTTGGATGAAGGGCTTCGTCCAGACGGCGGCCGGCCATTCGCGCAGACCGGCGAGCCTGCTTCGACAACTCGGCATCTGGCGCATGTATGGCGCACTTGTCCTGACCTGGGGCATCGTGCTCAGCGCCCTGCTCTATCCGCTCTTTACCGGGCTGTTCCTGACAACGTGGCTCTCCGGAACCGGCATGTCCGTCGCCTCGCGCTGGGAGGCCGCCGGATACGCCTGGGCCTTGGCGCTCTTCTTCTCCGGCGCGGCCGCGATCTTCCTCCCGGCCTGCATCGCCCTTCACAGGAGAGGCCTCTGGCGGCTTCTGCCCTGGGTGCCGCTGCTGCCGCTCTATTATGGGCTCGTCAGCCTCGCCGCCTGGAGAAGTTTGTGGGAGCTGGCGGCCGCCCCCTTCCGCTGGAACAAGACGAGCCATGGCCACGCCCGGACGTCACGGAGCGGCCTCTTTCAGAAGCACCAGGCCAATGTCGTCAGCACGAGATCGTTGAAGACGGCCCCGCCATAGCGCCACCAGAGGAGACCGCCGGAGGCAACCAGACACAGGACTGCCGCGGCAAGAAGGCTCACGCGAGCCCGCCGCTCCTGCTGGTCGGTTTGTCCGGTATCGAGGCTCATCTCCGCTCTTCCGTGAAGGCGCTGCGAGACAACCAATATAGATGGCCCTCGCCTCAAGGGAAAGAGATCAGGCCTGCAGCCAGTTCCGCAGCCTGGAGAGGCGTGGTTCCTCCTCATGGGTGACGGCCTGGGCCAGTGCGGCGCGACTGCCGACCAGGACGACGAGACGGCTTGCCCGCGTCACGCCCGTATAGAGAAGCTTGCGTCGCAGCATGGTGGCCTGCTGCAACGCCACGGGAATGATCACCGCCGGATACTCCGATCCTTGCGCCTTGTGAATCGTCACCGCATAGGCGAGCGCCAATTCGTCGAGCTCCCTGAGCGTGTAGACGACGAGCTTGTCGTCGAACGCCACCGTGAGTTCGCCGTGATCCCGGTTCACCTCGCGGACGATGCCGACTTCGCCGTTATAGACGTCGCGTTCGTAGTCGTTCCTGACCTGCATGACCTTGTCGCCGGGACCATAGATCCATCCGGCCCGGTGCAGGCTCTCGGGTCCGGGCGGATTGAAGATCTGCTGCAGTTCGCCGTTCAGCATGTGGGTTCCGAGGCGCCCGCGATTCATCGGGCATAGGACCTGCACATCGCGCACGGGATCGAGGCCGAACTTCCTCGGGATGCGGTCGCGCATGAGGATCGTCATCTTGGCCATCGCATCCGACGGTGTATCCGCCTCGACGAAATAGAGATCCGAATCCGGTCGATGCGACAAATCGGGCACGAGACCGCGATTGATGGCGTGCGCCACCGTGATGATGCGGCTTTCCCGCTCCTGCCGGAACACCTCACGGAGATGCACGACGGGCACAGCCTCGGACGCGATGATGTCGGAAAGGATCTGTCCGGGCCCGATGGACGGAAGCTGGTCGACATCGCCGACGAGGAGCAGGCAGGCCTCGTTCGGCAGAGCGCGCAACAAGGCCGCCATGAGCCGGATGTCGAGCATCGATGCCTCGTCCACGACGAGGAGATTGCAGTCGAGCGGCGCCTTCGCGTTGCGCCGGAAACCGCCCTCGGAGGCTTCGAGAAGCCGGTGCACGGTCTTGGCGGGAAAGCCCGTGCTCTCAGCCAGCCGCTTGGCAGCCCGTCCGGTCGGCGCACAGAGAGCAACGTGCAGCTCGTGCTTCGCACACAGATGCGTCAAGCTGCGGATGAGGGTGGTTTTGCCCACACCCGGGCCGCCGGTAACGACGAGCACCTTCGCCTGGCAGGACGCGGCGAGCGCTTCGCGCTGGCTGGCCGAGTAGGAGACGCCCGTGACAGCTTCCGCCTCGGCGATCACCTGAGCCGGATCGAGCCCGCGCCAGGGATGATACCCCTGGGCGATCTCCTTCAGACGTTGCGCGATGAACAGCTCGGCTCCGTACAGGTTTTTGAGAAAGATGCTGCGGCTTCCATCAAGGTCATCGGCTGCAAACTGTCCCGCCGCGCATTGCGCGTCGAGCACGTGTGACAGCTGATCCTTCGGCACCTGAAGGAGAATGCTCGCCTGCTGCAGGAGTTCGTCGATCCGCAACCCGGAATGTCCCTCCTTCACCGCCTCCGACAGAACGTGGGCGAGCCCGGCCTGCAGCCGGATGTCGGCCGTCGGCTCGACGGCAAGCTGCATCGCCACCTGATCGGCCAGCGCGAACTCGAAACCGGGGATGTCGAGCGTAAGCCGGTAGGGATTGGCCGAGATGATGTCGATGGCCCCGACCCCGTAGGCGCGATAGATGCGCGTGAGCAGAAAGCCTCCGATGCCGTGGGCGGTCAGGAAGGCCGCGATGTCCTTCAAGGCACGGTGCTCGGCCCAGGCCTCGCCGATGCTGAGCGCTTTCGCCATGCCGATGCCGTGCACACGCGTCAGTTCGTGCGGCTTTTTCTCGATAACGTCGAGGATGCGTGATCCGAAGGAGGCGATGAGGCGCTGCGCGACGGCGGCGCCGACGCCCTTCAGGAGGCCGGAGCCGAGAAACCGTTGCAGGTCTTCCGCCGTCGTCGGCGCCGAGGTCTTCAGTTCACCGGCGCGGAACTGAACGCCGTGGTTGCGGTCGTGCAGCCACTCGCCGCTCGCTTCGACGACTTCGCCGATGGCGACCGCCGGCGCATGGCCGACGACGGCGACGGGCTTGCGGTGTCCGCGCGCCTTGACGCGCAGCACGCAGAAGCCCGTTTCGTCATTGTGGAACGTCACGCGCTCGATCGAGCCGACGAGATGTTCGGAGAGGGAGAGAGCGTCCTGGCCGGAAGCAGGAAGTGCAGAGGAATTCGGCATCGATCAGCGGGACCACGAGCGCCGGGACGCCATTAAACGGGAGAAAAATGGACGAGACGACAGAGAGTCGTCTCGTCCATGATCGCAGCGAAATTTAGGCCGCCTTCTTGGTCGGCCAGCCGAGCTCGACGAGGCGCGCCTTGGCGAAGTCGCGGATCTCGTCGCGGATGCCTTCCGGCAGGTCGGCGAGCGTCTTCTGCGTGTCGGCGTGGAGCATCAGGTCCGTGACCGCATTGATGGTCTTGGCCTTCTTGATCTTCGCCTTCAGGTCGTCCTCGACCTTGCCGTCCGTGGCATTCGCTTCGACCTTGCCCTTCTGCGGCTCGGTCTTCTCGACCTCCACATGCGGATCGGCATAGCCCGGGCGACCCTGCTTGAACTCGTCGGCCTCCTCCTCGGAATAGACGTAGCCGTGCAGCTCGATGAGCTTGAGGATCACCCGGTCCTTCGCCCGCTTCTCCGCCATGGCGTAGACATAGGCCGCCTGCTTGCCGGAGACGCGGTAGTTCACGCCGATCAGTGCCTCGCCGATCGACCACTCGACGCGATCGCCCATGCGGCCGGTCACCTGGATGACGGCCTCGTCCCGCTCGGCACGAATGATCTTGGGCTCGTCGAAGACGACCTTGGCCTGGGCGGCGATGCGCTCGAGGGTCTTGTGATAGATCACGGCCGTCCCCTGGACGCGCCAGACGTTGCCGGCCATCGGCTCGCCGAATTTCGCCAGCACCTCGGAAATCTTCTTGTCTGTCGTATTCATCCTCGATCCTAACTTTCTAAAGACCCGCACATCGCAGACGCGCTCTTGTCGCAGCCTTGTCCCGGCAGGCGCGTTCGTTATTTGTTCTATACCAAATTTCGGCCCTCAGGTCCACTTTCCGATCCGTGGATCAAGCCAATAAATGCTTATTTTTCAGAAACTTATCCCCTGTGCGATTTTGTCCCAGTCGAGCGGTCCAGAGCCTCGGAGCCAGGGTGGGGAATCACCCTTTTGGGGATTGCCGAAAGTTTGACCCCCGGGCCATTGTTCTATATATGTTCTCACTTCACGACCAGGCTAGGTCCCGCCGGAACTCTGGCCGGCCTGCTCCACCCCTTCGACAAGCCAAGCTGGAGGCCCCGATGTCCGCGCAAGCGCTCCTCGACCTTTCCGACCGGCGCACCCCCCGGCGCTCCGGCGCCCGCCGGGCCGCAAAGCGTCCCTCGACGCCGCTCACGCGCAATGCCCTGATCGCCGACTATCTGGCGCTGTGCGAACTCGATGCCGAGGTGGAATCCCTGCGCGCGCCTGCCGATCCCGCCGCGTTCGCCGTCGGGGACGAGACCATCGAGCACGTGGCAGACTTCGAGATCGTGAAGGACGGCGCCGCCTTTCTGGTCGACGTGGTGACCGACGACGATCTCCTCAAGCATCCACTTCGCGCCGCGGCGATCCATGGCATCGCCTCCACGGACGGCCGCCCGTTCGTGATCGAAACGGCAGCCAGCATCCGGGCCGAGCCGCGCTTCACGACCATGCGGCTGATCTTGGCCTGCAAGCGGACGCCGGTGAGCGCGGGAGACCGGGTGCGGGTCCTGCATCAGCTCGACGAGATGGGCGCCATGCGGCTGGTGGATTGCGCCGGCGCCGTCATGAACACGCAGGACGGCGTGGCGGCCGTTCTGGCGCTCGCCTGCGAGGGGCTGGTCGCCGTCGACATCAGCCGCCCGATCCTGCCGGAAACGCAGGTGCGTCGGCGCCGCCTGCCCTACACCGATCCGTTCGCGTTTTAGGTCATGAACTCTTAAATTTCGAATAATCGAGAAGGGTGGATTCCGACGGGCAGCTTCCGGAGCATTTAGCTAATGAAGCTGAGGATCATCTTGATCGCATCCATTGCTCTGCGCTAGCATCACTACATCGACTGAGTGGCAACTAGGGTTCCGGACGGCAAGGCCGTTGCTGGACCGAGCGTTGCAGAGACCGCGGGAGTTCTGCGGCTGCACCCAAGGGGTAAAAGCCCAGGGGAGGAGACGTCGAGATCAACCGGCGCATGGTGCGCTCAAGGGGGTCTCAATGACGCTCGCCTCACTGCTTCTCGTTGTCCTTGCATCCTTTATCCATGCAAGCTGGAATCTGCTCGCCAAACGGGCCGCCTCGGTCGGGCCGGTCTTCGTCTTCGCCTATAACCTGATTGCCTGCGCTTCCTATGCGCCATGGGTTTTCTACCTTCTCGCCAAAGGGGCGATAGCCTGGACATGGGAAGGCACCGGCTTCGTCCTACTCAGCGGCGTCATACACTTGGCCTACAGCCTCTGCCTCCAGCGCGGCTATCAGGTAGCTGACCTGTCGGTCGTCTACCCGGTCGCGCGCGGCACCGGGCCGATGCTGTCGACACTCGGTGCGATCCTCATCCTCGGCGAGGCGCCGACGGCACAAGGATTGGTGGGTCTCGCGCTGGTGCTCGTCGGGATCAGCCTCATCGCCACACGCGGCGATCTTTCGGCGTTTCGGCGCCCTTGCGGACAGGCAGGCATTCGGTGGGGCACGGCGACCGGCGGGCTCATCGCCTCCTACACCGTGGTCGACGCCTACGCCGTGAAGGCGCTCGGTATCGCGCCGGTGGTTCTCGACTGGTTCTCGAACCTCCTTCGCTTCTTCCTGCTCCTGCCACTCGTGGTGGCGAATCCACGGCGGGCGCTCGAACGGATGCACGGCTACTGGTGGATCGCGCTAGGTGTCGGCCTGCTCTCGCCCCTGTCCTACATCCTTATCCTTGCAGCGCTAACCGCAGGGGCGCCGCTCAGCCTCGTTGCGCCAATGCGCGAGATGTCGATGATGATAGGAGCCTTGATGGGGATGCTGATCTTGCACGAGGTTGTCGGGCCGTGGCGGCTTGCAGGGTGCGCGGTCCTGATCGCCGGTGTTATCCTCCTATCCGCCGTCTGAACAGACGAAGGGAACTGGACGAGAATGCAGGCGCTGGAAGCCCTGCTTCAGCAAGCGCCTCTACCGCGAGCGCAACCTCATTGAGTGGTTCTTCTCCAAGCTGAAGCACTCTCGGCGCGTCGCTACCCGCTATGACAAGCTCGCCGACAACTTCCTGGCCATGTTCGGCCCGCCTCAACGCGCCTGTGGCCGCGCGCTTATGAGTCTACGGCCTAGTTCTGCGCGGCGTGCCGCTCCACCGCCTCGCCAAGAAGCGAGCGCACGATGGCGCGGACGGCATCCGAGGTGTCGTCGGCGGCGAACTTCGCCTCGATCTCGTCGCGGATGATGGCCCCATCGCCGCTGCGCTTCAGTTCCGTCGCGGATTCGGCCTGCAGCAGCGTGACGAAGGCGCTCTCGACCTCCCGTGCCACGGCATCGCCGTCGGCGGCATCCACCACCCGTCCAGTCAGATCGAAGACGTTGCTCTCGAACGGCAGCGCCTGCGGCGTCAGTTCGCCACCGGCATCGAGCATCCAGGCGCGCGGGACATGATCCACCAGGTCGACGGATTGGCGTGTGATGGTGCCGGGATTCATCCAGCGGGTGCGCCCGGCGAGAACCGATTTCTGCGTCTTGTGGATGTGACCGTTGATGAGAACGTCGCAGCCTGCAACCGCGAAGGGCGGTACCGCGCCCGGATAGCCGCCGTCGAAGGCGATGTCGTGATGCGTGAACCAGGCATGCAGATCGACGCCGGTGAAGGAGCCGCGCGCATCGGTGGGAATCGCTTGGCCGTAGGGCGTCATGCCGATGCCGATACGCCGCTCACCAATCACGAACTCGGTCACGGGAGCCGATGTGGCGACCACGTCGACCACATCGCACAGGCCCAGCAGGGCGAGCGAGTCGCTGTCCGTGAGCGTCGTGTGCTGGATGTCGTGGTTGCCCACATTGACGATCGGCCGATGCTTGAAGCCCTTCAGGACGCGGATCAGCTGGTTCTTGAGCGCCATGTCGGCCTCGACCGGTCGGTCGAAAAGATCGCCCAGAATCACCACGGCAAGCCCGCGCTCGTTGGCAATGGCGACGCAGCGCTCCAGCTTGCCGAGCACGGCTTGTGGCCAGACCACGTCCTTGCGCCGCCCTGGACGCCGCGAGCCCACATGTGGGTCTCCGATCACCAGGACACCGTTGCACGCGATGGCAGGAAGTCGATCTCCGGACAGGATCATGCGGTCAGCCGCTCCGACGGCGTGGAGGAATGGGCGTGATGGTCGAGCAGGCTCTCCGGCTTCACCGGCGAACCGCAGGTGGGGCAGAGCCCGCCGGTCTCCTCGACGAGCTGCGCCATGTCGGCCTGAATGGCTTTGAGCCCTTCGTCGACTTTCGCGATACGGCTTTGCGCGATCAGGGCCGCGGCGCGAAGATCGTTCATGCGCTTCAGGATGTCTTGCGCCGGCGCGATGTTTTCAAGGGTCGGAGGTGCCTCGGGCAGGCGCCGCAGCGCCGCCAGCCTCGCCTTGCTGCCGGCGAGGCCGTGACTGAGCCGGATGAGCCGCTCCCCTAACCGTTCGCGCTCGCGCGAACGCTCGACGCGGCGCGTGAGGCGCGTCAGCTCCTCGGCGTCGGGAACCTTTGCCGTGATGTCGGCCCGCGCCCGCGCCTTCTCCAGGCGGCCTCTGAGATCGGCAAGCTGCGCTGCGTGCTGCTGCAGTCTCTGGAGCTGCGCCGCAACCTCCTTGAGGTCGTCGCCCTGGCGTCGGATGGCCGACAGCCTTTCCTTGAGAGCGTCGAGATCCTTCAATCCTTCGAGCGTATCGCCGAGGGAAAGCAGCTCCCGCTCGCCGTTGCGCACGAGGTCGCTGTCCCGCCGGCAGCGCTCGCGATGGATGACGAGCATGTCGCGGATATAGCCCGCCTCCTGGCCGATCGAGAGAACGGCGGAGCGGCGGGACGGCGCCTCTCCAAGAAGGAACACCGGAAACTTCTGGTGCGCGATGTGAACGTCGAGGTCTTCCACCTTGCGGATGCGGATGAGATCGGCCACCCAGTCGGGCACGTTGCGCCCGCCGGTCTCATACCGCATGCCCTGCTCCTCGACGACGGAGCCGTCGGCCTCATGCAGGGACCAGATGTTGACGGGCGAGCGGCGGGGCTGGCGCGTGAAACGCAAGATCCGGTTTCCGGCAACACCGATCTCGACGCTGGCCGCCTTGGCGCCCGCCCGCACGAGGCTGTCGCGGGCTTCGCCGTAGAACACGGCGCGCAGGGCGCGGATGAAGGTCGACTTGCCGCGGTTGTTCGGGCCGATCAGCGCATTCACGCCGGGGCTCAAGGGAAGCGTCGCATCCTTGTAGGCCTGCACGTTGACGAGCCGGATGAACCTTAGGCCCGGCTGCGCATCGTCCCACGCGTCGCCGGTGTCGGAGGACTGCACGTCGACGCCGGAGACGGGCTCTCCGACGATGCGGGCGATGTGGAACTTGCCCGAGAACTGGGAGAGATCATGATGCGACACGGCCAAGCACTGCACGCCAAGCCGCGCCGCGCCGTCCTCCAGCACCTTGTAGAAGGACGAGACGCGATCCGGCGCGATCCAGCAATCGGCTTCGTCGAGTGCGAGGAAACGGGCGACATCCGCCTTGACCACAGCGATCAGCCTGAGCGCCATGCCGATCACGTTGGTGAGCGCGCCGCCGTTATCCTCCAGCACGTCTTCGAGCGTGCCGTCGGGACGGCGCACGCAGATGTCGAGGGAGGCCAGGCCGCGCTCCGTCGAGAGATCGAGAGCCACGGGCTTCTCGCCCGGCAGGACCTCCTGCACGAGGGCCGTCAGCAGGGTTTCGAACGCGGACAGGCTGCGGCGGCTGGCCGAGCCATGCACGGCCTCGATGAAAGCCTCCACCTCGTCCTTGACGGCAAGCCGTCCCTTGGCGAGCTCGATCTCGCGCGTCAGCTCCTCGCGCCGGATCCGCAGCGCATCGCGCCGTCCTTCCAGACGCGCGAGGACAGCCTGCGCCCGCGTGACGTCATGGTCGATGGCGGGTGCGATCAACGCTCGTCTCCAAGCTGCTTGAGACGGGTTTCCACCTCGCGCAAAGCCGCGCCGAACTCCTCGGCGAGCTTGGCATTGCGTGCCTGAGCATCCTGGATCAAGCCCTGGATCTGATCTTCGTCGTCGGTGCCGAATTCCGACAGGGCGAGAGCCCTCGCCTCTTCGAGCTCGCGCGTCAGGCGCTCGACCTCGCTCTCGGCCCGGATCCGCTCGGCCTTGAGCTTGTCGAAGGCCTTGCGCATCTCCTCCAGGCGCCGGAGCTGATCCGTTTCGAGGCGTGTCAGGTTGGTCATGACGTGGCGAATCCGCTGCGTTGGAATGGTCGAGCTTCAGTTATCGCCAGCGATATTTCGCCGCAACGACTTTGCCTCTTTTTGAACGGGATCGAGAGCGATCTCTTCAATCCTGGCATCAGGCCCTCCACATAGTATCGGTTACTCCAAGATTACAGTCCCAGATTGCCGGCTTTGCTTGACATCGCGGCTGCCAGGAGTATGTTCTTGGTTTGTTCGCATCCTCTGTATGCGTCGTGGATGTGACGCCATTAGGGCAGCCGCGCCTCACCGCCGCAAAGGATCCTGCGATGACCGTCATGACGGATGAACGACCGATCTTCGAGAACGAGGAATGGCTCGTGATCGAAAGCGGCCTGGAGCACAAGCGAACCGGCTACTTCATCGACCGCGAGAGCCTCGGCCAGCGCCGGGAGGACGGCCTGTGGACGTGGCCGCTGCACATGGCCGAGAAGAGCTGGTGCGCCATGCAGCCGTTCTCCGAAGCCTTCTCCTGCGCAGCATCCGTCTATGGCGTCACCACGGGCGCGGAGCTGGCGCAAACCTTTAAGATGGCACGCTGCGAAATCTCGCCCTGGCCGAAGGCTGCAAGACGATCCAACCAGGGATCAAACCCCGTTCCGCTGATCCCGCAGACCTTGCATTCGCAGGGCTCAAACCCCATCTTCATTGAGCCGCGCTCATCGGATAAACCGTTGAATGGTCAAGGTTTTCGGAGCCCGGACGATGTCTGGCGCATCCGTCCTCGAACAGGCGCGCGCCCGTTTCTGAAGACCCCGCGTAACCGTCCCGAACGTCCGATCCTCGCACTGGAAACCGTCCTTCCGTGGCGGGCGCAGCGCCGGATCCGCAAGACAGGGACCAAGCTCGTCCGGCTGCTGCAGGCAGCCTGGACCACACGGTGAGAGGAATGCCGAGCTTCGGACTTGAAGAGACCATGCGCTACGGCGCGACTGCTTTTCAGGGCGATGTCTCCGGAGCGGAGACGGGCTCTCCCGAAACGGCGGACGAGTTTGCGCAGCACGTCATCGAGGCGATCTGCCATGCGAGCGTGACGCCGAGCGTCGGTAGCCGCACCTTCGAGCGCTGCATGCGCGCGCTCACGTTCGGATCGACCGCGCGGGTCGGCTTTCGCCATCCGGCCAAGGCGGATGCGGTCGACAGGGTCTGGCGCGAACGGGAGCGGCTGTTCGACGACTACAACGCCTCTCCCGACAAGCTGCGTTTCCTCGCGACGCTGCCCTGGGTGGGTCCCGTGACGAAACATTCCCTGGCTCGCCGGCTCGGCATCTACGCGGAGCATGGACAGCGGGCCGTCGCCTGAAGACGAAACAACAAGAAGAGGTATCACCCCATGGCCAAGGTCCGCGCAAGCGATGTCGGCTTCTGCGTTGTCGACGACAACGCCAACGTCATTGCCGACACCCTCGTCCGCCGCATCCGCGAGGCTGCCGCGGAGATGGAGAGCCAGGTCAACCGGCTGTACCGGGGCCGCCAAGCCTACGACCTCGAGGAAGGCACCAAGCTCGACCTCGACAAGGCCATCGAGCAGCTGGCCTACATGGCACGCACCTTGCGCGAGGTTCGCAGCGAGCAGTCAAAGGTCGTCTATCTCCAGGCTGCAGAGTAAGTCAGCTCTCCCAACAGCGGTGACCCTGTCGCCGCTGTTTTCGTATCCCCTCAGGACCTGACGGCCAGGACGAACAGAACGAGCGGGGCGTGCCGGTACCAGCGGTTCAGCCATTCGTGCTTGCGGGCCATCTCCTCGCTCGGCCGCGGCTCCTCGATCCTCGCAAGGCGGAAGCCTGCTTCGGTCACGCCATTGATGTAGTCGGAGAGAGTTCGCGGGAATCGCGGCACCTCGAAGGGTTCTCCAGCGACTTGCTGCCGGCTCTCGCCCGAGCGTCTGCTGAAACGCCAGTACTCGATGAAGGGCGTTTTCTCGAAATAGCGACCGACACGAAGCCCGTAGTGAGTGCCCGTCTCATCGGCCAGCCATTGGATGGCGGGTGTGATAAAGCAGGGATGCAAAACGCTGAAGCACAATGTCCCGGCAGGCTTCAGCACGCGATGAGCGGCTTTCAGCGCGGCCGGCAGGTCGGGCCCGTCCATGAGCGCCATGGTGGACACGGCGCAGTCGAATGTCCTGTCGGCAAAAGACGAGAGTTCACTGAAGGATCCGATCTCATAAGCGATCCCGAGAGGCTCCTCCCGTTCTTTGGCCCGCGCCCGTCCGATCATTTCGGCCGAGAGATCAACCCCCGTCATCGTCCCGCCGAGCTGCGCGAACCGCCGAGTGTTCGAGCCCTCGCCGCAGCCCAGATCGATCACCTGCTTTCCTGCGATGGACGGCATGAAATTCAGGAAGGCGGGCAATGTATAAAGCTCGCGGTACAGGTCGAACCCGCTGCGAACCTCCTGCGTCCAGAGGGCGGCATTGCGATCCCATGCTGCGGCAACGGCCGCTTCGTCCAAGATCTTGTCGGTCAAGTCCGCCTCCTCAAGCTTGGCGTCGATCGTTACCGGACATAACACGCCTCTCGCCGCTTTGGGCACGGGTGGTTCCGTCCTTCCCCGAGCCGGGGGACGCCCATGAGGCGACTCTCCGCTTGTGTTTCACGTGGAACAAATATAGAACAATAGGTGATGCCTCTCGAAAGGCAGGAATGTGCAACCGACCTGAAAACGTGGGGCATCCCGATGCTTCAGCCGTTCAGGAGAGATGAAGTGGAGAGGCCGTCATGGCTGGAAGCGTGAACAAGGTGATCCTGGTGGGCAATCTGGGGCGGGATCCGGAGGTGCGGCGTCTGTCGAACGGGGAGCCGGTGGTGAACCTGCGGATTGCCACGTCGGAGACCTGGAAGGACAAGGGCACGGGGGAGCGCAAGGAGAAGACCGAGTGGCACTCGGTGGTGATCTTCAACGAGAACCTGGCCCGGGTGGCCGAGCAGTACCTGAAGAAGGGCTCGAAGGTGTACGTTGAGGGCCAGCTGCAGACGCGCAAGTGGCAGGATCAGAGCGGCCAGGAGAAGTACACCACCGAGGTGGTGCTGCAGCGCTTCCGCGGCGAGCTGACGATCCTGGACAGCCGCGGCGGCGGTGCCTCCGAGTTCGGCGACGAGGAGCCGGGACAGATCGCCCGCGGCGGAGACTTCGGACGGTCCTCCTCACAGGATCGCCGCCCGGCACCGTCTCTCGGTGGAGGCAGCGGGGGAGGCGGGGGCGGTTCCCGTTACAACGATCTTGACGACGACATCCCGTTCTAGGCGTTCGAGCATCGCGCAGGAAAGTCCGTCCGGAAGGGCGGTCGTTCCGGTGAACGCCGGAGCGCTCATGGGGCAAGCAGGGCAGTGCGGCTCGGCTTGAAAACCTAATTGCCGGCAGGCTCGGTCAGAGCCTCTCGGTTGAACCATTCAGGGCGCATTCGCCGGCCGGATGTTCGGGAAGGAGAAAACTTACCTTGCGTCCGGTCAGGGAAGCTGCTCATCTAAAGTCAGATATTCGGGTCAAGCCGCGGCTCGGCGCTTGAGTGACAATTTCCAAGGTATCCTGTCGTGCACTGTTACTTTCATCTTGTGCACACGCACGAACGGATCGTCGACGAGGCCGGGATCGAAGTCTCGGATGTGGAAGCGGCGCATTACCAGGCCCTCAAGGCCATTCAGGAGCTGCGGCAGGAAGGCGAAGCCGACGAGGTCGATTGGAGCGGCTGGCACCTTGAGGTGGTTGACGAGGCGGGCAATGTCCTGTTGTCGATCCCGTTGAACGTGGCGCAGCACTGAGAGCTCCCCGGAACCTACCTCCGGTGGCGAATTCCTCGAACGCCCATGGGTACATGGATGCGGCGGCAGGACGTCGGATTCGAAAGGCCCGGATCGTCTCCGGGCCTTCTGCCGTCAGAGAATGAAGTCGGCGGCCGAGAGCTGGGCCTTCGTCACGTTTTCGAGCTTGATGGTGTGGCTCGTTCCGGACAGGCTGACGAGGGCATAGCCCGTCCTGTCGGCGATCGTGAGGCTGTCGAAGGAGGCGAAGCGCCAGGCACGCAGGTCGATCTGATCCTCTCCCGGCCGGAAGTACTGGATCGTGTCCTTGCCTGAGGACAGATCGAACGCGAAGAGATCGCGCCCGCCACCGCCATCCATCGTGTCGTTGCCGTATCCCCCGTTCAGGTAGTCGGCGCCCGTGCCGCCATAGGCGGAGTCGCCGACCAGACGATCGTTCCCGCTGCCGCCGAGCAGCGTGTCGTTGCCGTAGCCCGCATAGGCGCTCGTGCTCTGCGCATCGCCATAGAGCACGTCGTTGCCGGAACCTCCGCTGAGATAATCATGTCCGCCGCGGCTTTGATCGTTGAGGGATACGGCATCGCCGTAGAGCTTATCGCTGCCCGTGCTGCCGAGGAGGCTGTCGTTCCCGCCCATGGACGAAGCGAACATGCCGTACGCGTCGCCGTAAAGCGTGTTGTTGCCGCTTTCTCCCGATAGGTAATCGGCCCCGCCGATTGCGCCGTCGTAGAGCGCATAGGCATCGCCGTAGAGCCGATCGTTGCTCGATCCGCCGTAGAGCCAGTCGGCCCCGCCAACCGTGCCGTTGCGCATCTCGTAGCCGTCGCCGTAGAGGTTGTCTTCGGAGCCGCCGCCCCTGAGCGTGTCATGTCCGGCGATCGCGGAATGGATCAGGGAACGCGCATCCCCGTAGAGGGTGTCCCGTCCGCTGTCGCCGCTGAGCGTGTCGGTTCCTCCTCTCGCTCCGCCCCGCAACGTGGAAGCGTCCCCGTAGAGTTGGTCGTCGTCGTTTCCGCCATCGAGGAAGTCCGAGCCCCCGGTGGCGGAGCCGGTCATGGTGTAGGCATCGCCGTAGAGGCTATCGCGGTCGTTGTCGCCGTAGAGTTTGTCGGCGCCGCCGGTTGTCGTCGCCGACATGGTGTAGGCGTCGCCGAAAAGACTGTCGTCGTCATGGCCGCCATAAAGCCTGTCCGCTCCGCCCCTTGCGGCGCCCGACATGGTACGGGTGTCCCCAAAAAGCTTGTCGTATCCGGACTCGCCCCAGATCCTGTCCGAGCCGCCGGCCGACGAGGCGTTCATGGTGTAGGAATCGCCATAGGCCGTGTCGCGGTCGGAACCTGCCCAGATCGTGTCGGATCCGCCGCGCCCCGTGACCCGCAGATGCCGCACGTCGCCGTAGAGAGAATCCGCGCCGGTATAGCCGTGGAGCGCGTCGCCGCCTGCCGTGCGTGCGCTGAACGTGGCGCTGCCGTCGCCGTAGAGGGTGTCGGAAACGCCCGTTCCTTCAAGGAAATTCCTGCCCAGAGAGCCGATCTTGCGTGTCATTCTTATCGAATCCAATAAAGCCCCAAACTTAGAAGCGCATAGCTTATTTTCCTGTAACAGGATATCCATACGGAATTCATGCGACATATGGCCGTATCTTTGTATCGTTTCGGCGCCGGGATGGGCGTCTCAGGCTTGATGTTCGGGCGAGGAGTGGTTAGCCAGCACGCACGATCACTCAGAAGAAGACACCATGAGCCTCTCCCCGCAGTCCCTCGACACGCTCTTCACCTGGATCCGGACGGAGAGCCCGACCCATGACCGGGCCGGGGTCAATCTCATGATGGATCTCGTGGTCGCGCAGATGCGGGACGCGCCGGTGGCGGTGGAGCGGATCCCGGGCGAGCAGGGCCTGGGCGATGTCCTCGTCCTGCGGGCAGGGCCGCAAACGTCCGAGCCCGGCATCCTGGTCATGTCGCATCTCGATACGGTGCATCCGGTGGGCACCATCGAGAACGATCTGCCCCTGCGGATTGAGGGCGACCGGCTCTACGGGCCTGGAATCTACGACATGAAGGGCGGTGCCTGGTTCGCCCTGGAGGCCTTCAAGGACGTGGCCCACCGGGGCACGGCGGCACGGCCCATCGTGTTCCTTGTGACGCCCGACGAGGAGATCGGCTCGCCGATCACGCAGCCGATGATCGAGGATCTCGGCCGCCGCTCGGCCTATGCGCTCGTGACGGAGCCCGCCCGCGACGGCGGCCAGATCGTCACGGCCCGCAAAGGGGTAGGGCGCTTCGATGTGCATGTGGAAGGCCGCCCGGCCCATGCGGGTTCGCGCCACAAGGACGGGCGCAACGCGGTCTACGAGGCCGCGCGGCAGATCCTCACCATCGAGGCCCTGACGGATTATGCGCGCGGCATCACCACCACGGTCGGCATGGTCTCGGGCGGCACCGCGGTGAACACCATTCCGCAGCATTGCCGCTTCCCGGTGGACCTGCGGGTCGAGACCGTGGCGGACGGGGAAGCCGTGACGGCTGCGATCCTCGGCCTGAAGCCGTCCGATCCGGACTTCAAGCTCACCGTCACCGGCGGCATGAACCGGCCGCCCTACGAGCGGACGGAGTCGACCTCCAGGCTCTTCGACCATGCGAAGTCCCTGGCCGCCGAGATCGGCTTCAATCTCGTGTCCGCACCGCGGGTCGGCGGCGGTTCGGACGGCAATTTCACGGCGGCGATCGGCATCCCGACCCTCGACGGCCTCGGGATCGACGGCGACGGAGCGCATACGCTCCAGGAATACGGCCTGATCTCGTCCATCGCGCCGCGCCGGAAGCTCATGACGCGCCTGCTCGAGACCCTGCGCTGAGGCCGATCGTCATCTCGGATTTGCGGGATCGGCCCGGCTTTGCCGATGCCGTCGCGGATCGCGTCTGGCGCGCTTTCTGGAAGAACAAGGGACATCCGTTGAGCCTGCTCACCGGTCTCGTTCGCGAGAGCTTCGGCGCCGGACCCATTCCGACCGCTCTCGTCGCTCACGAGGACGGCATCCTTGTCAGCACAGTTTCCGTCATTGCCTGCGACGAGGAGACGAGACCCCAGTACGCACCCTGGGTCGCAGCGCTCTGGGTGGAGCCCGACTACAGGCGTCGCGGGATCGGGGCCGTCCTCGTCGACAGGGCCGCCGCATGGGCATTCGAGGCAGGGGCGGAGCGGGTCTATCTGCTGTCGCGTCCGCATCGGCGTTCGTTTTATGAGCGGCTGGGCTGGTTGGTGCTTGAGACGACTGACGACGGGATGTTCATCTTGAGCAGGGACGCATGACAGAGGTGGTTTCTGCTCAGGCTCCCGGACCCCGGAGCAGCGCCAGCACGCCGTCGATGATGAACTGCACCGCGAGGCCCGCGAGGATCACCCCGAGGAGGCGGGTCAGGACCACGTTGCCGGTCACGCCGAGCCAGCGGGCGACGCGTTCGGCGGCGGAGAACACCACGAAGCAGCTCACGATGCCCAGGGCGATCAGGATCAGCAGCGCGGTCAGGTAGGGGATGCTGCCGTCCGCCCGGCCTGCGAGCAGGATGACGGCCGTGATGGCGCCGGGGCCGGCCATGAGCGGAATGGCCAGCGGAAAGGCCGCGACGTTGCGGATGTGATCCTCGGTGATGGCGATGTCGGCCGTGTGCTGCTTGCGCTCGTTGCGGCGCTCGAACACCATCTCGAAGGCGATCCAGAACAGGAGCAGTCCGCCGGAGATGCGGAAGGCCGGGATGCCCACGCCGAGGAGCCGCAGCAGCACCTCGCCGCCGAGGCCGAAGAAGGCCAGGATGCCGAAGGCGATCAGACAGGCCCGCATGGAAACGCGGCGGCGCTCGGCGGCGGTCATGCCCCGGGTCAGCGACACGAAGATCGGCGCCAGCGCCACCGGATCGAGAGTGACGAGCAGGGTCACGAGGGCGGCGGAGATGTAGTCGAGAAGCATCGGCTGGACCTTGTTGCGAGCTTTGCGTTATGGCGTTCCCAGGGATGTTTGGCGAGGGGCAGGGCGACGATGTTCACGGTTTTGGATCGGATCAGCTGGCCGGGGCACCCGGACAAGCCCAACGAGGATATCTGCGGCGCCTCGGGCGACTGGGCCTGGGTGATCGACACGTCGATCTTTCCCGGCACGAAGCCGGTCATGCCCGGCAAGAGCGATGCCGCGTGGCTCGCCAAATTCGCCGACGAACGGCTGTCGGATCTCGCCCCTCGGGCAGATGACGGCATCACCCTCATGCGGCACGTGATGGAGGAGGCCCGCACGGTATACCGTGCGGTCGCCCCGGCCGAGCGGCATGACGATTTCGTCACATGGCCCCTCGGGGCCATGACGCTGGTGCGCCGTAGGGGCAATACCCTCGACGCCTGGACGTTCGGCGACACCACGGCCTATCTCCGCCAGCCCGACGGGTCGGTGCGGGTCCTAGGCGATGCGCCAGGCCTGCGCGATGCCGAAGCCTCGATGGCAGCCGAGCTGATGCGGCAGGCAGGCTCCAGGCCCACGGCCATTCTCGACGAGCCTGTCTTCCTCGCCTGGCTCGGGGAGCGCCGGGAGCGGCAGCGCAAAAGCGGCATCCCGGCGGCTCTCCTGAGCTTCAATCCCGATGCCGTCGAACGGCTGCGGCACGAGACGGCGCCTTGCGAGGACGGCACAGCGATCCTCCTCGCCTCGGACGGCTTCTCGGCCCTGGTCGATCTCTACCGAGCCATGGACGCCAAGACCCTCATGGAAGCAGCTCTCACCTCGGGCCTTGAGCCTCTGGTGGAATTGGCGCGGGAGATCGAAACCCAGCGCGACCCGGACGGCCGGCTCTATCCGCGGTTCAAGGCGAGCGACGACACCACGGCGATGTTGCTGAGGGTTTGAGCGGCCGCTCTCCGCCGTCACGGCGTCGGGTGCGTCGATGAAAACAGCATCGTCATCACCGGCAGCCCGCAGGCCGGAACGGAGATCCATTTACCTGCGCGCGACACAGTGAGGGAATAACCCAGTCCTTGCTCAGACCCTCCTCGTCATGGCCATCTTCCTCGTCATGGCCGCCCTCCCGGCCATCGCGATCGGTGAAGCGCGGCGCTTGTCTGATCGGGATCACCGGTATGAGGCCTGTGATGACGTGAGAGAGGTGGGCAAGCCTATGAGCTTGTGAGATGTTATGTTCTCACTTTGTTCTTGACGGCCGGTGCAAGCTGGGCTATAACCTTGCGCAGATCGGTTCCGACGAGGGGCGCGCTCGCGAGGCGTCGCAGTGACGGGAGCCGGCACGGTCCCGCGGCTGGCCTCGCAAGCTTGCCGGCGGGAGGCCCTTGGTGCCTTCGGGCTGCCAAGTCGAAACGCCTAAAAGCACCGTGCGCGAGGGGCGGACCGGCTCTTCCATCTCACACCAAGCATCGAGCCGGGCCGCCTCTCGCGCCACCCTCGATCCACCCGCAAGGCTCGCAGCGCACGCTGCGGGCCCCAAGGTGCTGGCACTTTGACATCAACCCATCCACGCACCCGCACCCGTCCTGGCACCCTCCCCGTCATGGCCGGACCTGATCCGGCCATGATGGGGAGGAAAAGCGCCGCGCCTCACAGCATCGGGATCCCCGGATCAAGCCCGGGGAGGTGAGGACGGGAGGATGGCAGGACCGCCCGCGGACGGGATCGGAGGTCAGCGCCAGCCATTCCGATGCCGTGGAGTGCCGCGTCTCTCGGAGAGAGCCAGAATGGGGGCTTCAAAACTCAGCAATATCAGCTTGTTAGGCGAACCAGCTGAGCCGTTACTTCACCTTGCCGGCCGCCCTGCGAAAGTGCCACAGCGGCTGGTCTGCCGGCCGTTTCGCCCAGTCCGGTAATAAGTTGCTGAAACGTAAACGGATTTCGGCCTGCGCCTTGCCTCTGGAAAACCCGTCAAAACGCTTGAAAATTGCGACGTTCTCCCCCATCTAAGAGGCTGATTTCAATTGGATTCGCGGGCCTGCCGAATGGCTTGACGAAGCGGCACCGATAAGCCGCCTCTCGCGAAAGGGCAGACCGTTTTAAGAAAGACCAACCTTGACCGATCCGAACGATAACCGCCCCGGCGGCCCCGGTGGGGACCAGCCGGCGAGCGACATCAAGCTGATTTCCATCGTCGACGAGATGAAGCGCTCCTATCTCGATTACGCCATGAGCGTGATCGTGAGCCGCGCTCTGCCCGATGCACGCGACGGCCTCAAGCCGGTGCACCGGCGCATCCTCTACTCGATGCACGAGAACGGCTACACGCCGGACAAGAAATACGTGAAGTCCGCCCGCATCGTCGGCGACGTGATGGGTCAATACCATCCGCACGGCGACAGCGCGATCTACGACGCCTTGGTGCGCATGGCGCAGGACTTCTCCCTGCGCCTCATGCTCGTGGACGGGCAAGGCAATTTCGGCTCCGTGGACGGCGATCCGCCGGCAGCCATGCGCTACACCGAGTCCCGCCTCGCGAAGGCGGCGATGCCGCTCCTCGACGACATCGACAAGGACACGGTCGATTTCACCCCCAACTAC
>DASZBB010000088.1:0-4882 GCA_035944695.1 Microvirga sp. | reverse complement strand
CCGCACCGCGATCGCCGAGGGATGCGTGGTCATGCGGGCGGAAACTCTGGACCTGATCCGTCATGGCGAGGCCAAAAAGGGCGATGTTCTGGGCACCGCCCGCCTTGCCGGGATCATGGCTTCCAAGCGCACGCACGAACTCATCCCGCTCTGCCATCCCCTCCTCATCTCGAAGGTCAAGGTGGACTGCAGTCTGGATGACGGCCTTCCTGGAGTGCGCGTGAGCGCCGAGGTGAAGGTGGCGGGCCAGACTGGCGTCGAGATGGAGGCCCTGACCGCCGTGTCCATCGCGTGCCTGACGATCTACGACATGGTGAAGGCGGCCGATAAGGGTATGCGGATCGAGAACGTCCGCCTGCGGCGCAAGAGCGGCGGCCGCTCGGGAGATTTCGAGGCGCCATGAGCCTGATCTCGGTCGAGGACGCTCTCTCCCGGGTGCTGGCAAGCGTGGAAAAGCCGGTGGGCCTCGAGCATGTCCCTCTCGCCGCCTGCGCGGGCCGGACGCTCGCCGAGGATGTCAGCGCGCTGCGCGACCAACCGCCCTTCCCCGCCTCCGCCATGGACGGCTATGCGGTGCGGAGCGCCGATTGCGCAGCGGTTCCAGCAACCCTCCGTGTGGTCGGCACCAGCGCGGCCGGCAAGCGCTTCACCGGCACTGTTGGATCTATGGAGGCCGTGCGCATCTTCACCGGGGCCCCCCTTCCCGAAGGCACGGACGCGGTGGTGCTGCAGGAGGACGCCGACCGATCCGGCGACCAGGTCACGGTGAAGGAAGCGGCCCGCTCCGGCCGCCACATCAGGGCGGCGGGCCTCGACTTTCGCGCAGGTGACGTTCTGCTGCAGACAGGGCTGCGTCTGGATTCCCGCCACATCGCGCTGGCGGCTGCCATGGGCTACGCGGCCCTGTCCGTTCACCGCAAGCCGCGGGTCGCCATCCTGGCGACGGGTGACGAGCTTGTGCGCGCGGGCGAGCCTGTCGGCCCTGACCAGATCACCGCTTCCAGCCTTCCCGCGACGATTATGATGGTCGAGAAAGCAGGAGCCGAGGCCATTGATCTCGGGATTGCACGCGACACGCTGGAATCGCTGAACGAGCGCATTCAGGCGGCCAGGGATGCGGGCGCCGACATCCTCGTGACCCTGGGCGGCGCTTCCGTCGGCGAGCATGATCTGGTGCAGACGGCTTTAAGCCGGCATGGCATGGAACTCGGCTTCTGGCGCGTGGCCTTGCGTCCCGGGAAACCTCTGATGCACGGGCGGCTCGGGTCGACACTGCTCTTGGGTCTGCCTGGGAATCCAGTCTCTTCCCTGGTCTGCGCCGTGCTTTTCATAGTTCCGGCGATCCGTGCTCTCCTGGGCGACCAGAAGGCGGCGGACGATCCGACGGAGGATGCAATCCTAGGAGCCGATCTCCCACCAAACCGTGATCGTCAGGATTACATGCGGGCCTCGCTCTCGTTTCAGGATATCCCCGTCAGTCTCGCCAGTTGCGCTGAACGGCTGATGCTTCCCGTGGCGACACCGCACCTGCTGCAGGATTCATCCATGCTGAGCATTCTGGAGCGCTCGGACGTCCTCCTGGTCCGCCCGCCCCATGCCCCTGCGGCCACGGCTGGAGAGCCTTGCCGGATCATCCGACTCGACCGATTTTGCTGAACTGTCTTTCGATTTTGAAACGCCAGGCTTGCGGAACACAGCGGGAACAGCTACCTTGTTCCCGATTTGTTTCAGAATCGCTCCGCTTCGGAGCAGTAAGGGCCAGCCATGCTGACGCGTAAACAGCACGAATTGCTCCGCTTCATTCATGAGCGGCTGCGTGAAACCGGGGTTCCGCCATCCTTCGATGAGATGAAGGACGCGCTCGACCTCAAGTCCAAATCCGGCATCCACCGCCTCATCACGGCCCTCGAAGAGCGTGGTTTCATTCGCCGCCTGCCGAACCGTGCGCGAGCCCTGGAGGTGATCCGTCTGCCTGAGAGCACCAGCGGTGCAGGGAGCCAGCGGCGCTTCACACCGAGCGTGGTCGAGGGCGGGCTTGCCGGCAAAGCGAAGGCCGCACCCCAGCCGGCATCGGATCCGCGCGATCGGGAGATGTCGATCCCCGTCATGGGCCGGATCGCCGCCGGCGTGCCGATCTCTGCGATCCAGACCCGCAGCCATTCCATCACCCTGTCCGGTGACTTCCTCGCCCAGGGCGATCATTTCGCCCTTGAGGTTCGTGGAGACTCGATGGTGGAAGCCGGCATTCTCGACGGCGATCTCGTTGTGATCCGTCGACAGGACACGGCCAATACGGGCGACATCATCGTGGCCCTGATCGACGATGAGGAGGCGACCCTGAAGCGCTTCCGTCGCCGTGGGTCGTCGATCGCCCTCGAAGCGGCCAACCAGGCCTATGAGACCCGCGTGCTCGGCCCCGATCGGGTTAAGATCCAGGGCAAGCTGGTCAGTCTGGTTCGCCGGTACTGAGATCTTCCTCAGGGAAATCCTGCTCAGGGACAGGCCGGGCTCGACGTGGCCTGTCCCGGGCAGACAATGCTTCATCGTGAGGCATGTCGGCGCCGGACCACGACCTGATCTCGCGCCCTTTTCTCACGGAGCGCACTTCGACAGCCTCGGGATTGAACCGAAGCGTGGTCGCGCCGCGCTCCTTCAACGCCCTGCCGTCCCAAACAAAGCGCGCCCCACAGTTCAACGGTGCCTCAAGCCGCGAAACAACCACCGTGGCACGACGGCAATCCTCCTCAAAGGCGGAGAAATCCTGGACGAATGCGATCCATCGTCCCCCTGTGGCCGCGACCACACAGCCGGCGGCATCGCATCTCGCGTCCCGCCGAAGGCTCCCGTCATCAACGCCTCTTCCATCCCCGTCGGCGCGCAACCATTGCTCGGCAACGAAATCGGACGGGCGTCCCACAAGCGTCAGCTGTCCGCCTTTGCTGCGAATGGCCGCCCCCGCCCCGTCCCGATCGATGAAGATGTCGTAGCGATCCGGTTGGGCGGCGAAGGCCACCCCAAGCCCAGCCGGTACCAAAGCGAGCAGGCGAAGGGATGAAGCCGGTATCGTCAATGCAATCAATCCGATGCTCAGGAAACCGAGAGCAACACCAGTGAGGGCCGGAACGACCAGCGTCGATCCGCTGAAGCTTCCGACCCAGCCCGAGACATCGAGCACTTGCGAAACGGCCGTCCCCATGACCTGCCAGATCGGACAGTCGAGGCCGAAGGGATAGGCCAGCACGCCGAGAACGGCTGATGGCATGACCACAAGCGAGACGAGCGGCAGGGCCAGTGCGTTGCCGACGAGGCCGTAGGGATTCAGGCTCTGGAAATGATAGGCGGCAAAGGGAGCCGTGCCGATGCTGGCCACAAGGGTCGTTGTGACAAGCCCGAGCATGGCCCGACCAAGCCAGAGGAAGCCTCGTTCGATGACGGTGAGGGTCCCCTCTCCCGTTGCGCGCCGATGCATCAGGGGGACGAGCGCCATCATGGCGGCAACGGCACTGAACGACATCTGAAAGCTCGGGCCCAGAAGGGCCTCGGGCTCCCGGGCAAGAACGACGAGAGCCGCCAGCGAAAGATTGCGGATGCTCAAGGCAGGACGATCCGCCAGGACCGCGCCGAACATCACAAGCGTCATGACGAGCGAGCGCTCGGTCGCGACATCCGAACCCGAGAAAATGCAGTAGGTCGTGGCTCCGGCCATGGCGGCCACGGCGGCGATTTTCTTGACCGGCCACAGCAGAGCAAGGCTCGGCGCAAGCGCCAGGAGCGCGCGCACCAGCCAGAAGAACGTACCGGCAGCCAGCACCATGTGGAGGCCGGAGATCGACACGATGTGGTAGATGCCGGCCCCGCGCAGAACATCGTTCGTATGTTCCGGAATGAGGCCGCGCTTTCCTGTCACCAGCGCGGCTCCGACTCCTCCGGCGGCGCCGCCGATCGAGGTGGCGATCCGGTGGGTCAGCGCATTGCGGGCCTCGTCGACGCGCGTCGCAAGCCAGAGAGACCAATCCGGCTCTAACGCGGGATCACCCTGACGCACCGGACCGACCAGGGAGCCCACGGCGCCGATCCCTTTGAAATAAGCGTCACGAGCGAAGTCATAGCCTCCGGGCCACGCGGCTTGAGGCGGCGGAAGCAGCCTCGCCGTACCGGTGATCAGCCGCCCGGGCGAGAGCCCGTTCCCGTTGCGCACGGAAACCCGGACACGCGTGGGCCGTTCGGCTTCCGCAACGTCCTTCATGTCAGTCACGCGCAGAAGTAGACGCTTGCCCTCCTCCCGGTCCTCGACCGCCTCGATGACGCCCGTGATCGGTGTGATGATGATGCGGGTGAGAGCAGGTGCCGCCACGCTCCGGGTTCGGATCACCCCGGCGGAAAAACCTGCGAAGAGCGCCGCGAGGGCGATCATCAAGCAAAAGACCGCCTGGTTCTGTCGAAGGGCGATTGCTGCTGCAACGCAAAGTGCCAGGGCTGCGACAGGTGCCCACAGGGCCGGCTCGGCATCCGCTTGGAAGAACAGGATGATGCCGATCCCGAAAAAGACCGCTATCCAGGGAAAGAGCCGGCGCTGCTCGGCCTCCTGAGCCATGGCTTTCGACAGCCATTCGCGACCATCCAGGAAGTGCCACTCGACCGCGCGCCCCATCGACCGCGGCAGCGCCACGGTTCGCGCAATGCTGCGCGGGATCCGATGGGACATTTCTCGGTTGTCTTCCATTGCGGCTTCGGCTTAACGCGGGTCCGGTTGCATGCTAGACGACCGCACGCCCCGACCCAAACCGCCCTGTGGATTGAGTCGGATGACGCTGCGGACGAGACAAGTCGCGCGGCCGAACGAGTTTCTCAGCCAAGGTTTTCAGCGATGACCGTCGTCACC
>DASZBB010000087.1:0-1847 GCA_035944695.1 Microvirga sp. | reverse complement strand
CCCCTCGCCGCGCCGCTCGCCGCCAACAATGAGCGCCGGCACTATGTGCGGGCGACGCTGAGGCCGAACGAGATCGGGCTCCTCGAGGCGGTGCCGATCGCCGAGACCGACAGCAACCACACTTCGTCGCTCGCCGAAGCGGATGCGCTGATCATCCAGCGGGAAAGCGGTCCGTACCTGCCGCCCGGCGAGATCGTCGAGATCATACCGCTCGGGATGCTCGGCTGACGGCAACCAACCGCCCCGACGCGAAATTACCTCCCCACCAGATAGAGGAGGTCGTCATGGCCGGATCAGCACCTACAAGCACGGACCGCAGCAAGGGCGAGATGCCCCATACCGGTGGCAGCAAGTCCAACAACGCCACTGCCACCAAAGGCAACAAGGGCAACGGCGGACAGAAGCTGCAGCAGAAGAAGTAGCTCGCTGCGACGAAAAACTTCCCTCTGAATATCGTCGACCGCCTCTCACCGGCGCACGTTCCGCTCGGTATTGTCCTCCCGGTCGTGTGACCTGGGGGACAGTCCAATGAGAAGCTTGCCGTTCTACTTCATCGCCGCTGCCGCGGTGTTCGCGCTTGGGGGCATGGCCTACGGCATGTACATGGCCGGCAGCGAGGATCACACACTCGCCAGCGCGCATGCCCACAACAACCTTCTGGGCTGGGTCAGCATGGCCATCTTCGGGCTCTACTATCGCGCGGTGCCAGTAGCGATCGGTCGCCTGGCGACGGTGCATTTTGCGATCACACTGGTTGCCAACCTGATCTTTCCGTTCGGCATCGGGCTGGCCGTCCTTGGCACCACCCCGCTGCTTGCGGCGATCGGTGGTGGGCTCGAGATGATCGGTATGCTGCTCTTCCTCGTGATCGTCTTCCGGCATCGCAGCGGTCTCGCAGCCTGAGCCACGGCGCCGGCGAAACAGTTCCTTTACGGGAATCTTGCAGAACATAACTAGAACGACTATAGCTCGTTCAGTCTTTGTTCCGATTCTCCCGAGGGGGACTGCGATGCTCACGCGAAAGCAACACGAACTGCTGATGTTCATCCACGAGCGGATGAAGGAGAGCGGCGTGCCTCCCTCGTTCGACGAGATGAAGGACGCGCTCGACCTGCGCAGCAAATCGGGCATTCACCGGCTGATCACGGCGCTCGAGGAACGCGGTTTTATCCGCCGCCTCCCCAACCGGGCTCGCGCGCTGGAAGTGGTGCGGCTGCCTGACTCGATGAACCCCTCGCTCGGCGGCAAGAAGGCCCGCTTCGAGCCGGCAGTCATCGAGGGCACACTTGGCCGTGTGGCGACGCCACCGGCGCGCTCGACGCCGCAGATGCCGGGGATGTCGGACGCCGGTCGCCCGGTGGCTATCCCAGTCATGGGCCGGATCGCGGCGGGTACTCCGATTTCGGCTATCCAGGACCAGAGCCACACCATTGCCGTGCCGCCCGAAATGCTGGGTGGCGGTGAGCACTTCGCGCTCGAAGTGCGTGGTGACTCCATGATCGAAGCCGGTATCTTCGATGGCGACACCGTTGTCATCAAGCGACAGGATACGGCAGCGACGGGCGAGATCGTGGTGGCGCTGGTGGACGATGAGGAAGCCACGCTGAAGCGGCTCCGTCGCCGCGGTAACTCCGTCGCGCTCGAAGCCGCCAACGCGGCTTACGAGACCCGCATCTTCCCGCCCGATCGGGTGAAGGTGCAGGGCCGCCTCGTGGGGCTGCTGCGCAAGTACTGATTGGGCCATCGCCGCTGAACCAAAGCCCCCGTCCGCGCGGGGGCCTTTTTGTTTGCGCCCGGCGTCCCGAGCCTCCCCTGCCGGAAAGCCATTCCGCTTCTGCGTCAAGCTG
>DASZBB010000086.1:0-27563 GCA_035944695.1 Microvirga sp. | reverse complement strand
GGCCGGGGCATGGGTCTTTCCGTCGTCGCTGAGGCGGTCCGCAAGCTGCAGGGATCCGTCCTGCTGAGGCCTCGCTATCCCTATGGGACGGAAGTTTTGCTGAACGTGCCCTTCACGGCGGCACGGCAGCCGCTGCTGCTGCTCGAAGCCGAGGAGCGGATGTTCGGCCTGCCCGCCCATGCGGTGGAGCGTCTCCTGCGGCTGCCCGTCGATGCGCTGGAAAGTGTGGAAGGCCGCCCCACGGTACGGATCGAGATCGGCGGGCAGGACGTTGTCGTCCCAGTCGTCACCCTCGCAGCCCTGACTGGATCCGCCAATGCTCCCTTCCCCACCGAGGCAGGACACGTGAAAGCCGTGCTCGTCCGTCACGGTTCCCGTACCTGCGCGCTTGCCGTTAACGCGTTCCACGATGTTCGCACGATGCTGGTCAGCGACGTTCAGGCGATCGGACTGACCGAACTGGTCTCGGGTACCGTTCTTCTGGATAACGAGGTCCCAGCGCTGGTGCTGAGCCCGGACAGGCTTGTCGAGCACTGGGTCAGGAACGAAAGCAGGCTCGCTGCCGGAGGCTTGGGGTTGGCCCAGCGGGCTCCCGACGAGGAGCGCCGGGCGAGGACGATTCTCGTGGTCGACGACTCCATCACCACCCGCACCCTTGAGAAGAGCATCCTGGAGGCTCAGGGCTATGAGGTTCTCCTCAGCGTCGATGGAATTGATGCCCTCCACGTGCTGCGCTCGGGAGAGGCCATGGTGGATCTCATCATTGCCGACGTGGAAATGCCGCGCATGGATGGCTTCGGCCTGCTGCAGGCCATTAAGAACGACCCGCGGCTCTCGCCCTTGCCCGTGATCCTCATGACGTCGCGCGCTGATCCGGACGATGTGCGCAGGGGCCTCGATCTGGGCGCGAGCGCCTATATAACCAAGCAGAAGTTCGATCAGCGCGAGCTCTTGGCGACGATCGGGCAGGTATTGTGAGTTTCGTGCGATGAGTATTGCGCCTCAGTCGCGGGTCCGGGTGATGGTCGTCGAGGATTCCCTCGTCGTCCGGCAGCTGCTCGTCCACATCATCGCCAGCGATCCGCGCCTCGTCGTCGCCGCCGCCGTCGGTTCCGCCGAGGAGGCGCTCCGGGAAATCGGGCGCGTACAACCAGACGTTGTATCCATGGATATCCGTCTTCCGGGAATGGATGGGCTGGAAGCGACGCGCCGAATCATGTCTGAGCACCCGACGCCCATCGTCGTCATTGCCGACAGTATCGAGGACTCCGCTCTCAAAATCTCCATGAATGCGCTCCGGGCCGGTGCGCTCACGGTCGTGGAAAAGCCCGTCGGCCTCTCAAGCGCCGGCTATGCGGGGATCGCCAGCACCATCTGCACCCAGCTCTACATCATGAGCCAGGTACCTGTGGTCCGGCAGCGCTCCTTTACCGCATGGCGGGAGAAAAGCGTCGTCCCGGCTCCCAAACGCGATCCGGAATGGGACGCGGCACGCCCGAGCATCATGGGAATTGCCGCTTCCACGGGCGGGCCGCCGGCCCTCGCCAAGGTTCTGGGCGCTCTCCCGGAAGACTTTTCGCTGCCAATCCTTCTCGTTCAGCACATGGGGGCTCCGTTCATGGAGGGATTCGCCTCCTGGCTGAATGGACTGCTGCCGCTGAAGGTTCGCTTGGCGCAGGATCAGGAGATCCCAACTGCGGGTCATGTTTACGTCGCTCCCGGGGACCGGCACCTCCTCCTGTCTCCTGCGGGCACCTTGAAAGTGAGCGGTGAGCCTCCCTTTGGCAACCAGCGGCCTTCCGCCACCATGCTGTTCCAGTCGATGGCGCGATCGGCAGGCCGGAGGGGGCTAGGGGTCATCCTCACTGGCATGGGTGAGGACGGGGCGCAGGGCCTTGTCGAACTGCGCCAAGCCGGGGGCTATGGGCTGGCTGAGGATGAGAGCACCGCCGTGGTCTACGGGATGCCTGCAGCAGCGGCCCGCATGGGCGGCGTCAATGTCAGCCTGCCCCTCGACCTGATCGCTCCCAGGATCCTCAAGCTGGTGCGGGGAGAGGGCGAATGAGTGACGGCTCCGTGGCTCAGGCTGCCGAGATCCTGCTGGTCGAGGATTCGGAGACCCAGGCTCTCCAGCTGCGTCATATGCTTGAGACGAACGGCTTCAGCGTCTCATGGCATGCCACGGCGGAGTCTGCCCTCGACAGCCTGAACGAAAACCGGCCCGATCTCGTCATCGCCGATTTCCACCTGCCCGGCATGAACGGAGACGAATTGACTCGCCAGATGCGCCTCAACGTGCGCACCCGGGCGATCCCTGTGATCATGCTGACGGAGGCACGGGAGCGGGCGGTCGAGCGCCAGGGCCTGGAAAGCGGTGCCGATGCCTACATCTCCAAATCCGCCGAACAGGAACTGATCGTCCTGCGAATCAAGGCGCTGCTGCGCCGACGCTCGTCGCCGATGGGCGATTCTAAGGGGGAGCGGCAGTCTCCGAGCTTCGGCACCTTCCGCCGGGCCTGCATCCTGATCGTGGAAGATAGCACGACCCGGCGCACCTATCTCCAGAACCTGCTCTCCCATGAGGGCTATGCGGTGACCCCGGCGTCGGAATCGGCTGAGGCTCTCCGGCTGGTCCGTGCGCCCGATGCCACCTGGGACTGCGTTCTGGTCAACCTGCTCAGCCCCGGCTTCGACGGCATCGAACTGTGCCGCCAGCTCAACCTGTATCGCGGTCTCGCGCCGTTGCCGGGCACGGACGCCCCGAGCTTTGCCATTGTCGGCATCGGCAATGAGGAGGGCGGTCACCTGCTTGCCCGCGCCTTTGCCGCAGGTGTGGATGACATCGTCCCCTCCACGGTGGAAGCCGATGTGATGCGCGTGCGCATCCGCGCGCTCGTCCGGCGCAAGCTTATGCAGGACGAGAACTGGCGTATCGAGGCGGAGTTGCGAGAGCGGGAGCTGGCTCTCGCAAAGGCGCGGGCGGAGGCCGCCTCCGCGGAAGCCCTGGCCAAGGCCAACAGCGAGCTCGCAGAAGCCAACGATCTCCTGAAAGGCACCCAGGCCCAGCTCGTTCAGGCGGCCAAAATGGCGTCTCTCGGCGAATTGGTCGCCGGCATCGCCCACGAGATCAACAATCCACTCGCTTTCATCCAGGCGCATCAGGGAACCGTGGAAAAGCTTCTCGCCGAGATCGCCGCGAAACTCCCTGCGGAGGCAGGACTGGAGCGGCAAGTTCAGAAATCGCGCGATCGTATCGGCGCGATGAAGCTCGGCTTGGCACGTATTCAGGAACTCGTTCTTAACTTAAGACGATTTTCCAGACTCGACGAAGGCGACTTCCAAACTGTCAATGTGCCGGAATCAATCGAAACCGTTCTGGCCCTCCTGGGCCATAAACTCGGTACCCGGATCGATGTCCGTCGCCGTTACAATGCCGCCCCCGACCTCTATTGTTCACCGGCCCTTCTCAACCAAGTGGTCATGAACATCGTCGGCAATGCCGCCGATGCGATCAAGGGTACCGGCGGCATAGACATTGAAACTGAGAGCGACGAGACAACCTATACCATCAAGATCAGCGATACAGGTCCGGGTATCCCAGGGGAATTGCGGGAGCGCATCTTCGAGCCGTTCTTTACGACGAAGCCCGTCGGGTCAGGAACTGGACTTGGCCTGGCGATCGCCTACAGCGTCGTCCAGGCCCATAAAGGATCGATCGCGGTGGATTCAGGCCCTCTTGGGGGCGCCAGCTTCACCATCACGATCCCGAGGCATATTGTTCAATGACCTTGTCGAGCGAGATGACTTCCACCCATGGCACGATCCTGGTCGTCGACGACGAGCCGGACATCCTGATCGCGCTCGAGGATCTGTTCGAGAACGACTACCGGGTCCTGACGGCCTCATCCCCGGTCCAGGCGCTCGACATCATCCGGCAGGAGCCTGACATCGCCATCATCATCTCGGATCAGCGGATGCCCGAGATGCAGGGCGACGAGTTCCTCGCCAAGGCCCGCCATGAGACCGATGCCGACGCGATCCTTCTGACCGGGTATGCGGATCTCAAGGCGGTGATCGGTGCGGTCAACAAGGGCCGCATCATGGCCTATGTTCCGAAACCCTGGGATCCGGCCGCTCTCTCCAACATGGTGGCTGCAGCCTACCAGCGGCGGATGCTGGCCCGCAAGCTCGACACGGAGCGCGCGCTTCTGCGCGGACTGATGGAAAGCACGGGCGATCTGATCTCGTTCAAGGACCTGGACGGTCGTTTCGTCCGCCTGAATGCGAGCAAAGCCCGAAGTCTCGGCTGCAACTCGGAGGATTGCCTGGGCCGCAAAGAGCGGGACTATGTCTCGCCCGAACGGGCTACGATGATCGAGGAGGCGGAGCGCCGGGCCATTGCTGCGCGCGCGCCGGACGAGGTGATCGAGGAGCGGACCGCTCCCGACGGCACGACCCAGTGGTTCCTTATCAATCACATCCCGATCCTCGACGAAGCCGGAACCGTCACGAATCTTGCCACCATCGAGCGGGACATCACCGAGCGCAAGCTGATGGAGATGCGCCTGCGGCAGGCGGACAAGATGCAGGCCCTCGGGACCCTTGCCGGCGGCGTGGCCCATGATTTCAACAACCTGCTGATGGCCGTCCTCGGCAGCTTGGACCTCGCCTCGCGCCGGGCGCCCGACGACCCCCGATTGACGCGGCTGCTGCAGAACGCCACATACGCGGCGGAGCGCGGCGCCTCCCTGACCCAGCGGCTCCTGAGTTTCAGCCGTCAGCGCGACCTGCGCCTCCAGGCCGTGGACGTGAATCAGGTCATCATCGGCATGAACGACCTGCTGACGCGAACCCTTGGCGGCGTCATCCGGATCGAGCGGCATCTCCATGACGGCTTGTGGTCGGCCATGGTCGACCCGGATCAGCTCGAACTCGCGATTCTCAACCTGTGCATCAACGCCCGCGACGCCATGGCCGAGAACGGGCTCCTCACGCTCTCGACCCGCAATGAGACGGTGGACGAAGGCCGGATTTCGGAGTTGGGCAGTGGTGAGTATGTGGTGATTTCTGTCAAAGACACGGGCAGTGGCATTCCACCGGAAGTTCTGGCCAGGGTGCTCGAACCCTTCTTCACCACCAAGGAGGTGGGCAAAGGGACGGGCCTCGGCTTGCCGATGGTCTATGGATTGGCACAGCAATCCGGCGGCACCGTCACGATTCAGAGCACGGTCGGAGCGGGAACAACCGTCGAGCTTTACCTGTCCCGCGCAGCCATCGAGCGGGAGGACGGCCCGCAGGAGGAGAAAGCTGTCGCCGCCGATGCGCCCAAGGTGCGCATCCTTCTCGTTGATGACGATGCGGAAGTGAGAACCGTCACGGCTGCCTATCTGACCGATATGGGGCATCGGGTGGTAGAGGCTGCAGACGGATCGTCAGCCCTCGACATCCTGAGAACGGACGATCAGCTCGATCTTCTCATTGCCGATTTCGCGATGCCCGGCATGACGGGAACCGATTTAGCCGACAGGGCACGGGAGATAAGGCCCGATCTGGGCATCCTGCTCGTGACCGGGTATGCTGATCCAAAGAGGCTGCCGGACGGCTATTTGATGCTCCACAAGCCCTTCAGCCGCTCCGATCTGGCTGCCAAGGTCTCCGAAGCGGCGCAGGGAGTGCAGGATCGAAACCCGTCCGCTTGACGGGCTCCCGCCTGCCGATTGTGGACAAAGGTTTTTGGACGGTTTTAGCCAAAATTCGTCCAGAATCGCGGAAAATTGACCCTTCGTCGCATCGATTCCGGCTGCCGCAGAGGCAGAAAATGGTAAATTTCCTTTAAAAATTATCCATTGTTGCATGGACAGATTGACATTAACGGGGCTTCGCACCTTAACTCCGTCACAGAACGGCCACGAGTAGAGCCGTCTCAGAGGACTAGGTAATGAAAAAATCAGCCCTTTTCGCAGCCATCTGCGTCCCGGCCTTCCTGGCCGCCGCTCCCTTGGCCGCCAAAACCCTCGTCTACTGCTCCGAGGGCAGCCCGGAAAACTTCTATCCCGGCATCAACACCACCGGCACCTCGTTTGACGTCAACGAGCACATCTACGACAACATCGTCGATTTCGAGCGCGGCGGCACCCAGGTCGTTCCCGGTCTCGCCGAGAAATGGGACATCTCTGCTGACGGCACGGTCTACACCTTCCACCTGCGCAAGAACGCGAAGTTCCATTCCAACAAGAACTTCAAGCCGACCCGCAACCTGAACGCCGACGACGTCGTGTTCATGATCGAGCGCCAGTGGAAGGAAGACAATCCTTACTTCAAGGTCACGAGCCCGAACCACTCCTACTTCACCGACATGGGCATGCCCGCCCTGCTGAAGTCGGTCGAGAAGGTCGACGACTACACCGTCCGCATCACGCTCAACAGGCCGGAGGCCCCCTTCCTGTCGAACCTCGCCATGCAATGGGCGGGCGTCCAGTCGAAGGAATATGCCGACGCCATGCTGAAGGCCGGCACGCCAGAGAAGATCGACCAAGAGCCGATCGGCTCGGGCCCGTTCTATCTCGTCCAGTATCAGAAGGACGCCATCGTCCGCTTCAAGGCTTTCCCCGAATACTGGGGCGGCAAGGCGAAGCTCGACGATCTCGTGTTCGCCATCACGCCGGACGCTTCCGTCCGCTGGGCGAAGCTCCAGAAGGGCGAATGCCACGTCATGCCGTATCCGAACCCGGCTGACCTGGAGGCGATGAAGAAGGACCCGAACGTCACGGTCATGGAGCAGGCCGGCCTCAACATCGGCTATCTTGCCTACCAGACCACGAAGAAGCCCTTCGACGACGTGCGCGTCCGCAAGGCCTTCAACATGGCCATGAACAAGAAGGCGATCGTCGACGCCGTGTTCCTCGGCTCGGGCGTTCCCGCCACGAACCCGATCCCGCCCTCCATGTGGTCGTACAACAAGTCCATCAAGGACGACGAGTACAACCCCGAAGCGGCCAAGAAGCTCCTGGCCGAGGCTGGATACCCGAACGGTCTCGAGACCGACCTCTGGGCCATGCCGGTTCAGCGCCCCTATAACCCGAATGCACGCCGCATCGCCGAGCTCATGCAGGCCGACCTCGCCAAGATCGGCGTGAAGGCGGAAATCAAGAGCTTCGAATGGGGCGAGTACCGCAAGCGGGCTCAGGCCGGCGAGCACCAGATGGCTCAGCTCGGCTGGACGGGCGACAACGGCGATCCGGACAACTTCCTGCACACCCTGCTCGGCTGCGCCTCGGCGCAGAGCGCTTCGGGCTCGAACATCGCGAAGTTCTGCTACAAGCCCTTCGACGATCTCGTGACGAAGGCGAAGGTCGTGACCAATCAGGCCGAGCGCACCAAGCTCTACGAGGAAGCTCAGAAGATCTTCAAGGAGCAGGCCCCCTGGTTCACGATTGCTCATGCCGTGCAGCTGAAGCCGGTCCGCAAGGAAGTCGTGGATTTCAAGCTCTCGCCGTTCGGCCGCCACACCTTCTACGGCGTGGACATCAAGGGCAAGTAAGCTAATCCCTTCAACCTACGGCGGAGCGGCTTTTTCGAGCCGCTCCGCCTTTTTACGTTCAGACGATGCTCAGATTCATTTTGACCCGTGTCAGCCTGATCATTCCGACCTTTCTCGGGATCACGTTGCTGGCCTTCTTCCTCATCCGCCTCGTGCCGGGCGATCCGATCGAAACCCTCGCCGGCGAGCGCGGCATCGATCCCGCCCGCCACGAACAGCTCCGCAAGGAATACGGCTTCGACAAGCCGGTCATCGTTCAGTACGGCATCTACCTGACCCGTGTCCTCCAGGGCGATCTCGGCAAGTCGATGATCACGCAGGAGCCCGTCCTCAACGAGTTCTCGTCGCTCTTTCCCGCGACCGTGGAGCTGGCGCTCTGCGCCATCCTCTTTGCCCTGATCCTCGGCCTTCCGGCCGGCATCATCGCGGCTATCCGACGAAACTCGATCTTTGATCATGGCGTGATGGGCATCTCGCTTGCGGGCTATTCGATGCCGATCTTCTGGTGGGGTCTCATTCTCATCCTGCTGTTTTCGGTGCAGTTCGACCTGACGCCGGTCTCCGGCCGCATCGATGTGCTTTACTACATCGAGCCGATCACCGGATTCCTGCTGATCGACACGCTTCTCTCCGACGAACCGGAAGCTTTCTGGTCCGCAGTCAATCACCTGATCCTGCCCACCATCGTGCTCGGAACGGTGCCGCTGGCGGTGATCGCCCGCATGACGCGCTCGGCCATGCTCGAAGTTCTCGGCGAGGACTATATCCGCACCGCCAAGGCGAAGGGCCTCTCGCGGTTCCGCATCGTTGCGCTCCATGCCCTGCGCAATGCGCTCATTCCCGTCGTGACGGTGATCGGCCTTCAGGTCGGAGTGCTGTTCACGGGAGCGATCCTCACGGAAACCATCTTCTCCTGGCCCGGCGTCGGCAAATGGCTCATCGATGCCATCTTCCGCCGTGACTATCCCGTGCTGCAGGGCGGCGCCCTGTTGCTCGGAGTCGTGGTGATGGCGGTAAACCTTCTCGTCGACCTTGCCTATGGCCTCATCAATCCTCGCATCAGGCACACGCGATGACCACTGAAACCATGGAAGCTCCGGCCGTCGCGGCGCCGACGGCCACTCCTCCCCATCCGTTGCGCGAGTTCTGGGGCTATTTCAGCGCCAACCATGGCGCCGTCGCCGGCCTCTTCATCATTGTGGCCGTGGTGCTCATTGCACTGCTGGCTCCGGTGATCGCTCCGCATGACCCGAACCTGACCAATACCGCCATCGCCTTGCAGCCGCCGTTCTGGCAGGAAGGCGGCTCGATCGCTTATCCGCTCGGAACCGATCCGATCGGCCGTGACATCCTGTCTCGTCTGATCTTCGGCGCGCGCCTGTCACTCCTCATCGGCATCGCCGTGGTGGCGCTCTCCATTGCGGTCGGCACGGTGCTCGGCCTCGTCGCAGGCTTCTTCCGCGGCCTGACCGAGATCTTCATCATGCGCCTGATGGACATCGTTCTCACCCTGCCGAGCCTCCTGCTCGCCATCGTGATCGTGGCGGTGCTGGGCCCAGGCCTGATGAACGCCATGCTGGCGGTCGCCCTCGTGATCCTGCCGCATTACGTGCGCCTCGCCCGTGCGGCCGTGATCACCGAAACCTCGAAGGACTACGTGACGGCAGCCCGCGTGAGCGGCGCCGGCACGACACGGCTGATGTTCAAGGAAGTGCTGCCGAACTGCACCGCTCCCCTGATCGTGCAGGCCTCCCTCGGCATCTCGACGGCCATCCTGGATGCTGCGGCGCTCGGCTTCCTCGGCCTCGGCGCGCAGCCTCCGTCCCCGGAATGGGGCACCATGCTGGCCGATGCCCGCGAATTCGTGCTTCGCGCCTGGTGGGTCGTGACCTTCCCGGGTCTCGCCATCCTCATCACGGTGCTTGCCTTCAATCTTCTGGGCGACGGTCTTCGCGACGCCCTCGATCCAAAACTGAAGCGCTGATCATGGCTCTTGTTGAAATTGAAAATCTGTCGGTCGAATTCCCGACCCAAGGCGGCATCATGCGTGCCGTGGATGGCGTGAGCCTCAAGCTCGAAGAGGGCGAGGTCCTCGGCGTCGTCGGAGAATCCGGATCCGGCAAAAGCGTCACGATGCTGGCCCTCATGGGCCTCATCCCCTTTCCCGGCCGCGTGAGGGCTGACAAGCTCACCTTCAACGGACGTGACCTCCTGACGATCTCCGACAAGGAGCGGCGCAAGCTCACGGGCAAGGACGTCGCGATGATCTTCCAGGAGCCGATGACGAGCTTGAACCCGTCCTTCACCATCGGTTTCCAGCTCACCGAGACGCTGCGCCTGCACGAGGGCATGGACCGCAAGGCGGCCCGCCGCCGGGCCATCGAGCTCCTGGAGCAGGTCGGCATTCCTTCGCCGGAAAGCCGCCTCTCCGCCTATCCGCACCAGCTCTCGGGCGGCATGAACCAGCGCGTGATGATCGCCATGGCAATCGCCTGCAATCCGAAGCTGCTGATCGCCGACGAGCCCACCACCGCCCTCGACGTGACGATCCAGGCGCAGATCCTCGACCTGCTCATGACGCTCCAGAAGGAGCGCAACATGGGTCTCGTCATGATCACCCACAACATGGGCGTGGTGGCCGACACCGCCAAGCGCGTGATGGTGATGTATGCGGGCCAGATCATGGAAGAACGGCTTGCGACGGATCTCTTCGCATCGCCGCAGCATCCCTACACGGCGGCTCTGCTCGCCGCCCTGCCCGAGCGCAGCGACGGTGGACGCCTTGCGACGATTCCCGGCGTGGTTCCCGGCCTCTACGACCGGCCGAAGGGCTGCCTGTTCAGCCCGCGCTGCGCTTATGCCACGGAGCATTCACGCAGCGTGCGGCCAGACCTGCGCCCCTGGGCTGGCGGACATATCCGCTGCCATTATCCGCTCGGCGATCCGAACCGGAATGCCGAAATCAAACACGATCATCCAGTTGGAACGGAGGCTGCGTCGTGAGCGCTCCCGTTGTCGAAGCCAAGGGCCTGAAACAGGTCTACAAGGTCAAGCGCGGCCTGTTCAAGGAGCCCGGCCAGCTGCAGGCCGTCGGCGGCATTTCGTTTGCTATCGAACCCGGCAAGACGCTCGCCGTCGTGGGTGAGTCCGGTTGCGGCAAGTCAACGCTCGCGCGCATGGTGACCCTCATCGAGAAACCCACGGAAGGCTCCCTCTCCCTCGACGGCATCGATGCGGTCAATCCGCCGTCGAACTACGCCGGGGAGCTGCGCCGCATGGTGCAGCTGGTGTTCCAGAACCCCTATGGCTCGCTCAACCCACGCAAGAAGGTGGGCACGATCCTCGAAGAGCCGCTGGCCATCAACACCAAGCTGTCCGCGTCCGAGCGCACCGAGCGGGCGCGGGCCATGATGGCGAAGGTGGGTTTGCGCCCGGAGCACTACAACCGCTATCCGCACATGTTCTCGGGCGGACAGCGCCAGCGCATCGCCATCGCCCGCGCGCTCATGCTCTCGCCGAAGCTCGTGGTCGCGGACGAACCTGTCTCGGCCCTCGACGTGTCGATCCAGGCCCAGGTGCTCAACCTTCTCGCCGATCTGCAGCAGGAGATGGGCTTGGCCTATCTCTTCATCTCGCACGATCTCGGCGTCGTCCGGCACATCGCCCATGACGTGCTCGTCATGTATCTGGGCCACGCGGTCGAGCAGGGACCGAAGGACAAGATCTACGCTCGTCCGCTACATCCCTATACACAGGCGCTTCTTTCCTCCACGCCCGGCATCACCGGCGTGAAGCGCAAGCGCATTGTGCTGAAAGGCGAACTCCCCTCGCCGCTCAATCCACCGAAAGGCTGCGTGTTCTCGACACGCTGCCCCTACGTGACGGAGCGCTGCAAGGTGGAGCGTCCGCAGCTCCGGGAACTCGATGGACGGAAGGTGGCCTGCCACTATGCCGAAAACTTCCTCAAGGACGCAGCGGCCTAACGCATGATCAAGCCGGCAACGGCAGTCGCTTGGCTGCCGTTGCCTCCACGACCGCAGGCGTGTTGGCCGGTTCCGGCAGTTTTTCCTCGCCGGTCGCCACCTTCAGGCACTGCACCACGGCATCCCGCAAGGACGAGACGTAATAATTCGCGCCAAGGGTCGCGCGCATCGTCTCGCTTTTGAGAACCGCATCCTCCGCCGGCCAGAGGCCGACCAGAGTCGGGGCCTTCGCCTTCTGCTTCAGCCTTTTCAGCAGATAGCGCAGATGCGCCGGCGTGCCGCTGATCTCCAGATAGCTGATGCACACCATCTGCACGCCGGTCATGTCCAGGTTGAAGATTTCCCGGCGTGAGACCGCGGAATGCGGAATCACCCTGGTGCCGAGCCCGTGCTTCGTCAAAAGCTGCGACAGCATCTCCGAGGCTGCCTCGTCGAGCGGACCACGGCCCGCGATGCACAGAATGGCGCCGTCGGCTCGCCAAGCCTCCGGGATATTTCCCTCCTGCGGCATCGGCGTCCTGACGGCAGGCCCCTTGTTGGCCGGCTTTTCACTGGCAGGAGCCGCGACGGGATCGTCCTTTGTTTCCTGCGGGTGAGGTTCCACGTCCTCGTGACTGCCGAGATCCTGCACCAGGGCCCTGATCACGTCCTTGACCTGTTCAAGCTGGCGCTGCGTGAGGACGCCACGGGTCGCATCGTTGGCGGCCAGCTGCAGCCCTTTCAGGGCGACCTCGTCGTAATAGGACGTCAGCGAGCGCTCCTTCAGCAGCAGTTCCGCCGATTCCAGGGCCTCGTCCGGATCCCCCGCCAGCATGCGCTGGTAGAGGTTTTCGGCAGGCGTCAGTGCCGGCCTGTCTCCCAGGAGCACATCGAGGAACTCAAGCCGCTCCACGTGCCGTCCCAGCACGACGAGGCAGAGGGTCAGGGGCGTCGAGATCAGCAGACCGACCGGGCCCCAGATCCAAGTCCAGAATATGGCTGAAATAACGACGGCAAAGGGCGAGAGACCTGTGCTCTGTCCATAGACGATCGGCTCGACCACATGGCCCATCAAAGGCTCGCCGATGGCGAACAGCGCCAGGGCTATGAGAGCCATCGACCAGCCGGGATCAACGGCGGCAGCCAGCAGGATCGGCGGGACCGCCGCCAGGAACGAGCCGATATAGGGCACGAAGCGCATCAGGGCCGCAAAGACGCCCCAGAGGATGGGGCTCGGCACGCCGATCAGCCACAGGCCGACCGCAGCCACGACGCCGAAGGACGCGTTGAGCGCGAGCTGGGTCAGGAAGTACCGGCTGAGCCGGCGGGCCGCATCGTCCATAGCCGCCGTGGTGCGGTGCAGGTCGCTGGCTCCGAACAGGCGGATCATCCGGTCGCGCAGGTCTTCCCGCTGCATGAGAATGAAGACCAGCACCACGAAGACGATGCCCATGGTGGCCAGGGGCTCGAGAAGCGGCAGGAGGACATTCCGGGCGACCTGAACCGGCGTCGGATCCGGCTCGTGCACCTCGACGGGCAGCGGCCCGGGCTCTTGCGGTGCGGGCGGCGCGGCGGGACTGGGTGCCGTGGGAGCCTGCTCCGGCGGCGGCTCTGCGACGGCGCGGTCGAACCGGCGGCCGAAATCCTTGAGAAGTTGGGGCAGCTTGCCGAGCGCCCCCTCGCGCAGCGACCCGATCTTGGTCTCGATGGTGGTCTGATACCGAGGGATGTCGCTCGCTAAGCCCGCGACCTGGAAGCCGATGACCGCCGCCAGGGAGACGATGATTCCCAAGGCCACGAGCACGGCAATGATGACGGACGGCACCCGCCCCAGGCGCCAGCGGCGCAGCAGCTCGACGAAGGGGGCAAGCACGAAGGCCAGCAGGATCGCAAGCACGACGGGGAGAAAGACGTCCTCACCGACATAGAGCGCAGCCAGCACGACCACGCTCACGGCCAAGGTCAACAAGCCGGAGAGGCCCGGAACGCCAGGGGGCTCGATTTCTGTCTCCGGAGGGGTCACGGGGACCGGTGCGGGGCGCATTCAGTGGATCTCTGCTGAGCCGCGAGACGATCTCGCCGGCCAACAAACAACGTCCTTGCGCCTGAAACGATCCTTAAGCGTGGCCTTAAAGCGTATCCATTTCGGAATCTGGGACTTTTTGCCATCTGCAAGGCGCTGATTTCGCACCCATCTGAAGTCTATCGCAGCCTTTCCCGCCAGCCGTGCCAAGTCCCATGTCGATCAGCAGACGCAACCTAATGATCGGTGCAGCCCTTGCTGCCTCCTCGACCGCCCGAGCCCAACAGGACAAATCCGCCGCCATGCCCGTTACGACCCAGCGCAATTCGTTCGAGAGCGGCGGCAAGGCCATTGCCGTCGAAACCTTTCAGGCCGCCGGCTCCTCGCCCCATCCGACTGTTCTCATGCTGCACGGCGCGGATGGCCTGAGCTACAACACGCAGTACCGCGAGGGTGCCCGCGACGTTGCGGCAGCCGGTTATCAGGTTCACCTTGTCCACTATCTTGACCGCACCGGGGAGAAGCGGGCGTCCTTCAGCACCCTGTTCCAGAACTTCATGCCCTGGATGGGCACGGTCCAGGATGCGCTCGCCTTCGCGTCCGAGCATCCCGGCGCCGACCCGCGTCGCATCGGCATCATCGGTATCTCTCTGGGCGCAGCGTTGGGCCTTGCGGTTGCGAGCACGGATCCGCGCGTGAAAACCCTGGTGAACTATTTCGGTCCGCTGCCGCAGGGGGCCATCGCCACCACGTCCAAGCTGCCGCCGACCCTGGTCCTGCACGGCGCGGCCGATCCCATCGTTCCGGTGGCGAATGCCTATGCGGTCGAGGCGCTGCTGCGCCAGCAGAACGTGCCGCACGAGATCAAAGTCTATCCCGGGCAGGGGCATGGGTTCAGGGGCGGCGCGGAGGACGATGCGACCGCCCGATCCCTGGCCTTCCTCCAGCGCCATCTTGCGGGCATCCATGCCTCGGCGGGCTCACGCCCCCTTCCCGTGGACGGCTGACACGACTAAGACTTGGGATCATTCGATCAAGAAGCAGGAGCGATCATGACGGCTTCGGAGACGGCTCTCGCAGGCAATCCCCTCCTTTCGCGATGGTCCACCCCGTTTGGCCTGCCGCCTTTCGAGAGCATCGCGCCGGAGCACTACAAGCCTGCCTTCGATGCGGCCCTCGCCGAGCAGAAGGCCCAGATCGCGGCCATTGCCGACGATCCGGAGGAGCCGACCTTCGCCAACACCATCGAAGCCTTGGAAAAGAGCGGGCAGACGCTGAAGAAGGTCGGCGGCGTGTTCTTCAATCTGGCCGGCTCGCACACCAACGATGCGCTCCAGGCGATCGAGCGCGAGATGGCGCCCATCCTCGCAAAGCACCGCAACAGCATCTTCATGAACGAGGCGCTCTGGCGGCGCGTCGCCGCGCTCTACGAGAAGCGCGACAGCCTCGGGCTTTCGGCGGAGCAGGCCCGCGTCCTCGACCGCTATCACACGATCTTCGTGCGTGCCGGTGCGAAGCTGGGGCCGGAGGAGAAGACGCGTCTTGCCGCGATTACCGAGCGGCTGGCGAGCCTCGGCACGCAATTCTCGCAGAATGTTCTTGCGGACGAAAAATCCTATCAGCTCGTGCTCGATGGTGAGGCCGATCTCGAAGGCCTGCCCTCCTTCCTGCGCGAAGCGGCCGCGCAGGCGGCCGAGGAGCGCGGATTGAAGGGCAAGTATGTGATCACCCTCTCCCGCTCCAGCATCGAGCCCTTCCTGCAATTCTCCAAACGGCGCGACCTGCGCGAGCAGGCCTTCAAAGCCTGGGCGGCCCGCGGCGACAACGAGAATGCAACCGACAACAAGGCGATCATCGCCGAGACGGCGGCCCTGCGCGCAGAGCGCGCAAAACTCCTTGGCTACGAGACGTTCTCCGATTTCAAGCTTGCCGACACGATGGCCAAAACGCCCGACAACGTGCAGAAGCTCCTGAACGACGTCTGGACGCCGGCGGTCGCCCGCGCCAAGGAGGAGCGGGACGACCTGCAGGCCCAAGCTCAGTCGATCGGCGACAACATTGTCATCGAGCCCTGGGACTGGCGCTATTATGCAGATCAGGTTCGCATGGCCCGTCACAATCTCGATGAGGCCACCATCAAGCCCTACTTCCAGCTCGATCGGATCATCGAGGCGTCCTTCGAGACGGCGCACCGGCTCTTTGGTCTCATCTTCAAGGAACTGAAGGACTTCCCGCGCTATCACCCCGACATCCGCGCCTGGCAGGTCGTGGATGCCGACGGCAAGCACATCGGCACCTTCATCGGCGATTATTTCGCACGCCCGTCCAAGCGCAGCGGTGCCTGGATGAGCGCTTTCCGCTCGCAGGAGAGGCTCACCGGCGACATTCGGCCGATCATTGTCAACGTCATGAACTTCGCCAAGGGGGCCGCCGGCGAGCCGTCCCTTCTGAGCTTCGACGATGCACGGACCCTGTTCCACGAATTCGGTCATGGCCTGCACGGCCTGCTCTCGAATGTGACCTACCCGCTGCTTGCGGGCACGGCCGTGTCGACGGACTTCGTGGAGCTACCGTCACAGCTCTACGAGCATTGGCTCTCGCAGCCGGATATTCTGCGCCGCTACGCGACCCATTACCGGACTGGACAGCCGATCCCCGAAGAACTGCTCGAGCGCCTCATGGCCGCGCGCAACTTCAACCAGGGCTTCGCCACGGTGGAGTATCTGGCCTCCGCATTCGTCGATCTCGCGCTCCATCGGCGTAAGGATGTGAGCAATCTCGACGTATCGGCCTTCGAGGCGGAAACATTGGAATCCATCGGCATGCCGCGCGAGATCATCATGCGCCATCGCACGCCCCATTTCACCCACGTGTTCTCCGGCGACGGCTATTCGTCGGGCTATTACAGCTATCTTTGGTCGGAGGTGCTGGACGCGGACGCCTTCATGGCCTTCGAGGAGACGGGCGATGCCTTCAACAAGGATGTGGCGGACAAACTGAAGCGCTTCATTTACTCGGCCGGCAACCTGCGCGATCCGGCCGAGGCCTACACGGCCTTCCGGGGACGCCTGCCCACGGCAGACGCGCTTCTCGCCAAGCGCGGATTGGTGCCGGTGGTTGAAGATGCGTGAGAGAAGCTGACGGGTCTGAGAAGGTCCGTCACACCGAATCGGCCGCGAGCTCTCGCGATCGCCTCAGCGCGTAGAACCGGATCTTCACGATCCGGGACGCTTCCTTGGGCAGCGCCTGGGGCACGGGCATCGGACGCAGAACGCTCTTCAGGAAAGCCGCTCCTTTCGGATCGATCTCCAAGGCTTTCGCATCGAGCACCGGCATGAAGGGCCATCCCTTTTGGTTCGTGTCTGACCGGAAACGCAACGCCTACAAAGAAGAACAACTCCACTACGGCAAAGTTCCCTTGGTCAGCCGGCAAACCGGAGCTCGCTGACCTGTCGGGAAACCTGACCGGGCCGCAGGATAGACGATGGAAAATGGGCATTATTGGGGCTGTCAGGGAAGCGTTGCGGCTCCAGGCAGAGCCCGCCATGCCGGCCATACTGGATGCCGTCCAATCCGTTCACCGAGATGTCGATGAGGTGCCCGTCATAAAACTGGACGCCGGGCTCCGTGGTCCACAGTTCCATGGCCAGGCCGTTGCGGCGCGAGGCGAGCGTCGCGGCATGGCGAAGCTCGCCGTAGGGCCCACGCAGCACGTAGTTGATGTCGTAGAGGGTGTGCTGCGCGCCGTGGATCGGCCGCGGGGCGGTGAAATCGTAATCGGTGCCCGCAACCGCGGTGATCTCTCCCGTGGGAATCAGGTCGGGCCGGGTCGGCGTGATGTATTCGCCCGCGATCATCAGCTCGTGGGACGAGATGTCGGAACTCCCGTCGAGGTTGAAATAGCCATGCGTGGTGAGATTGACCGGCGTCGGCCTGTCGCTCGTCGCCTCGAGAGCGATCCGTAGCCGCGACGCCTGCAGGAGCGTATAGGTGCAGGTTGCCACGAGGCGGCCCGGATAGCCCATGTCGCCGTCCTCGGACACAAGGCCTAGGGTTACGCTGTGAGAGGTGTAGTCGAGTATGCTCCACAGGCGTGTGCCAAAACCCATCGTGCCGCCGTGAAGCTGGTTCGCGCCCTCGTTGGCATCGAGCTGGTAGGTCTCGCCGTCGAGGGTGAATTGCGCCTTCCCGATGCGGTTGCCATAGCGTCCGACGATGGTGCCGAAATAGGGCGAGTGGGCGACGTAATCCTCGATGGAGTTGAGGCCCAGCACCACCCTTTGGGAGCTGCTTGCCAAGGGCACGGTGAGATCCCGCACCACGGCCCCCCAGGTAAGGACCTGGATGGCCATGCCGTCAGGACCTTGCAATGAGACCTGGAGCACATCCTGGCCATTGAGGGTGCCGAAACGCTCGATGATCATGGTCCCTACCTCTCGAAAATGTGGGCCTGCAGGCCGCGGATGCCGGTCTCGACCTTGAAGAGATGGCCTGCCATAACGTCGATATGCGGATCACGCCCGATTGAAGCCGTGGTGATGTAGAGGGTGGTGAGGTCGGGTCCGCCGAAGGCGCATTTCGTCACCTGGGCCGTGGGAACGGGCACGACGCGCTCCACCGATCCGTCCGGGGCGAAGCGCGTGATGCGGGAGGCGCCCCAATGGCATACCCAGACATAGCCTTCCGCATCGACCGCCATGCCGTCGGGGTGACCCGAGCCTTCCTCGAAGCGTGCAAAGCGGCGCGGCTCGCCGATTTGTCCGTCACCGGCATCGAGGGCATAGATCAACTGCCCGATCGTGTCCGTCGCATAAAGCGTTTGCCCATCGTGACTGAAGGCCGGGCCGTTGGTGACGACGATGCCGGAATGGAACTTGGTCAGCTCCTTGCCGTCCCAGCGCCAGAAGGCGCCGGAGCCTTCCTTTTCCTCATCGTCCATGGTGCCGAAGTAGATGGCGCCGTCCGGCCCCACATGGCCGTCATTGATGCGGTTGTTCGGTTTGTCCTTGTCCGGCGATACGATGGGCTGCGCCTCACCCGTCTTGAGGTTGAACCGCGCGAGGCCGGACTTGAAGCCGGCGACGACCACATCCTGATCGGGCGTGAGGGCGATGAAGCCCACTCGGTCGGGAGCATCGATGCGGAAATGTTCCTTCGTTTCCGGATGGTAGCGCCAGACGCCCGGCTTCTTGATGTCGACCCAGAACAAGGTGTTGGAGCGATGATCCCAGACGGGTCCCTCGCCCAGGACGCAGGCGCTCGCCACCGCCACATGGGGCGTTTCCGGATGCACGGCAGGATGTGTCATGTGTCTTCCCCTTGTGAGGTCATTGATGGTTCCCCTCGCTTCTCCGGTAACTCCTGCGAGGAGTGAAGGGTCCCGTCAGGCCGGTGCGCCATCGGCGATTCGCTGCGCCAGGGCAACGAGGCTCATGTCCGAGCCGGCCGGTCCCATGAGCGACAGTCCCAGCGGCGCGCCGAAACGGGAGGCGAGCGGGATCGAGACCTGAGGCAAGCCGGACAGGACCGACAGGCAGAGCAGGTTCAGGGCGTTGTTGCGATAATCGTTGAGCGCCTCGTCGCTCTCGGAGAGAAGCGGCGCGACGTCCGGCATGGTCGGCAGGATCAGCACTGCATCGCCGGCAAGATGTTCACTGAAGCGCTTGCGGAAGGCCGCTCGAAGCGCCTGGGCTTCCGCCACCTGGGCATCGGTCACTCCCTTCGAGAACGCGAATCGGTCGGCCACGCCCGGACCGAGGGGCGGGCGATAGCGTTCGATCATCGGCCCGTCGACCGTCCAGGCTTCCCGGCTCTGGATGTGGCGCATCGCCCAGTACAGCGCCGTGAAGCCTTCCGCCGCCACCTCCATCGGCTCGGGCCGGCCCAGCACGGATTCCATCCGGCGCAGGGCCGGCGCCAGCGCGTCCTGCACATCCGTGTGAAGCAGGGCGAAGGCATCGCGCGCCAAAAGCACTCGAGGGGTCTGCGGCAGGGGATGGTCATCCGCTCCCAGAAGCACCTCGCCCACACGAACGAAGGTGGCACCATCGCGGGTGAAGTATCCACAGGTGTCGAAGGAGGGCGCCAGATCGTGGCAGCCTTCGAGACTCACCCGCCCATGGGTCGGGCGGATGCCGAAGAGGCCGCAATGATTGGCCGGCGCTCGAACGGAGCCTCCCGTATCGGTCCCAAGGGCGAAGTCGCACAACCCGTTCGAGACGGCCGCCGCCGACCCGGAGGACGAGCCGCCCGGGATCCGGTCGGGCGCCCCTCCGTTCACCGGAGTGCCGAAATGGGCGTTCTTGCCGCTCATGGAAAAGGCCAGCTCGTCCGTGATCGTCTTGCCGACAAGGCGGGCGCCCGACTCAAGGAGCTTCTGCACCGTCGGCGCGGTCCGTGTCTTGATGCCCGACATGGCGAGCATGTGCGGTGATCCCGCACTGGTCGGATAGCCCGCCACGTCGAACAGGTCCTTGGCGGCGAAGCTCAGGCCCGACAGCGGGCCGCCGGGGGCATGAGGGACTGGAACGGCCGGGTAAGGCATGAAAGCATGGGCAGGGTCGCGGTCAAGGAGCATGGGTCTGTCGGGTTCCAAGGAACGAAGGCGGCGAATGTGTCATTGCCTCCCTGGCTCAAGCAAGGCAGGAATTTACGAAGCGTGGCAGTTTAGACTTCCTTCCAACCGGGATTGGCCCTAAATCCTCGCAAGCTTCGACAAAAGGAACACGCAATGGCGAAGGCATCGACGATCCGCTGGCTAGCACTTGGCGTGGCGCTCGCGCTCGGATCTCCAGCCGTTCGGGCTCAGCAATCCACGATCAAGCTCGGAGAGCTGAATTCCTATGCCAGACAGGCGGCTTTCACGGTTCCTTATCGCAATGGATGGCAGCTCGCCCTCGACGAGATCAACGCCAAGGGCGGGGTGCTCGGCCGCAAGATCGAGATCATCTCCCGCGAAGACGGCGCCACTACGGGCGACGCCACCCGTGTGGCCGACGAATTGGTGACCCGCGAAGGCGCGGTGCTGCTCTTCGGCTCCTTCCTGTCGAATGTCGGCGTGGCCATGGCGGATTACGCCAACCAGAAGAAGATCGTCTATATCGCGGCCGAACCGCTGACCGATGCCATTACCATGGCGCAGGGCAACCGCTACACCTTCCGCATCCGGCCCAACAACACCATGCAGGTCGGCATGCTGGTCGATCAGGCGAAGGCCTCGGGCGCAAAGCGCTGGGCCATCGTCGCGCCCAACTACGAATACGGCCAGTCGGCCGCGCAAGCGTTCAAGCGCCTCATCCAGGAGCGCGTGCCCGGCGCACAGATCGTGGTCGAGCAGTATCCGGCGCTTGGCAAGATCGAGGCGGGCGCCACGGTCTCGGCCCTCGAGCAGGCCAAGCCCGACGGCATCTTCAACGTGCTCTTCGGCCCGGACCTCACCCAGTTCGTGCGCGAAGGCAACACCCGCGGCCTCTTCGAGGACACGACGGTTCTCTCGCTCCTCACCGGAGAGCCCGAATGGCTCCTGCCCCTGAAGGACGAGGTGCCCGAGGGCTGGATCGTGACCGGCTATCCCTGGGACCAGATCACGGAGCCGAAGCACAAGGCGTTCGTCGACGCCTACCGGGCGAAATACAACGACACGCCGCGCCTCGGCTCACTCCTCGGCTACATGGTCGTCTACATGATCCGTGACGCCATCGAGCACGCGGGCTCCCCCGAGACCGAGGCCGTGATCAAGGCGCTCGAGGATGCGAAGTTCGACACGGTCATCGGCCCCGTCACCATGCGCGGCATCGACAATCAGTCCACCATGGGTGCCTGGGTCGGCAAGCTCGTGCTGAAAGGCGCTGCAGGCAGCATGACGGACTGGACTTACAAGGACGGCACCTCGTTCATGCCGACCGAGGCCGAGGTGAAGGCGGTGCGGAAGGATTAGCGGATTGCTGGCGCTGGATCCCTCCTTCCTCGCCGTTCAGGCCCTCAGCGGCCTTTCCAGCGCTTCATCGCTTTTCATCACCGCCTGCGGCCTGACCATCGTGTTCGGCGTCACGCGGATCGTGAACTTCGCGCACGGTTCGCTCTACATGATCGGCGCCTACACGGCCGCGACACTGGTGCCGCGCCTGCTCGAACTTTCCTTCGGGCCCGCCACCTTCTGGGCCGGCATCCTGGCCTCGGCCCTCGTTGTCGGCATCATCGGCGCCGTCATCGAAGTCCTGCTCCTGCGGCGCATCTACGGCGCGCCGGAACTCTTCCAGCTGCTGGCCACCTTCGGCGTCGTCCTGGTGGTGCAGGATCTCGTGGTGCAGGTATTCGGGCCTGAGGACATTTTGGGACCGCGTGCACCGGGATTGCGTGCTCCTGTCGACATTCTCGGACGGCGCTTTCCCTCCTACGAACTCGTGCTGATCGCAGCCGGTCCCGTCGTGCTGGGGCTCGTGTGGCTTCTCCTGCGCAAGACGCGCTTCGGCGTGCTGGTGCGTGCGGCGACGCAGGATCGCGACATGGTGGCCTCGCTGGGCGTCAATCAGGCGATGCTGTTCACCGGCACGCTGTTTCTCGGCGCATTCCTCGCCGGGCTCGGCGGCGCGCTTCAGATCCCGCGCGTCTCGGCCAATACCGGGATGGATCTCTCCATCATCGCCGAGGCCTTCGTCGTCACGGTGGTGGGCGGAATGGGCAGCGTGCCCGGCGCGTTTCTTGCGGCGCTCATCATCGGGCAACTGCAGGCCTTCGGCATCCTGATCTTTCCTAAGAGCACCCTCGTGGTGGTATTCCTGCTCATGGCCGTGGTGCTGGCGATCCGGCCGTATGGCCTCTTCGGCCGCGCCGAGGTGATCGGTGGAACCCATGCGGTGGGGATCGCCAGCCGCAAGCCCCTGCCCGGCCGTTCGTTCATCCTGCTCGCCGTCGTCGCGGCGCTCGCCAGCTTTCCGTTGCTGGCCGACGCCTACCTGCTGAAGGTCGCGACCGAGATCCTGGTGTTCGCGCTCTTCGCCTTCAGCCTGCAGCTTCTCATCGGCGTGGGCGGGCTCGTGAGCTTCGGCCATGCAGCCTTCTTCGGCCTCGGCGCCTACGGCTCGGCATTGGCCGTGAAGTGGCTCGGCACGTCGATGGAGGCGGCCCTTCCTCTCGGGCTCGCCTTGGCGGCGTTAGGCGCAGCGCTGATCGGCGCCTTCGTGGTGCGGCTGTCGGGCATCTATCTTGCCATGATGACTCTCGCCGCTGCGCAGATCCTCTATGCGGTCGCCTTCCAATGGGTGGAGGTGACCGGCGGCGACAACGGCATCGTCGGCGTGTGGCCGTCGAGCTGGGCCAGCGGGCCGGTGCCGTATTATTTCCTGACCGCCGCACTGACCCTTGTGACCGTGCTGCTGCTGAAACGGATCATCGACGCTCCCTTCGGCTATGCCCTGCGTGCCGCCCGCGATTCGGAGGCCCGAGCGGAGGCGATCGGCTTGAAGGTCCGCCAGCACCGCTGGCTCGCCTTCATGATCTCGGGTGCCGCCGCCGGGCTCGCAGGCGGTCTCTACGCCTTTTCCCGCGGCTCGGTGGATCCGAGCCTGCTCGGGATCTCGACCTCGGTCGACGCGCTGACCATGCTGCTCCTCGGCGGCATCCAGACGGTGATGGGCCCCCTCGTCGGTGCCGCTGTCCTGCATGCCTTGCGCGACTGGATCATGCCGCTCACGCCGCTCTGGCGTCTGATGCTGGGCCTGAGCATCATCGCCATGGTGCTGGTCTTTCCGCGCGGCCTTGTCGGTACGGTGCAGCATTGGCGGGAGGAGCGTTCATGACGCTTCTTGCCGTGAACGATCTGCACAAGTCCTTCGGCGGCGTAGTGGCGGCCCGCGACGTCAATTTCACCGTCGAGCGCGGCGAGATGCTCGCCATCATCGGCCCCAACGGTGCGGGCAAGTCCACCGTGTTCAACATGGTCGGCGGGCAGCTGCGACCGGACCGCGGCCGGGTTCTGCTCGACGACCAGGACATCACCCATGCCTCGCCGCAGAAGCGCTTCCGCCGAGGCGTCGGACGCACTTTCCAGGTCGCCCAGACCTTCCTGTCCATGAGCGCCGCCGAGAACGTCCAGATGGCGCTGATCAGCTGCCATCGGCAAAGCAGCGGCCTCTGGTCGCCGGCTCGGGAGCGATATCGCGGGAAGGCACACGAACTTCTTTCCCAAGTAGGTATGGCGGAGGCGGCGGATACCCCCTGCTCCGCGCTGGCCTACGGTGACGTGAAGCGGGTGGAACTGGCCATCGCGCTGGCCGGAGAGCCCAAACTCCTCCTCATGGATGAGCCCACGGCCGGCATGGCGCCGCGCGAGCGGGCGGAGCTGATGGATTTGACCGCATCCATCGCCGCCTCGCAGGGGATCGGCGTTCTCTTCACAGAGCACGACATGGATGTGGTCTTCGGCCATGCAGCCCGGGTCCTCGTGCTCCTGCGCGGCCGGATCATCGCCACCGGAACGCCCGACGAGATCCGCCAGAACGAGCAGGTCCGACGCGCCTATCTGGGCGACGAGCATGCCCTCGATCCGCGGAAGGGGGTGAGGCCCGCATGAGCAAACCGCTTCTCGAGATCTGGAACCTCTGCGCCTTCTATGGCCGCGCTCAGGTTCTCTTCGACCTGACGTTCCGGCTTCATCCCGGAGAGGTCATGGCCTTGGTCGGCCGCAACGGGGCGGGCAAGACCACGACTTTGAAAGCGATCATGGGTCTGGTGTCGGCATCAGCCAAGCAGGCCACCTTCAAGGGGCAGTCTCTCGACAGGCTGCCCACCTACAAGATCGCCCGCCTGGGGCTCGGCTATGTGCCCGAGGACCGGCGCATCTTCACCGATCTCACCGTCGACGAAAACCTGGAGACGGGCCGCCGCCCCGCCGGGGAAGGCCGCTCGCCCTGGACCCCCGAGCGGCTCTTCCGTCTCTTCCCGAACCTCGCGGAGATGCGCGGGAGGCAGGGCAACCAGATGTCCGGGGGCGAGCAGCAGATGCTCGCCATCGCCCGCACCCTCATGGGCAACCCGGATGCGATCCTGCTCGACGAACCCTCCGAAGGCATCGCCCCGGTGATCGTCCAGATGATGGCCGAGGCGATCCGGGCCATGAAGGCCGAAGGGGTGGCCGTCCTCCTGTCCGAGCAGAACTGGGCCTTCGCGGCCGGCATCAGCGACCGGGCCTGCGTCATTGAGCGCGGCGAGATCCGCTTCCAGGGCTCCATGGCCGAGCTTATGGCCGACGAGGCCCTGCGGGCGGAAACCCTCGGGGTTTGACACGCCAAGCCGTTGACGGAGCGGGCTGAAAGGACGATATCAGCCCATCCGGCGCAGCCCCTTCCGCGCCACATCCCAGATTGCACGCAAGAGGAATTCCCGCTTCATGGGCGTCATCCATGTGACCGACCGGGCCGGCCAGCGCCACACCCTCGAAGCCATCGAGGGCTGGCGGGTGATGGAGATCATCCGGGACTGGGGCCTGCCCATCGAGGGTCTGTGCGGGGGGGCCTGCGAATGCGCCACCTGCCACGTCTTCGTCGCCGAAGAATGGCTCGACAAGCTCTATCCTCCCACCGACGAGGAGGAGGACCAGCTCGATACCGTGATGACCCAGCCCAATTCCCGCCTGTCCTGCCAAATCCTCTGGACCCCCGAACTCGACGGCCTGGAGGTCACCCTAGCGCCGACCGGGGCCTGACCGTCACCCTGCCGCATTGCCAAAGTTGAAGAGACCGTGCTTCCAAAGGGTCTCTCGAAGGAGCCTGTTCATGACCGACCATATCGAAACGGACGTCGTCATCATCGGTGCCGGGCCCGTGGGCCTGTTCGCCGTGTTCGAACTGGGCCTCCTCGACATCAAATGCCATCTGATCGACATCCTGCCGAAGGTGGGCGGCCAATGCGCCGAACTCTATCCGGAAAAGCCGATCTATGACATCCCGGGCTTTCCGATGGTGACGGGCCAAGGCCTCGTCGACAACCTGATGGCGCAGATCGAGCCGTTCAACCCCACCTTCCACTTGAACGAGATGGTGGAGAGCCTCGAATCCATCGGCACGCCCGAGGCGCCCCTGTTCCGGGTCAAGACCTCCGAGAACGGCACCACCTTCACCTGCAAGTCCGTGATCATCGCGGCCGGCGGCGGCTCGTTCCAACCCAAGAAGCCCCCGATCGACAACATCGAAGCCTACGAGGGCACGAGCGTGTTCTACGCCGTACGCAAGATGGAGATGTTCCGCAACAAGAAGGTGCTCATCGTCGGCGGGGGCGATTCCGCCCTCGACTGGACGGTGAACCTGCAACCCATCGCCAAGCGCCTGACGCTGCTCCACCGCCGCGACGCCTTCCGGGCCGCGCCCCATACGGTGGAGAAGATGCGCTCCCTCGTGGCCGCCGGCGACATGGACCTCCATCTCGGCCAGGTGAGCGCGCTGAAGGGCGACAATCATGTGCTCGAAGGCGCCGTGATCCGCAAGGACGATGGCTCGGAACTCACTGTCGATTGCGACGTGATGCTGCCGTTCTTCGGACTCACCATGAAGCTCGGCCCCATCGCCGATTGGGGCCTGAACCTGCACGAAAACCTGATCCCGGTCGATACCGAGAAGTTCGAGACCAACGTGCCCGGCATCTTTGCCATCGGCGACATCAACACCTATCCGGGCAAGCTGAAGCTCATCCTCTCGGGCTTCCACGAAGGTGCGCTGGCGGCCCAGAAGGTGCACCGCTACGTGTATCCGGAGAAGAAGCTCCTGTTCCAATACACGACCTCGTCCACGAGCCTGCAGAAGAAGCTCGGCGTCGCGGCTTGAATTTTCTGTCGTAGGCTTCGTGGACAAACTCTGGGCGTCATGGCCGGGCTTGTCCCGGCCATCCCGATGCTGTGAAACGCCGCGCTTTTCCGCAGCGGGATCACCGGCACAAGGCCGATGATGACGTGAGTGGAATCAGAGAGCATTGGATCTTCCTTCGAGACGGCCGTCCTCCCCTTGCGAAGCGGTCCGGTTCCTGAAACTCTCCGGCTCATGACAGACGCGACAGATCTCTCCCTGGGCCGCCGCGTGATGGCGATGATCGAGGATCTCGCCCCGCACACGGACGAGCCCGGCCGCCTCACCCGCCTTTATCTCTCCGACGCGCACCGCAGGGCCGCGGATGCCACGCTCCGGCTGATGCAGGAAGCGGGCCTGAACGCCCATATCGATGCCCTCGGCTCGGTCATCGGACGCATCGAAGGGGCCGATCCCGAAGCACCCGCCCTCCTCATCGGCTCTCATATCGACTCCGTGGTCGATGCCGGCCGCTATGATGGCAATCTCGGCGTGGTGCTCGGGATCGTCGTGGTCGAGGCCTTGAAGCAGCAGGGCATCACGCCCGCCTGTCCGATCGAGATCGTCGCCTTCGGGGACGAGGAGAATGTGCGCTTCCCGACCAATCTCTCCACGTCCCAGGCGCTCGCTGGCCGCTTCAACCCGGCTTGGCTCGAAGGCCGGGATCAGGCCGGGATCACCCTCCGCGAGGCTCTGATCCGCTTCGGCGGCGATCCGGAAGGCGCTGCTTCTCTCGCCCGCGATCCGGCGCGCTACCGCGGCTATCTCGAGGTGCATATCGAGCAGGGTCCGCTTCTCGAGGCGAAGAATCTGCCCGTTGGCATCGTCTCGGCCATCAACGGCATCACCCGGGCCCGCGCCAGCGTGACCGGCGAGGCGGGCCATGCCGGCACGGTGCCGATGACCATGCGCCGCGACGCGCTCGCAGCCGTCGCCGAGATGATCGGCATCGTGGAGCGGGCAGGCGCCACGCGCACCGACACGGTGGCGACGGTGGGCGTGGCGCAGGTCCAGCCCGGCGCGATCAACGTCATTCCGGCGCGCGTCGATTTCACCCTCGATGCCCGCGCGCCGGACGACGCGGTGCGTCTGGCCATGGTGCAGGACATCGTGACCGAGTGCCAGGCCGCCGCTCACAGACGTGGTGTGGAGTTCACCATCGAGCCGTTCATGGAATCGCCCGCGACGCCGATGGACAAGGATCT
>DASZBB010000085.1:0-18857 GCA_035944695.1 Microvirga sp. | reverse complement strand
ATGAAGGCCGCAGGACCGGCGCCGGCGGCGGACCTGCGCCGGCTCAAGTGCGGCCGGCAGGATCCTGCGCGACTGGAGGCGAGGGCCGCCGGCAACGTTGCGAAGCGGACCGAGGTTGATCCGCTTCGTCGATGATGAAGCGGATCCAGGGAGCAGCTCCCGTCAAGCGGCCGACGACGTGCTGACGGGCAGCGACTCCATTGCGCCGGCCTCGTCGATGCGGCGCAAGAGGTCGTCCACTTCCTCTTCCGTCTGGTAGATGCCGAAGCCGAGGCGCAGACGCTCGCCGCGCACATCCGTCACCACGCGCAGCTGCACGAGATCGCGATGGATGGCCTGAGCCTCCGGCGTCTGGAAGGTCAGGAAGTTCCCGCGCCGCATCTCGTCCGCCGGCACCACGAGCGAAGCCTTCTCGAACAGTGCGGACGTTCCGGCCCGGCGCAGGAAATGCTGCTGCAGCGTCTTCGCGTGGGCGTGGATGATGCCCGGCGTAATGCCTTCGTCTGCCAGCCAGCGCATCACCGCGTTGAAGCGGTAGAGACCCGAGGGATCGAAGGTGGCGCCCATGAAGCGCCAGCTGTCGTCGCTGTAGCCGACTTGTCCGCTCTGCGCGTTGGTGAGATTGCCGAAGGCGGCGTACCAGCCGGTGTCGCGCGGGCGCAGGCCCCACCCCGGCGGGCAATGCATGAAGCACGCGCCTTCGCCCGCCATGGCATATTTGTAGCCGCCGGCGATGTAGAACACGCGCTCGGCGATGCTTCCCAAATCCGTCGGCCGTGCCATGAAGCCGTGATAGCCGTCGATCACGATCATGGCGCCGTCGCAGGCGCATTCGGCGAGCCTCCGCCCGTCCGGCGCGAAGCCGGAATTGAAGAAGACCTGGCTCACGAAAACGAGGTCGTAGCCGTCCTGCGCGGCCGTGAAGAAGCGATCCTCGAAGGTCGTGAAAGGCTCCGCCGGCACCCGCGTGACCGCAACGACCCGCTCTTCCTCCAGCCGCGCGATCTGGCGCGTGAAGGAGTGGAACTCGCCGTCCGAGGTCAGGATGCGGACCGGCCGGTCCGCCGGGAAGCAGGAGAGGATGCGCTTGAGGAATTCGTGCGTGTTCGGCGCCACCGCGATGGTCGACGGGTCGGGCAGGTTGAGGTGTCCGGCCACATGGCCGCGATACTCGTCGAGGACAGGACCCAGGACATGTTCCCACTTGTCGTCCATGAGGCGCGCGGCATCGTCCCAGGCCTGGAGCTGCGCGTCGCGGGTCACATCGGGCCAGGGATGGTGGCTGTGGGCCGCGAAATGCAGGCGGTCAGGCTCGGTGTTCAGGAAGCGGGAGAAGTGCTGGCGAAGATCAAGCATGGCGCATCTCCTCCGTCACAGCTTGCCGCGCACGGACCAGAGCTCGGGAAAGAAGTAGCGCTCCAGCGCCTTGCGCAGATAGGTCACGCCGGTGCTGCCGCCCGTGCCGCTGCGCATGCCGATGATCCGTTCCACGGTCTTCATGTGACGGAAGCGCCATTGCTGGAAGGCGTCCTCCAGGTCGACCAGCTCCTCGGCGAGTTCGTAGAGGTCGAAATGCTCGCCCGCATGGCGGTAGATCTCCTCCCAGGCAGCCTCGACGCTCGCATCGGCCGTGTAGGGCTGGGTCACGTCCCGGTCGAGCACCTCGGCCGGGATCGCGTAACCGCGCCGGGCCAGAAGGCGCAGGGCCTCGTCGTAGAGGCTCGGCGCCCGGTAGGCGGCCTCGAGCTGTTCCGCGAGATCGCTCCGGTGGCGGTGCGGCGCCATCTTGATCGCGTCCTTGGCCCCGAGCTTGAACTCCACCAGGCGGTATTGCCAAGACTGGAAGCCGGAGGATTTGCCGAGTGCCGGCCGGAAGCTCAGGTAATCGGACGGGGTCATGGTGGAGAGCACCGTCCAGGCCTGGATCAGCTGCTCCTGGATCCGGTTGATGCGCGCGGTGCATTTGAAGGCGGGCTGGAGCTCGTCGGCCCGGATATGGGCGAGTGCCGTGTCGAGTTCCCGGTTCAGGAGCTTCAGCCAGAGCTCCATCACCTGATGGATGGTGATGAAGAGAAGTTCGTCGTGCTCGGCCGTCAGGGGAGATTGGGCGGAGAGGAGCGTGTCGAGCCGGAGATAGTCTCCATAGCTCATGCCTTCTGAAAAATCGGTGTGAATCCCGTCTGTCGCTGCGGACAACGCCGTCTCCCTGATCTGCCTCCGCTTTGCCGCGGATTATTACGTTACCTTAGAAGAGTTCAACGAAAGTAGGACATTGCGACGGGCTTGTCACGTCGGCCGAGTCGGAATTGGCATTCGAACCCTAAGAGGGTAGGTTGCCCGCCCTGGATCGACCGTCTTTGGAGAAACCTTCGCATGACCGACACGCTTCCCGACCGCCTGTCCTCGAATCCGAACAGCCCGTTCTACGACGAGGAGCTGCTCGCGAAGGGAGTGGGCATCCGCTTCAACGGGGCCGAGAAGACCAATGTGGACGAGTATTGCGTCAGCGAGGGCTGGGTCCGGGTCACGGCCGGCAATGCCAAGGATCGTTTCGGCAACCCCATGACGATCAAGCTCAAGGGCAAGGTCGAGCCTTATCTGCAGACGAAAGAGTGAGGCTTTCCAGGCCTGCGGCCCGGACTGGACGCGCCGAAGAGCGGGGGCCAAGATCGGGATAGGTTTGTCGATCGGGGAGGACCGTCCTCGGGAAAGGCTAATCCTGAATGGCCGCTGGTCGGCGACTGACAGCACTCGTGGCGGCGGGCTGGCTCCTCGGCGGGCCTGTCCTGGCCCATAGCTGGTACCCGGCCTGGTGCTGCGACGATCACGATTGCCGTGAGCTGGTGGAGGCCAGAGGCGAGACCGTAACAGAAACCGCAGAGGGCTGGAGACTCTGGGACGGGCGCCTCATCGGTCAGGATGAAGCCAAGATGTCCCCGGACGAGAAATTCCACATCTGCGAAGAACCGAGAACCCGGGCCATCATCTGCTTCTTCGCACCGCAGGGATCGTCGTAGAGGCGGAGACCGGCGCTTTCCAAAAAGAAAGCGCCCGCTTGTGGGGCGCTTTAAGGTCCGACCCGTAGGGGCAAATAATAAGGTCGGTGAACCTACATCTTCATGGAGTATTTTGGCCGAAATGTGACCGATCGTGACCTGAATGGGGCGTGTCAATAGAATTTCTGCGCTATTCTGACGCTCCGGATCGTTCATTTGCGAACGATTTGGGCTTGATCCGACGGAGCGCATGATCTATGCCGAGTTCACCGTAGGGGCAATACGGTCCAGGGGGTCGCGAACACGGTCGTTTAAAGACCGGGCGCGGCCCTTTTCTTTTTTTGTCTATGGCTTCTCTTTATTTCTATGAATGCTTGGCCGTAGGAGCGGTGTCCTTTACTTGAGCCTGCTGCGGGCTTCCTGCAGCCGCTCCATCGTCGCCTTGATTTCCTCGGCGGCTTTCAGCCCGCGGATGCCGATGACCCCACGGTCGATGCTCCGGCCGTTCTCGTCCTTCCGCCCGTTGAAGAAGACGTCCCGCTGCTCCTTTGACATCTTCAGGACCGTGCGGGCTTCGGTCTCGATCCGCCATTCCTCAGACCAGGTGCTGACGGGCTCGCCGGTGAACTCGGAGATGGCTTTGGTATCGCGGGAATAGGTCATACCGTCGGTATGCCGGACAGGTGTGACAAGTCCGTTAATCTGCGTGAGCCGGCCCCGGCACTCCCGAAAGCCCGGCCTGCAACCGGCAGCAATGCGGATCAGGCAGCCTTGGAGCTGGCAAACGGACGGATCGGGGCTGCGTTCGCGGTTCTCAGAGCCTGAAGGATCTCAAGAACTCTGACCGGAGACGCCGGAGGGACGAAGACCGTGTGGGCAGACGACCTCTGGGATGGGTCGAGGGCTGCGATCAGGAGGGCAGGCCGGTCGGGATGGAGCCTCCGGTATTCGTCTTGCAGGATCCGGCCGCAGACGAGACCCGGCAGGCTCACCTTGCTCACGAGCCAGTCGATCTCTTCCCCCTGCTGGCACAACTTCAGCAACGCGCGCTCCCCGTTGGGAGCGGCAATCACCTCGAACCCGCTCATCTGAAGAAATTGCGCAAGGAGCCCGCGGGCAATCGCATCATCGTCGACGACAAGAACCGTAACCTTGGACTGAGAAGCGGAAAGCATTCCGGTTTCCCCCAGATGCCGAACATTCTCCGCCTCCTCCGGTTAATGCAGTCTTAATGGCGGTTGCTCGTTCGAGGGATCGCCCCGAATGGTCGTGGTCCTGTTGGGAGAAACAGTTGTGGAGTGATGTCCAGGAATGTCGAACAGGTCATGGCCGGGACTCGGAGACAGCAGCCACGCTGAAACGCGGAGCCGATCGGACCGTTATCCCGGCGTGATGCTTCCTCAGAAATATGGAGAACGGATCATGCGTGTCTCTGATCTCAAATTTGCGGCTGCTGCGCTGCTGCTGACGGCCCCGACGCTGGCATATGCGGAGGAGGGCGGTGCGGCGGCCGGGGCGATTGCCGGTGGCACGGCCGGGGCTGCCGTGGGCGGGCCGGTCGGTGCCGCAGTCGGCGCCGGCGTCGGTGGAGTGGTAGGTGGTGCCGCGTCCGGCCCCGATCAGAAGAACGTGGTCATCGAGCACCGGGATGTGGGGACCACCAGCAGCACCGGATGCTCGACGACGACGCAGCAGAAGACCGACGCGTTCGGCGACACCACGACGAAGCAGAAGACCGAGTGCTAGCGCATCCCCTGCCTTCTGCCCGTTTCGCCGAACAGCGCTGGATCTCGATCCTGCCGTAAGGCACGGCGCGGCCTACTCGATGAGGCGCGACAGCACCTGATGAGCTGCTGTCACGCGCGCCTCATTGGGATAGCCCTTGTTCGCCAGCATGACGATGCCGATCCTCTTCTCCGGAACGAAGGCCACATAGGCGCCGAACCCGAGAGTCGATCCGGTCTTGTTGACGATCACATCCTTGCGCGGCGCCATGGGCGGGTCGATCGCGGTTGCCGGATGCACCTTTTGGTTCATCGTGTTGCCGGCGACGAGTGCATCGAGCGCGACCGGGTAGGGATATTGCTCCCAGATCAGGTCCTGGATCAGCTCGCCCGAACGGAAGTAGCCGGTCTGCGTCGAACGCATCGCCTGGGCGACTTTCTCCGGCATGGGACCGATTCCCATGTTCGCCTCGAGGAAGCGGGCCATGTCGACGGCGTTCGACTTCACTCCATAGGCTTCGTCCGCAAGCAGGGCTTGGGAGACGCGAACCGCTTTGCCGTCGCGGCTGTAGCCCCAGGCATATGATTTCATCTCCGCCGCAGGCACGTCGATATAGGTGTGCTGCAGGCCGAGATCGCCGAACAGGCGGTCCGCGAGCGTTTTGAAGCTTGCTCCCATGGCGCGCGCGGTCACCATGCCAAGAAGGCCGATGCTCGGATTGGCATAGCTGCGCTGCGTGCCGGGGGCGGATTTCGGCTTCCATTCGCGATAATAGGCGATGAGCTGCTTCTGATCCTTCACGTTGTCGGGCAGCTGGAGCGGGAAGCCGCCGGCCGTATGCGTCGCGAGATCCAGGAGCCGCACCCTATCGAGGGCGCTGCCCTTCAGCTCCGGCATGTGCCGACTGACGCTGTCCTTCAGGGACAGCTTGCCTTCGAGTTCGGCATAGGTCGCCAGGGTCGCGGTGAACGTCTTGCTGATCGATCCGAGCTCGAAGAGCGTGTCGCGGGTGACGGGAACCCGAGGCTCCTTCGCGGCCAGACCAAATTCGACGAAATGGCGCTCTCCGTCGATGGTCACCGCCACGGCCAGCCCGGGGATGCCGTATTGCTCGATGATCGGCTTCATCGCCTCGTCGACGGCCTGCCGCACCTTTGCGCCCTGTTCAGGGTCGGCGGCGAGGGCAGGGGACAGGAACCCGGCAGCGCAGGCGAGAAGAGAGGCTGCAAGTCTGGGAGAAAGTCGTGACAGCAAGGGCATCTCCTTGTGATTCGGCGTGGGCGTCTGTGAGGACGACACGTTCTCGCTCACGCCGGCGAAGGCGAGCGAAATGATGCTGTAGAGTAAATAAGCGGTTATGACGGTTGGGTGCGTCGGGAGGGGCTTGTCTGGTCCACGATTCCATTTTTCAACAAAGAACGCAGATTTCCGTCAAGAAAATCTTTGCTTTGCTGCCGACAACTTGAGATCTGTACTCCCATTCTCCTGGAGCCTGACAATGCGCTACGTGGCAACCGCATCGCTTCTCATCCTCGCCTTGACGAGCCAAGCTCTGGGCCAAACCAGCCCTGCGCCGGCGAGCGACACAGTCGCCGCTACCCGCTCGGAAATGCGCGAGTTGATCGAGGCCGCGCAAGCAACCGCAAAAGCATCCCGCGAGAACGTCGACCATTCCCGCGTCGTCCCGGATCTTCTCTACCAGATCCTGACGAAGCTCGACAAAATCGAGGACAAGCTCGACAAGGTCGAAACGACGCTGAAGGAAACGCAGGCCTCCGCATCCAGGAGGCGCTGAGCCGGTCCTCGCTGGGGGAGCAGTGCTGCTTCAGGATCGCCCGAGCGGCCCGTCGATGATCACGTGCGGGGATCGCCGCGAACAATGTTCGATGCGGCCTTCCACCTTGTAGATGCTCTGGAGCAGGGCAGGGGTGATCACCGTGTCCACCGGTCCGCAGGTCACCATCGTGCCGGCATCGATCACCATCACCCGGTCCGCCACGCGCAACACCTGGTTGAGGTCGTGGATCGCAAGGATGACGCAGATGCCGCGATCCTTCGCCAGCGACCGGATCAGCGCGAGCACCTCCACCTGCCGGTGCAGGTCGAGGGCGCTCGTCGGCTCGTCGAGGAGCAGGATCTTCGGATCGCGTACCAGCACCTGGGCGAGAGAGACCAGCTGCCGCTGACCGCCGCTGAGTTCGTGCAGTCCCTTGAAGGAAATCGACTCGATATGCAGGTCGTAGAGCACGCGGTCGACCTCTCCGAGATCTTCGTCGGTGACCTTGCGCCCCGCGCCCTGCTTGCGCGCGAGGAGGATCGACTCGTAGACGGTCAGCACCGTGTTCACGGACGTGTCCTGCGGCATGTAGCAGACATGGCCCGGCCCAGGCTGGAGCGATCCGTCGTCGATGCGGACGGTTCCGGGGCCGTCGAGCAGGCCTGCGATGCGCCGGAACAGGCTCGACTTGCCGGCGGCGTTCGGCCCGATCACGGCCGTGACCTCGCCGCCCGTCAGCACCGGCGTGGTGACGCCCGAGAGCACCTCCAGCTTCCCGTAGCGGACGCCGACATCGGTGAGTTGCAGGGTCGCTACCATGAGCGCCTCCGGCTGGACATGATCAGGCTGAAGAGGAACGGCACGCCCACGAGGGCCGTGATGATGCCGATGGGAAAGATCGTTCCCGGCACGATGGACTTGCTGATGACGGAGGTCAGCGAGAGGATCGTCGCACCCGACAGCACGGAGGCCGGCAGGAAGTAGCGTTGGTCCTCGCCCACCAGCATGCGGGCGATGTGCGGACCCACGAGTCCGATGAAGCCGATCGTTCCGACGAAGGCGACCGGAACGGCGGCGAGCAGGCTGATGATCATCATGGTCTCGAGGCGCAGCCAGCGCACGTTGACCCCGAAGCTCGCCGCCTTGTCGTCACCGAGACGAAGGGCCGTGAGAGCCCAGGCGCGGCGGATGAAGAGGGGGAGGGAGATCGCGACGACCGCCGTGGTGATCGCAAGCTTCGGCCAGGTGGCCCGCGTCAGGCTGCCCATGGTCCAGAACACCACGGCGGCGAGCGCCTGTTCGGAGGCGAGATACTGCACCAGCGCGAGAAGCGCGTTGAAGGTGAAGACGAGGGTGATGCCGAGCAGCACGATGGTCTCGACGGTGACGCCGCGCTTCTGGCTCATGAAATGGATGAAGAGCGCCGCCGCCATGGCCATGAGGAGCGCGTTGATCGACACCACGTAGTCGATGGCCCAGGGCAGGATTCCGACACCGAACACGAGCGCGATCGATGCGCCGAAGCTCGCCGCCGCCGAGATGCCCAGCGTGAAGGGACTGGCGAGCGGATTGTTGAGGATCGTCTGCATCTGTGCACCGGCCGCCGAGAGCGCCGCGCCCACCACGACCGCCATGAGCGCCACCGGCATGCGGATGTCCCAAATCACCACGCTTGTCTGCAGCGAGACGTCAGGAGAGCCGACGAGCGCCAGCACGACCTCGCGCATGGTGTAGCGGGCCGGCCCCAGTCCGAGATCGGCGATCACGGACAGGACCAGAACGAGACTCAGCGCAAGAAGCACGAGCTTCTTGCGCTGGACGAGGACGCGGTAGGCACCGCGTCCCTGAGGAGCTGCGATGGCAGGCGAGTGGGCCAAGAGCCTATTCCTTGGCGGTCAGGGAAACCCAGTAGCCGGTCTTGTAGGGGACCGGAAGGAAGCGCTCGTAGAGCGTCTTCATGGTCGCCTCGGGATCCACGTCCTTGAACAGGTCCGGGTGCAGCCACTTGGCCATGGCCTGGATGGCGATGAACTGATAGGGGCTGTTGTAGAACTGGTGCCAGATGGCATGGACCTGCTTGTTCTGCACGGCCTTCACGCCGGTATAGGCGGGACGCTTCATCAGCGCGGCGAGCTTGTCTCGCGCCTTGGCCTTGTCCGCGCCGGAACCGACGCCGACCCAGGCGCCGCCGGGAACATAGAGCTCCCAGTTCGAGCCCGTGACGATCACCTGATCGGGATTGGCCGCGATGATCTGCTCGGGGTTCACCACGCCGAAGGTGCCGGGAATGATCTTGGCCGCGAGATTCTGCCCGCCGGCAACCTCCACGAACTTGCCGAAGTTCTCGTTGCCGAATGACATGCAGCAATCGTCGGAATAGCCGGCTGCGCGCTCCACCATCACGACGGGCTTGGGGGGATTGGTCTTGGCGAGGCGCTCGGTCACGAGATCGATCTGTGCTTTGCGGAAGGCGATGAACTCTTCGGCCCGCGCCTCCTTGCCGAACAGCTTGCCGATGACCCGCATGCTCGCATCGGTGTTCTCGAACGGCTTCTCGCGGAAATCGACGAAGACGACCGGAATGTCGATCTTGGCGAGCTTCTCGATGAGCTTGGCGTCGTCGGTGGCGGTCTTGGCCTCGATGTTGAGAAGGATCACGTCGGGCTTGAGCGAGACCGCCTGCTCCACATCGAAGGTACCTTCCTTGAAGCCGCCGAAGGTCGGGATCTTGTCGATCTGCGGGTACTTGGCCTGGTAGTCCTTGTAGCCGTCGAGATCGGCCTTCTGCAGATCGTCGCGCCAGCCGACGACGCGCCGGAACGGCTGGTCCGTGTCGAGGGTGGCGACAAAGTACATCTGCCGCCCTTCGCCGAGGATGACTTTCTCAACGGGCGCTTTTACTTGAACCTGGCGGCCCGCGATATCGGTCACCGTGATCTTGTCGGCCGCATGGGACGAGACGGGCAAGAGCCCGACGAGCGCCAGAGCGGCGCCGAAAACCAGCTTCGAGAGTTGCATGACGCGCCTCGCATCTTGAGGAAAGCGCGCCTTCCCTATGTCTCCAATAGTTGACGTGCAAGGAATATCTTTTAGAACTTCTAAAAGGAAGGATAGTATTGCTGTAGTTTATAACTATTCTATTCTGCAGTTTATAATGATTATAGTTTGACGGGCTCCTGATTTATGCCTAGAGGAGCGCCGAAACCACCTGCTCACGGCCCCTCGATGAACGCGAACTACACCCTTCGGGACGAGATCCGCGACTACTGGTCTCTGCGTGCGCCGACCTTCGACGAGCAGGTCGGACACGAGATCTTCTCGGAGGCGGAGCGCCAGGCTTGGCGGGATCTGTTCACGCGCCATCTCGGGCCGGGCAACGGCCGCAGGGCGCTCGATCTCGCCAGCGGCACGGGCGTGATCTCGCACCTGCTGCACGGCCTCGGCTTCGACGTCACGGGTCTGGACTGGTCGGAGCCGATGCTGAATCAGGCCCGCGCCAAGGCGGCCAAGCGCGGAGCCGACATCCGCTTCGTCATGGGGGACGCGGAACGCACCCTGGAAAAGCCGGAGAGCTACGACGTGCTCGTCACGCGCCACCTCGTCTGGACGCTCGTCGATCCCAAGGCCGCGTTCCGGGAGTGGCATTCCCTGCTCAAGCCGGGCGGGCGCCTGCTCATCGTCGACGGCGATTTCGTGTCGGATACGCTCGTCAAGCGCATGATCCGGTTCGTCGAAAAGATGGTGCCGGGGCTTGCCGGAGCACCGCATGCGCCCAACGCCATGCGCGAGACTCATGAGCGCATCCTGAGCCGCGTCTACTTCTCCAAGGGCGCCCGGGCGCAGGAGGTGGCGATGCTGCTGCACGAGGCGGGTTTCGCGCAGGCGATCATTGACCGCAACCTCAGGCCGATCCACCGTGCGCAGGCGAAGAACCTGCCGCTGCTCAAGGGTCTCGAACGCGCGACGCAGCATCGTTACGCGGTTCTCGCCGTGAAGGCCTCAACCTGAAAAGCCGTGGCGCCCCGGACAAGTTCATGCTCTCCTGATGCGCCCTCTGGAGCCGCATCGGGAGAAGGTCCATGGGACAACGCTTGATCAAACTTCTCGTCGCCTTTGTTGCGCTCACGGGCGGAAACGCTTTCGAGGCCCGTGCGCAGCAGCCTTCCGACGTCGAAATCGCAACGCCGGAAGGCTTGCCGGCCGTCGGCAAATGGATGCTCACCGCGAAAGGCGTGCCCGCGGACTGGCTCGGCGAGATCTATCGCGGCAAGAACCTGCGGGAGCCGATCAACGTCATCATCATCGATCAGGGCGCTTCGAGCGCCGAGGAGGCGAAGGCGAGGCTGCTCGCTGCTGCCGCACGCGCCGGTTATCCGATCCGTTTCGGCCATTCGACCGGCTATCAAGGCCTCATCGGCGGGCGGTTTTATGCCCAACTCCCACAGGGACGGGACGATGCGTTTTCCAACGACATCTTCGAGGTCAGCAACAACCACGGCCGCATCTTCGGGCCACATCAGCTGGAACAAGGATATCTCTTCGCAGGTGCCTTCAGCCGCGAGGAGATCGACCCGTTCCGCGATCCGGGGCATCGTTACGGCTCGTTCAACCGGGCACGGGACGATTTCACGCAACGGCTCGACCGCAGCACCGAGTTCAAGGTGAGCCGGTTCGTCGACCTCGACAATGCGCTGATCGGCGACCCGAAGCTCACGACCGGCGATCACGACGGGATCGCCGTCGTCGTGCAGGCCGGCCATCAGTGACTCTCGCGCCTTGATCTGGCAGATGTTCTATCCTGCGAGGAAACCCGCCAGCGCTCTCGGGTCCACGTTGCCGCCGCTGATGATGATGCCGACGCGCTTGCCCTCGCAGGGCACGAGGCTGTGGAGGGCGGCTGCGGCCGCGAGGCAGCCGGTGGGCTCCACGACGATCTTCATGCGCTCGACGAAGAAGCGCATGGTGTCCACGAGCTGCGCGTCCGACACGGTCAGGATGTCGTCGACAAGAGCCCGCATGATGGGAAACGTCTTGTTGCCCACGTACGTCGTCTGCGCGCCGTCGGCGATGGTGGCGGGCACGGGGATCCTGACGATGGAGCCTGTGCGGAAGGATTGCTGCGCGTCGTTGCCGGCTTCCGGCTCGATTCCGTAGATCCGGCAGTCGGGAGAGAGCGCCTTGGAGGCGAGCGCGGAGCCTGCGATCAGTCCGCCGCCGCCGACGCAGACGAGCAGCAGGTCGAGCGGTCCGACCTCCTCGATCAGCTCCTTCGTCGCCGTGCCCTGCCCGGCGATCACGTCCTCGTGGTCGTAGGGCGGGATGAGGGTCAGGCCGCGCTCCTGCGAGAGCTGGCGCCCGATGGCCTCGCGATCCTCCTTGTAGCGGTCGTAGAGCACCACCTCGCCGCCATAGCCCTTGGTGGCGGCGACCTTCATGGCCGGAGCATCCTGCGGCATGATGATGACGGTCGGCACCGCCTGCAACTGCCCGGCATAGGCGATGGCTTGGGCGTGATTGCCGGAGGAGAAGGCGACGACCCCGCGCTTGCGCGCGTCAGGGGAAAGCCTTGCGATGGCGTTGTAGGCGCCGCGGAACTTGAATGCACCGCCGCGCTGGAAGTTCTCAGCCTTGAAGAACAGCTTTCCGCCGGTGCGCTCATCGGCCGTGCGGGACGTGAGGACCGGGGTGCGATGGGCCACCCCGTTGATGCGCCACGCGGCCGTGATGACGTCGTCGTAGGTCGGCAGATTCACCGCGGCAGGCGCGACGACTTCGAAGGCTTGCGGGGTTTGCGCGTTCATCGATCTCTCACGCTTCTTGGATTATCGGACGATCCCTTGCGCCTCCCAAGCGCAAGGCCCAGCTCTGAAATTTCTCCATAGCAATTCTGTACAATCCTTGTCACCTCTGCGGCTTTTTTGAGAGCCGGGGGGTCTTTGGGGTTAGACGGGCCAAAGTCCGGCGCTGGCGGAACAGCAAAGCGCGGCAGCCGTTCATGCTTATCAGGCACGAGAGGAGGCCCCCATGGAACTGTGGCAGATGGTTGTGGCAGACCACGCCAATATCGAGGAGCTCTGCCGCGAGGTGCTGCGCGCCACGGGCAGCGGACCCAACAGCCGAGCGGAGCTCTTCGCCGATCTCCAGGACGAGCTGGAACGGCATATCGCAGCACAGCAGAACGTCCTCTATCCGGCCCTGTCCGGGCATGAGCGCACGGCGACCTATCTGGCCGATCTCGAGAAAAAGCAGGACGAGATCCTGCGCGAGCTCGACAGGCTCGCGGCCCGTCCCGACAAGGACAGCGCCGATTGGGCCTCGGATTTCAAGGACCTCACCGGCTCGATCCGGCATGCCTTCACCCTGGAGGAGAACGGCGTGATGATCGTCGCCCGTGGCGCCTTCTCGCCGGAGGAACTCAAGCAGCTATGGCGCCGCTACGAGCGCGAGCGCATCGCATCCTATGAGGCCGAGCGCTGGAATCTACCGCAATCCGTGATGCCGAGCCGCTACGGTCTCCCGACCGGAACCGTGTTCGGCGTTCTCGGCGGCCTTGCCGCCATCGGGGCCGGCGCGCTCCTGTGGACCATGACCCGGTCCGGCCATGCCGGCTCGCGGCAGAACAGGCCCGTGCATGCGGCCCGCCGCCGTCCCGAGCCGCCGTTCCCGCTCGAGAGCGGCGTCATCGACCGCAGCCTGGAAGGGTCTCGCCGCGGCACGGCGGAGCGGACAGCCTCAGGAGCCCGAACTTATCGGGCATCCGGCGCAACGGCTGCCGCCGGTTCATCGAGCCGACCGGGTGGCCAGCCGGGACAGGGATCCACCACGGGAGACGACGCGCTCCTCCATGGCGGAGGCGGGACCTCTCCGGCGGCGGGCGGAAGCCCCTCGGACGACAACTGGTTCTCCTCCGCCCATCCGCCCCGTGCGCCCTCGGGGCTTTCGACCCCGCTGCAGCCCGGCGGAACGCTCCCAGCCGGTGGTCCGGCCCCGTCCGTCGGCTCCATCGGCACCGGTGGAGCTCAGACGGGCGGCGCGGATTCCGGATCGTTGAAGCGCGAATAGGAGAAGGTGCATTCAGGCCACGGCATGGGGGAATTCCCTCATGCCGTCAGGTTTTCGGCAGGGCATAGGCGATCACGTAGTCGCCCGCCTTGGTGCCGAGCGACCCATGGCCGCCCGCCACGACCAGCAGGTACTGCCGTCCGTCCGCACCCGTGTAGGTCATCGGCGTCGCCTGACCGCCGGCGGGAAGCCGCGCCTCCCAGAGCTGGTTGCCGTTGGAAACGTCATAGGCGCGCACGAAGTAGTCGATGGTGCCCGACAGGAACGCGACACCGCTCGCCGTCGCCATCGGACCGCCCAGATTGGGCACGCCCATCGGGAAGGGGAGCGGGATCGGCGATGCATCGCGCACAGTGCCGTTCTTGTGCTTCCAGAGAATCTTGCCCGTGGTGAGGTCAGCTGCCGCCACATAGCCCCACGGCGGAGCCTGGCAGGGAACGCCAAGCGCGGAGGTGAAGGCGGAGAGCTTCACCGCGAACGGCGCACCGAAATTCTCGTTGAGCGCCGGCAGGCTGTTCTCGGGCCGGTTCTCGCCCTGCACATAGAGCGTCTTGTCGTCCTGGCGCGGCACGAGCTGCGACACGAAGGCGATGTAGGTCGGGGTCGTGAACGCGATCTGCCGCTCCGGATCGACCGCGACGCTGCCCCAGTTGAACACGCCGAAATTGCCGGGATACACCAGCGTGCCTTCGAGAGAGGGGGGCGTGTAGCGACCCTCGTAGCGCAGCTTCTTGAACGCGATGCGGCAGGCGAGCTGATCGAACATCGTCGCGCCCCACATATCGCGCTCGGTAAGCGGCGGCGGGTCGTAGGAGAGGGCGGAGACGGGCTGCGTCGGGGCCGTGCGGTCGCCCGCCGCGGCTCCCTGCGGGGCAGGCTTCTCGGTCACGGGCAGGACCGGCTGGCCGGTGCGCCGGTCGAGCACGTAGAGCTCTCCCTGCTTGGTCGGCTGCACGAGAGCCGGTACGGTCTGGCCGCCGATGGTCAGGTCGACGAGGCTCGGCTGCGAGGGAACGTCGTAATCCCACAGGTCGTGATGCACGGTCTGGAAGACCCAGCGCAGCTGGCCGGTCGCGATGTCGAGCGCCACGACGGAGGAGGAGAAGCGGTCCACATTGGCGCTGCGGTTGCCGCCCCATTGATCCGGCGGCTGATTGCCGAGCGGGATGTAGATGAGCCCGAGGGCCTCGTCGACGCTGGAGATCGACCAGGAATTGGGCGAGTTCGGCACATAGGTCTCGCCCGGCGCAATCGGCGTGGTCACGTCGGGACGGCCCGAATCCCAATTCCACACCAGCGCGCCCGTGTTCACGTCGAAGGCGCGGATGACGCCGGACTGCTCCTGGGTCGACACGTTGTCGAGCACCGTGCCGCCGACGATGATGAGATTCCGCGCGATGGCCGGCGGGGAGGTCGAGTAATAGGCGCCCGGCTTCACATTGGGCATGTTGGCCCAGAGATTGATCTGCCCGGTGCCGCCGCCGAAGGTGGTGCAGACGGCGCCGTTCTCCGGATTGAGGGCGATGAGCCGCCCGTCGGCGGTAGGCATGAAGAGCTTCGTCGGGCAATTGTCCGCCCCCGGGCGTTCGCTCGCCGCCACCGGCAGGTCCGGGAGCGGGGAGGCGGTCGTGACCGGTGCAGGGGCCGGAGGCGGTGCTGCTGCTGCGGTGCCGTTGCCACGGTAATAGGAGAGGCCGCGGCAGGTGAGATGCTGCAGGGCAAGCTCGCCGCGAATCTTCGGGTCGTAGCGCCAGACTTCGCGACCGGTCGTGTCGTCGAGCGCGATGATCGATTGGTGCGGCGTGCACAGGAACAGGCGATTGCCGAACTTGAGCGGCGTCACCTGGAACGTGGTTTCCTCCGGGTCGCCCGGCCGTCCGCGCACGTCGCCGGTGCGGTAGGTCCAGGCCTCCTGAAGCTGGCTCACGTTCGCAGGCGTGATCTGGTTGAGCGGCGAGTAGCGCTGGCCGTATGCGGTGCGGCCATAGGCATGCCATTCGCCGGGCGGAACGCCGAGCATGTCGTCGGGCACATCGGCCCGAGGTCCTGGAGCCGTGCCTTCGACCCGTGTGGGATCTGTGAACCACGAGGCCACCGCCACCGCGAGTGCGATGGCCAGAACTCCCGCCAACGGCAATCCCGCGCCGCGGAAGGCGGAAGCCCTTCGTGCGTTGTCGCGGTCGGCCGCTGCATCTGTGCGGTCCGTCACGAGGCTGCGCGTCACCCACGGCGTGAGCAGGAGCAGGCCGATCAGGAACACCACATCGCCGCGCGCCGCGAGCGGCCACCAGTTCAGGCCCACCTCCCAAAGCGCCCAGCCGAGCGTGCCGGCCACGACGAGCGCGTAAACCCACAATGCCGCGGGCTTTTGCGCGAGGAGAAGAAGACCCGTGAGGAGGAAGCCGACCGCCGCGATGGCGTAATACCAGGAGCCGCCCAGCGTGATCAGCCATACGCCGCCGACGGCGAGTGCCAGTCCGATCAGAAGCGTGAGGATGGCGGCGATGATGAGAACAGGGCTGCGTCCCGGGCCAGGCATAGGTCCACTCCTCCGGACATTCGGCTTCCAACGACAGGGGAGGAGAAATGTTTCACAGGATTGCGACGCCAAGGGAGCCGCGATGCAGTCCTGCTATGCTTCCTTGACATTCGTGCCCCAGCGCCGATGCAGGAAGCGCTCGCAGGGCGAGAACAGCAGCCGATCGACCAGAAGCCCGATCACCACGATCACGATCATGATGCCGATGACCTGCTCCATGGCGTTCAGCTCGCGTCCGTAGTGCAGCAGGTGGCCCAGACCGAAGCCGGTGAGGATCGTCACATAGATCTCCGCCGCCATCAGCGAGCGCCAGGCGAAGGCCCATCCCTGCTTCATGCCGCTGACGAGGAAGGGAAGCGACGCCGGCAGGACGACCCGCGTCCATTTATGGAGACCCTCCGAGCCCATGGTGCGGGCCGCGCGCGCATAGATGGGCGGTATGTTGCGCGCGCCATGATCGGTCGCGATGATGACGGACCAGACGGTTCCCATGATCACGACGAACAGCATCGCGCCTTCCGTCTGGCCGAACCAGACGAGGGCGAGCGGCACCCAGCAGACGCTCGGCAGGGTTTGAAACCCGAGGGCGAGCGACCCGATCGTGTCTTCGAGAACCTGCGTCGTGCTGGTCAGCAGGCCCAGTGGCAGGCCGATGACGACGCCCGCTGCATAGCCGATCAGAAGCCGCTTGAGCGTCACCCAGGTCGATTCCGCGAGCGTACCGTCAAGAAGCGCGCCCCAGATGTATTCCGCCACGAACACGGGAGAGGGAAGCAGCACGATGGACCAGCGCCCGCTGCGCACGGCAAGTTCCCACAGGGCGATCAGCGCGGCAAAGAAGAGAAGGGCAACGGCCAAACGCCTCATTCGGAGACCGCTCCCTTCAACGTGCCTTTGAGTGCAGCGGCAATGATTGAAGTATAGCCGGCGAGATCCGGGCTGTTGATGTCGCGCGGATGCGGCAGATCGATCCCGAAGATTCTCGAGATGCGGCCTGGGGACGGCGACATGAGGACGACGCGGTTTCCAAGGCATACGGCTTCGCGCACGTTGTGCGTGACGAAGACGATGGTCTTGCGGCTTTCCATCCAGATGCGCTGGATGTCGTCGTAGAGCTGATCGCGGGTGAGCGCATCCAGAGCGGCGAAGGGCTCGTCCATGAGCAGCACCTGCGGATCGGGCGCAAGCGCGCGGGCCAGTGCAACGGGCTGCTTCATGCCTCCCGAGAGCTCATGCACATGTGAACGCTTGAACTTGTCGAGTCCGACGAGTTTGAGAAAATGATCGGCGATGTCCCTGCGCTCGGGATTGGTCAGATCCGGCCGGAGCTTGCTGAGGGTCGCCAAGCTCAGCTTTATGTCCGGACAGAGGACATCATTCCTCATATGGTCTTGACTTGGTGGAAATCGTTGGTTTTTCAACAAAAAACTTGGTTTCAGCAGGAAATCTTAACCGGTCGGTAACCATAACGGGCGCCGAATAATAGGCATTACGTAGCGTAAGAAATCCGCGACAGCCTGATCCGCCTCCGCTCTCCGACCATGTTCTGCGGTCCTCCGGGGAACCTGCTGGTGATGCCGTCGCAGGAGCAGCATTGTAGGGTGAGGAGAACCAAGGATGGCGAAAGTACTTGTCGTGACATCGGGCAAGGGCGGTGTCGGAAAGACGACGTCGACGGCGGCTCTGGGGGCGGCACTGGCGCAGAGCGGCCAGAAGGTCGCCGTGATCGACTTCGACGTGGGCCTGCGCAATCTCGATCTGATCATGGGTGCCGAGCGCCGGGTCGTGTTCGATCTGATCAACGTCATCAAGGGCGACGCGAAGCTGGAGCAGGCGCTGATCCGCGACAAGCGCGTCGAGACCCTGTCCCTGCTGCCCGCCTCCCAGACGCGCGACAAGGACAATCTCACCGAGGAGGGCGTCGAGCGCGTCATCAACGGCCTGCGCGAAAAGTTCGACTGGATCATTTGCGACAGCCCGGCCGGCATTGAGCGCGGCGCGACGCTCGCCATGCGGCACGCGGATGTGGCCGTCGTCGTGACGAACCCGGAGGTCTCGTCCATCCGCGATTCCGACCGCATCATCGGCATGCTCGATTCCAAGACCGAGAAGGCCGAAAAGGGCGAGCAGGTGGAGAAGCATCTCCTGCTCACGCGCTACGACAACGCCCGTGCGCAGCGCGGCGAGATCCTCAAGGTCGAGGACGTGCTGGAGATCCTCTCGATTCCGCTGCTCGCGATCATCCCGGAAAGCACGGAAGTGCTGCGCTCGTCGAATCTCGGCGCGCCGGTGACGCTCGGCAGCCCGAATTCCGCACCGGCCCGCGCCTATCTCGACGCCGCTCGCAAGCTCCAGGGCGAGACGATCGTCGAGGTGCAGAAGCAGCGCGGCCTGTTCAGCAAACTCTTCTCACGGAGGGCCGCATGAGCCTGTTCAGTTTCTTCAAGCGCAACACATCCGCGCCGGTTGCCCGCGAGCGGCTCCAGGTCCTGCTTGCCCATGAGCGCACCATCGTGGGCGGGGCCGAGTCCGATCTCGTGGCGATCCTGCGGGAAGAGATCATGGCCGTGATCGCCAAGCACATGGCCGTGCCGCAGGACAACGTTCAGATCAAGATGGACCGCGGCGCCTCCGTGTCGACCCTCGAGGTCGATATCGAGATCCCGACGGCTATCGCGGCCGGCATGCGTCCGGCGGCCTGATCGATGATGTGCTCTGGAGCGGCGCCGTTCGGAAGGAGGACGGACCGCTCCAACTG
>DASZBB010000084.1:0-16510 GCA_035944695.1 Microvirga sp. | reverse complement strand
GAGGCGCATGTTCTGTTCCCCAACCAATTCGTCCCTGTGTGCAGCCCGGAGCTGCTCCGGGGCGTCGAGCTGCGGGAGCCTCTCGATATTCTCAAGCTTCCGCTCATCTCGCCGAGTGATCCGTGGTGGCAGGATTGGTTCGCCGCAGCCGGGGTGAAGAACGTCGACCTCTCGCGGCGTCCGGACAATTCGCTCGGAGTGCAGCAGTTCGAAGGGATGGCAGCCATCGCCGGTCAGGGAGTGGCGCTCATCAATCCCTTCTTCTTTCCCGACGATCTTGCGTCAGGGCGGCTCGTAAAACCTTTCGATCTGCTGGCCACCACGGATCGGAGCTATTGGCTGGTCTATCCGAAGACCCGCCGGCGCTCCGCCAAGATCGAAGCCTTCCGGGATTGGGTGTTGAGCGAAGTGGCCGGCGACAGCGAGAGAACGGCTCCCTCAATGCCCCCGAAAACCGGGACCTGAAGCCCCGGTCCCGACTGGTCTCACTCGGCAGCCTGCGCTTCGGGCGGCTTGGCCTTCAGGTGCACGAGCATGTCGATCAGCGCCCGGTCGTGGAGTACGACCATGCGTTCCTTGTTGTGGAGCCAGCTGACCGCATCCTCGATGGTCTCGGCATCGACGAGCTTGGCCTCGGCCAAAGCCCGCTCCGTCTCGATGACGCCGCGCTTGCGGGGCGGTGCGGGCGGAAGCATCTCGATATGGCGCTCCCTCAGGTTCGCATCCGCATAGATGGCCCGGATGCTATCGGTATCGTCGAAGCCCAAGGCGGCGTTGCGCGCCTGCAGCTCGTTGGCGCGGGTGGCGATCGCCGGCGGCTGATATTCCTCAGGCGTTCGCAAAAGCCCAAGCCTTTTAAGCGCAAGACCCGCGCCGAGCTGGCCGCTGAGCCAGGAGAGGGGGATGGCAAGCAACAGACCGATGATCGTGGGAGACATCCACAGGAACAGGGACGTGGCGATCATGAACGCCGAGAGACCGGCCAGTGCCCCAAGGACCGTATGAGCCCGATGGCGACGGACGATGTCCTTGAACGGAATCGAGCCGTCGTCGCGACGCTGCGGCTGCCAGCCGGTGTCGCGCCCGAGCAGGATCTGGAAGACCGAACCCGATTGGATAAGCATCAGAATCGGAGCCAGCAGCGCCGACAAGATGATCTCGATCGTGGATGAGATGATCAGCCGGATGCCCCCTCCCGAGGCGCGCCGATCGTTGCCGCGAACGAGCATCAGCAGAAGACCGAAGACCTTCGGGGCCAGGAGGATGCCCATGGTCAGCGCGAAGAGTGCCAGGGCTCGCTCTGGGTCGAACCGGGGCCAGATCGGATAGAGCCGGAAGTCGCGGGCGAAATATTCCGGGCGGATGTAGGTGGTCTGCAGGACCAGGGCGATACCGACGATCAACTGGAACAGCCAGAACGGCGAGGCCAGATAGGACATGATCCCGGTGGCAAAGTGCTGCCGTGTCGGCAGCTTGAGACCCTTGGCCGTGATGACCCGCATGTGCTGGAGATTGCCCTGGCACCAGCGCCTGTCGCGCGCCGACAGGTCGATGAGGGACGGCGGGCTTTCCTCGTAGGAGCCCTGAAGGTCCGCGAGCATGTAGACCGACCAGCCGGCGCGGCGCAGAAGCGCCGCCTCGACGAAATCGTGACTCAGGATATGTCCGCCAAAGGGCGGCTTGCCCTTCAAATCCGGCAATCCGCCATGTGCCGCAAAGGCCTTGGTGCGGATGATCGCATTGTGGCCCCAGTAATTCCCGTCGCGTCCCATCCAGACAGCGAGGCCCATGGCGATGACCGGCCCGGTGACCCGAGCGGCATATTGCTGGAGGCGGGCAAAGAGCGTGTTGCGGTTGATGATCAGCGGCAGCGATTGGATGATGCCGGCATCGGGGTCGGCCTCCATGGCTGCGGCCAGGCGCACGATGCACTCGCCGGTCATGAGGCTGTCCGCATCGAGCACGAGCATGTGCTCGTAATGGCCACCCCAGCGGGACACGAAATCGGCAATGTTGCCGGCCTTGCGGTGATGATTCTTCTGCCGATGGCGGTAATAGAAGCGTGCTCCCGGCCCCAGGCGCTCCCTCAGGGCCAGAAAGGCGCGCTCCTCGGCGATCCAGGCATCCGGGTTCGTGGTGTCGGAAAGGATGAAGTAGTCGAAATGGTCGCCAAGGCCCGTCGCATGAACGGATTCATAGATCGCTTCAAGGGCCGCGAAGGTGCGGTCCGTCTGCTCGTTATAGACCGGCATGACGATGGCGGTGCGCTGCTGCAGCGAGGACGGCAGCGGTCCTCGGTGTCCGGGGCGGCGCAGCAGAGCGAAGAACCCCAGGAGGGCACTTGTGAAGGCAATCGCGATCCAGGAGAAGTTCACCGTGAACAGCGCAACGAGCACCCACTGGAGCGCCGTCGTGCGGCTCACCGACACGACCTGATACATCTCGTAGGTGCCATACGCCGTCAGAAGCAACCCGCCCCCGAAGACGAAGAGGCGGGCGAGCCAAGTCGCCAGCTTGGGGTGCTGGAGGAGGGGCTTGCGCTCCTCAGCTGCCGACCAGCGCCGGAGCGACTGCGTCGGCATGTCGAGGTGCTTTTCAGGGGGCATAGCGGCTGCAGGCCGCTCCAGGGCAGCCACATTCGGGTTTGAGTCGGGACTTACGGTGTCCAACGATAAAGCCATGTCTCGCTAATCGGTTTCCCGCCTGCTTCAAGGATCAGGCGCATCTCACACGCGTTTTCGTTGCCCGGGTCAAGCTCGAACGCAACACGTACCGTCTTTCGTTCCGGATATGGCAAAAGTTTGAGGTTCTGGAACGTCCCGGGGCCAACGGTTAGAACCGATTTAAGGTCCGCCGGCAAATTGTCACCCAAAACATCCCCGGAAAAGTCGACCGTGAACCGCCGCCGCCGTGCTCCGCTGCCACGGCCGGAGCGCGTGGCCGATACGGTCGCGAGTGGTGGACGTTCCGGCGAGTTCCAGCCCCAATACTGCCGGTACGCAACGGCAACCTCCGATCCGGCCGTCATGGGCGCCTTCGGGCGCCAATAGGTGAGGATATTGTCGTTGATCTCGGCGTCGGTCGGGATTTCGAGCAGTTGAACGCTGCCCTGGCCCCAATCCCCGAGCGGCTCGATCCAGAGGCTCGGACGACGCTCGAAGCGCTGGTCGTCGTCCTGGAACGTTTCATAGGAACGTTCCCGCTGCAGGAGTCCGAAGCCGCGCGGAGAATTGTCCACGAACGCCGAAATCTGGAGCGTTTCGGGATTGTGCAGTGGACGCCACAGCCATTCCCCCGAGCCGTTCAGCATCTGAAGTCCCGAGGACTCGTAGACCGCGGGTCTGATATCGTCCGAGTTCAGAAGATCGTTCGGTCCATAGAGGTAAGTGGACGCGATGCCGCCTAGGCCCACGTGCTCCAGGTTGACGCGTGGGAAGAGGGTTGTCTCCACATCGACGATGGTCATGTCGCCCGGACGGAACGTCATGCGCACCGCACCGGTGGTCGATTCCGAATCGAGCACTCCATGTACGGTAATGGCGTTGCTGCCCACGGCTGGACGTTCGAGCCAGAAAGCCCGGAAGACAGGGAACTCCTCACCGCGCGCTTCAGCCGGCCGCAAGGTCAAAGCCCTCGCGATGGCACCGTAAGTCTGACCACGGGCGATTGCGCGGAAGAACGTGCCCCCTTGGACAAAGGCGAAGTCGAACGGCTTGCCGTTTCCGAGCTGCGCGATCAGCTTAAAGCCGGAATAGCCGATGTCCGATACGTTGTTCGGCAGATTGATGCGGCCGTAGTCGAACTGGGAAGGGCTGAAGCCGATCCGCCGGACGGCCCCGTCCTCCACGGCGAACAGGTCGACCGCATCTCTGAAGACGAAGCCCCGGTGGAGCGGCTCCACGGCGATGCCTCGGGCTTCCGTGCTCCAGATCGCCGGCTGGGTATATCGAATTGCGGAGTACTGCTCCTGATTCAGGTTGGCGAACACATCCGGCAGATCGTTGGGGGCTGCCGCATACGGTCTCTTCGAGAGTTGCCGCGCAATGTCGACCACAACTGCCGGATCGAACCGCTGATTCTCGCCCATCCGGGCCGAAATCGTCGCTTGGGGTGTTTGGGCTCGGACGCCCGGCGCGTATGCGAGCCCGGCGACGGAGGCGCCGATATAGGCCAGCATGTCGCGCCGGCGAGGATGGAAGGGGGACGGACCCCTTGGCGAAACCGGCACAGCGATACTCTTGTGTGAACGAGGCTCTTCAGCCAGACAGTTGGAATGCCCAATACATATCGTCAATCGTGAGCATGAAGTAAACGAGGCCGACGGCGGAAAGCGCCGCATTGCTCATGAAATGATTGCCGAAAATACCCCTTCTGATTTAGCTGGACGGCCAAGTGCCACCGGATTGAAACTGTATGACCTCGATCAACTCGCTCAAGACGTCCCCTTCGCGGAGCTGCCTTGCCATCGTACTTGCGGCCGGCGAGGGCACTCGGATGAAATCCGGGAAGCCCAAGGTCCTGCATCAGGTCGCCAACCGTTCCATGATCGGACATGTGCTCTCGACCCTCACGGACGCCGGTGCCACCAGCGTCGCGGTGGTCATCGGACCGGACCGAGAGGATGTGGCGAAGGAGGTGCAGAAGGGTTTCCCGGATGCGCGGACCTTCGTTCAGCGGGACCGGCTCGGCACCGCTCACGCGGTTCTGAGCGCCCGGGACGCTCTCGACCAGAAGGTCGACGATGTGATTATCGCCTTCGGCGATACGCCGCTCGTCCTGGCCGAGACCTTTGCCAAACTCCGGGCCCCGCTGGCCCGAGGGGCCGGCGTGGTCGCCATGGGCTTCGAGGCCAAGGATCCCACAGGCTATGGCCGCTTCATCACGGCGGGCGACGAGCTTCTGGCCATCCGCGAGCACAAGGATGCTACCGATGCCGAGCGGGAAATCACCCTATGCAACGGCGGTCTCATGGCCATCCGCGGCGATTTGGCTCTGTCATTGCTCGATCGGGTCAAGAACGACAACGCCAAGGGTGAGTACTACCTGACGGACATCGTCGAGATCGCTCATGACCTTGGACATCGGGTGGCAATCGCCATCGTGCCTGAGGAGGAGGTGCACGGGGTCAACGACCGGGCCCAGCTCGCAGCCGCCGAGCGCATGATCCAGGATCGGCTGCGCCAAGAGGCCATGGCCTCGGGTGTGACCCTCGTCGCGCCTGAGACGGTCTTCTTCAGCTACGACACCCGGCTCAGCCAGGATGTGGTGGTGGAACCCCACGTGGTCTTCGGCCCCGGCGTCGTCGTCGAGGAGGGAGCCGTCGTCCACAGCTTCAGTCACCTTGAAGGAGCTCGGATTGCACGCGGGGCAGGGGTCGGTCCCTTCGCACGCCTGCGCCCTGGTGCCTTGATCGGGCCGAAGGCCAAGGTCGGCAATTTCGTCGAGATCAAGAACACGGATCTCGGAGCCGGGGCCAAGGTAAGCCACCTGACCTATCTCGGCGACGCCCGCATCGGGGCCGAGGCGAACATCGGCGCAGGCACGATCACCTGCAATTACGATGGTTTCGGCAAGTACCGAACCGAGATCGGCGCCGGGGCCTTCATCGGTTCGAATTCCTCCCTCGTGGCTCCCGTGACTATCGGCAAAGGCGCGTTCGTGGGTTCCGGCTCGGTTATTACGGACGATATCCCTGATGATTCCTTGGGTCTTGGCCGCGGACGTCAGATCGTGAAGGAAGGCTGGGCAATTGAGTTCCGGGAGAAAGCCCTGGCTGCCAAGAATAAATAATTCCCTTTGTCACAATAGGTTACGCAAGTTGATTCCGCTGCGGGGGCTGGCCTCTGTAAGAGGACCGGAAGCGTAGCGCTGATCGGATGAATTGAGAGAGTTTCAGAAAATGTGCGGGATCGTCGGAATCGTCGGTAAAACCCCTGTCGCGCCACTGATCGTGGAAGCCCTCAAGCGGCTCGAATACCGGGGCTATGATTCGGCCGGAGTCGCAACCCTGGAGGAGGGGCGGCTCGACCGCCGGCGGGCCGAGGGCAAGCTGCGCAACCTGGAGACCAAGCTGTCGCAGGCTCCCCTGTCTGGCGTCATCGGCATCGGCCATACGCGCTGGGCGACCCACGGCAAGCCCAACGAGACCAACGCGCATCCGCATGCGACCGACAAGCTCGCGGTCGTTCACAACGGCATCATCGAAAATTTCCGTGAGCTGAAAACCGGGCTTGAGGCGAAGGGCATCCGCTTCGAGACCGAGACGGATACCGAGGTGGTGGCCCAGCTCGTCACCTACGAGATCCGCCAGGGTCGCCTGCCCATCGAGGCCGTCGCCGTGACCCTTCCGCGGCTGCGTGGCGCCTTCGCCCTCGGCTTCGTGTTCTCGGGCGAGGAGGACCTGCTGATCGGCGCCCGTCATGGGGCGCCTCTCGCCATCGGCTACGGTGACGGCGAGATGTATCTCGGCTCCGACGCGCTGGCCTTGGCCCCGTTCACCGACGAGGTCGCTTATCTCGACGATGGTGACTGGGCCATCCTGACCCGCCGGGGGGCGGACATCCGCGATGAGAGCGGCAAGCCGGTGCAGCGGATCCGACACAAGATTCCTGCCGGATCGTTCCTGGCCGACAAGGGAAATTACCGCCACTTCATGGCCAAGGAGATCCACGAGCAGGCGGAGGTTGTCGGTCGTACGCTCGCCCACTACGTGAATTTTGCCTCCGAACGGGTTGAATTGCCTGTAGAATTGCCGTTCAGCTTCAAGGATCTGAAACGCGTCTCCATTTCCGCCTGCGGAACGGCCTATCTGGCCGGACTGATCTCGAAATATTGGTTCGAGCGCCTCGCGCGGATCCCGGTCGAGATCGATGTGGCCTCCGAGTTCCGCTATCGGGAAGCACCCTTGGAGCCCGGCGGCCTGGCGCTCTTCGTGTCCCAATCGGGCGAGACGGCGGATACCCTTGCGTCGCTTCGCTACGCCACCACCGAGAAGCAGCATACGCTTTCCGTGGTGAACGTGCCAACCTCCACCATGGCCCGCGAAAGCGACGTGATCGCGCAGACGCTCGCCGGCGTAGAGGTGGGCGTGGCCTCGACCAAGGCTTTCACCTGCCAGCTCACCGTGCTCCTGTCGCTCGCCATCGCGGCGGGCCGGGCGCGCGGCACGCTCAGCGCGGAGGAGGAGAAGGAGCTGGTGAACGCTCTTATCGCCGTTCCCGGTCAGATGACCGAGGCGATGAAGCGGGAGCACCAGATCGAGATCCTGGCCCGCGACCTCTCCAAGGCAAAGGACGTGCTCTATCTCGGACGCGGCACGTCCTATCCGCTCGCTATGGAGGGCGCCCTGAAGCTCAAGGAGATCTCCTACATCCATGCGGAAGGCTATGCGGCGGGCGAGCTCAAGCACGGTCCCATCGCGCTCATCGACGAGACGATGCCGGTCATCGTGATTGCGCCTCACGACGGCATCTTCGAGAAGACCGTGTCCAACATGCAGGAAGTGGCGGCTCGCGGCGGCCGCATCATCCTCATCACGGACGAGCGCGGCGCCCTCGAGGCCGGCCTCGACACCATGGCGACCATCGTGATGCCGTCCGTGCATCCGATCGTGGCGCCGATCGTCAATGCCGTTCCGATCCAGCTGCTGGCCTATCACACGGCCGTGTTCATGGGCAAAGACGTGGACCAGCCGCGCAACCTCGCCAAGTCCGTGACGGTGGAGTGAGCGGGGCCGGGCCATTGATCCGTCCCGCTCGACCGACGGATATCGACAAACTCGGTGCGGTCGAGCGTTCGGCAGCATCCGCGTTCAGGAGCGTCGGTCTGGCGTGGCTGGCCGATAGCGGCGGCACCATGGATCCCACCGTTCTGGAAACCCTGTGCCGGGCCGGAACCCTGTGGGTCGCCGCCGACGATCGGGACGAGCCGGTCGGATTCCTCGCCGCCCATGAGCTGGACGGACATTTTTACATCGCCGAGCTCTCCGTTGCCGCATCCCACCACCGGCAAGGAATTGGCAGCCGACTGGTGGAAGCTGCCATCGAGCATGGCAGACGCCTGGGGTTCGATGCCATCACGCTGATGACCTACCGCGATGTGCCGTGGAACGGACCGTTTTATGCCCGGTTCGGGTTCGTCGAGATCGATGCCGCTACGGCAGGTCCCGGCCATCGGGAGACGCTGCGACGGGACGCGGAGTACGGGCACGATCCGGCCCGGCGCAGCATCATGGCGCTGCGCCTCGGCTAACCGGCCCTGAGCAGCCGGATCGCGGTGTCCCGCTCGAACAGGTAGAGCAGAACCCTTAGGGCGGCGCCCCGCTCGCTGACGAGGTCGGGGTCGCGGTCGACGATCAGGCGGGCGTCGTCCCGGGCCGCGCCGAGAAGGTCGCCATCCACCTCCAGGCGGGCGAGCTTGAAGCCGGGCGTACCGGACTGGCGGGTGCCCAGGACCTCGCCCTCGCCGCGCAGGCGCAGGTCCTCCTCGGCGATGCGGAAGCCGTCCTCGGTCTGGCGCATCATCTCGAGCCGGGCCTGGGCGACCTGGCCGAGCGGGCCCTTGTAGACGAGAAGGCAGGTGGAGGACTTCGAGCCGCGGCCGATGCGTCCGCGCAGCTGGTGGAGCTGGGCGAGGCCGAAGCGCTCCGCGTGCTCGATCACCATGATCGTAGCGTTGGGCACGTCGACGCCGACCTCGATCACGGTGGTGGACACGAGGATCTTGGTCTCGCCGCCGGAGAAACGCTCCATGGCGGCGTCCTTGTCCCGGCCGGCCATCTTGCCGTGCACGAGGCCGACCCGGTCGCCAAAGAAGCCTCTGAGCATCTCGAAGCGCTCCTCGGCGGCGGCGAGGTCGATGGACTCGGATTCGCCCACCAACGGGCAGACCCAGTAGACCTGATCCCCATTGGCGATGGCGCGCCCGATCCCCTCGACCACCTGGTCGAGCCGGTCGATGGAAATCAGCTTCGTGGCGATCGGCTTGCGGCCGGCGGGCTTCTCGCTCAGCACCGACACGTCCATGTCGCCGAAATAGGTCAGCGCCAGGGTGCGCGGGATCGGGGTGGCGGTCATGACCAGGATGTCGACGGCCTCGCCCTTGGAGCCCAGTGCCAGGCGCTGGTGCACGCCGAAGCGGTGCTGCTCGTCCACCACGGCGACGCCGAGATCCTGGAATGCGACGCCTTCCTGGAACAGCGCGTGAGTCCCGACGGCGATCTGGATGCTGCCGTCCGCGAGACCGGCGAGGATAGTCCTGCGGGCGACGCCCTTCTCGCGGCCGGTGAGCAGGGCGATGGTGAGCCCCGCCTGCTCGGCCATGGGAGCCAGGCGCTCGTAATGCTGGCGGGCGAGGATCTCGGTCGGCGCCATCATGGCGGCCTGGCGGCCCGCCTCGATGGCGCTCGCCATGGTCAGCAGGCCCACGACCGTCTTGCCCGAGCCCACGTCTCCCTGGAGCAGGCGCAGCATCTTCTTATCGGACGTTAGATCGCGTCGGATATCCTCGACGGCCTGGGCCTGGGACCCGGTCAATCCGAAGGGCAGGGCGGCCTTCAGCCGCTCCACCAGACGGCCGTCGCCCGCGTTCACGCGGCCGGGCAGCCGGCGCATGCGGCTTCGCACCAGCGCGAGGGCGAGCTGGGAGGCGAGCAGCTCGTCATAGGCGAGGCGCCGGCGCGGAGCGGATTTGGCGAGCGCCTCCTCGGAGAGCTGCGAGGCGCTGTCCGGTCTATGGAGGAGATGCAGCGCCTGCCGGAAATCGGGCAGGGCGTTGCGGTCGAGCCACGCGGGGTCCTGCCATTCCGGCAGTCCGGGAATCTTTTCGAGGGCGGCCCCGATGAACTTGCCCACCATGCGGGACGAGAGCCCTTCCGTCAGGCCATAGACGGCTTCGACCGCAGGCAGGCTCTCGATGCTCTTCTCGTCGAGGATGCGGTCGGGGTGGACCATCTGGCGCCGGCCGTCCCAGAGCTCGATCTTGCCCGAGACGTAGCGGCGCTCGCCCACGGGCAGGATCTTTTCCAAACGGGCCTTCTGGCCGTTGAAGAAGATCAGCGTCACGTCCCCGGTCTCGTCCTCCGCGAGGATTCGGTAGGGCGCCCGGCGGCCGGGCGGCGGCGGGCGATGGGCCACGACGGTGACCGAGAGCGTCACCGGTTCCCCGATGGGCGCGTCCGCGACCGATCCCTTCATCTCGCGGGAGATGCCGCTCGTCGGAACGTGGAACAGGAGATCCATGACGCGCGTGGGCTTGCCCGGTTCGCCGAGAAGGCGGTCGAGCAGGGGGGCGATCTTCGGCCCGACGCCGGGCAGGGTGTTGGCCGGGGCGAAGAGCTGATCGAGAATGGACGGACGCAAGGACATGCAAACGGGTGGCAACGAGAAGGGAGATGGTTATATAGCGGCTAGAGCATCGGACCCGAAAGTGGAATGCACTTTCGGGTCCGATGCTCAGTCCTTTATGCGGTGCCTCGTGCCGCCCTCCGGGTCCGCACGATTCGCTAAGCCGCCCGGAACCGACGTGACCTTTGACCATCGGAGCAATGCCATGAGCGGAACCACACGCAGCAGCGCCGGCCTCGACACCCGCCGCAGGCAGATCCTATACCGTTCCTGGCACCGGGGGATGCGGGAGATGGACCTGATCATGGGCCGCTTCGCGGACGCCCAGATCGGAGACCTGTCCGAGGAGGATCTTTCCGAGTTCGAGCGCCTGATCGAGGTCACCGACCGCGACTTGCTCGGGTGGATCACCGGCGAGATCGAAACGCCCACTAACTACGACACACCCCTGTTCCGGCGCCTGAAGGCGTTCCATACGCATACCTCGCCGATTCACAGCTGAAGAACGGGAGCGAGATGCCGCTCGCTCGCCCCGCTTCCCGTGAGAGAGGGGCGGGTGATCCGCCTGGGTGAGACGTTGCCGTCATTGCCGGGCTTGTCCCGGCCATCCCGATCGGAAGAGCGCGGTGCTTCAATCAATCGGGGTCACCGGCACAAGGCCGGTGACGACGTGGTTGGATGGCGCCCCGTAAGAGAGAGGCGGCAACTACGCATCGGCGGGGATGACAGAAGCCCCGGCCTCGGACTAAACCATCCCTCTTTTCTCCCATCCGACGAACCGCGCCGACCAGCCCGCGTTCTTCCTGATCTCTGACCCGATACCTCGTCATGAAGCCAGCCCTGAACCGTGCCCTCGAAGCCCTGAAGAAGGGTCAAAGCCTGACGCTGTCCAGCGTGCCGGATGGTTTCGATGCGCTGGCCGTCGCCGATCTCGCGCGCAGCCTGTCGGGGCAGGTGGAGGGGCCGGCCGTCCTGGTCCATGTGGCCCGCGACGGGCAGCGGCAGCAGAACTTTGCCAACAGCCTCGCGTTCATCGCGCCCGAGATCGAGATCCTCACCTTCCCGGCCTGGGACTGCCAGCCCTACGACCGGGTGTCGCCCAATGCGGCGATCACGGCGCAGCGCATGACGACGCTCGCGCGACTCGCGCGGTCCAAGACCTCCGAGGACAAGCCGCGCATCCTCTCGACCACGGTGAACGCCCTCGTCCAGCGCGTGCCGCCGAAGGCCCGCATCGCGGCCGAGACCTTCTCGGCGGCGCCGGGGAACGTGGTGGACACCACGCAACTGGTGAACTGGCTGGAGAGCAACGGCTTCCTGCGCACCGGAACCGTGCGCGACACGGGCGAATACGCGGTCCGCGGCGGCATCATCGACCTCTTCCCGGCGGGACTGCCGAACCCGGTGCGCCTCGACTTCTTCGGCGATGCCCTGGAATCGATCCGCGCCTTCGATCCGGAGACCCAGCGCACGGTCGGGACCCTGCGCTCCCTCGACCTTGTTCCCATGAGCGAGGTTCAGCTCACCACCGAGAGCATTCGGCGCTTCCGGCAGGCCTACGTGGCGGCCTTCGGCGCGCCGACCCGCGACGACCGGCTCTACGAGGCGATCAGCGAGGGGCGGCGCTATCCGGGCCTGGAACACTGGATGCCCCTGTTCCACGACCATCTCGACACCCTGCTCGACTACCTGCCGGGCATCCCGGTGGTGTTCGATGCCCTGGCCGACGATGCCGCGGCCGAGCGCCTCGCCCAGGTGAAGGATTATTACGACGCCCGCCGCGAGGGAATGGGGCAGAACCAGCCCGGCGTCGCGCCCTATCGCCCGCTGCCGCCGGATGCGCTCTACTTCAAGCCGGAGGAATGGTCGGAGCGCACCGCCGAACTCCCGCTCGCGCGGCTGACGCCCTTCGCGGTGCCGGAATCGTCCGGACGCCTCGTGATCGACTGCGAGGCGCGCCAGGGCCGCAACTTCATCGCGGAGCGCGCGGACGAGAACGCCAATGTGTTCGAGGCGGTGATCCGCCATATCCGCGAGCTTCAGGCGGCCAAGAAGCGCGTCATGCTCGGCGCCTGGACCGAGGGCTCGCGCGAGCGCCTCTGCCACGTGCTGCAGGACCACGACCTGCGCCAGACCAAGCCCATTGCCCGCTTCTCCGACGCGATGGCCTATCCCCGCAACGAGATCCCGGTCGGCATCTGGCCGCTGGAATCCGGGTTCGAGACGGCGGACCTCGCGGTCGTCAGCGAGCAGGACATTCTGGGCGACCGCCTCGTGCGCCAGAAGCGCAAGTCCAAGCGCCCGCAGGACTTCCTCACCGAAGTCGCGGCGCTCACGCCGGGCGATCTCGTGGTCCACGTGGATCACGGCATCGGGCGCTTCGAGGGGCTGAAGACCATCGAGGCGGCGGGTGCGCCGCACGACTGCCTCGAACTGCACTATGCCGGCGGCGACCGCCTGTTCCTGCCGGTGGAGAACATCGAGCTCCTGACCCGCTACGGGTCGGAGGAGACGGAGGTCCAGCTCGACAAGCTCGGCGGCGGTGCCTGGCAGGCGCGCAAGGCGCGCATGAAGCAGCGCATCCGCGAGATGGCGGGCGCGCTCATGAAGATCGCGGCGGCCCGCATCCTCAAGGAAGCCCCGCGGCTGACGCCGCCGGAAGGGCTCTACGACGAGTTCGCGGCCCGCTTCCCCTATGACGAGACCGAGGACCAGCTCAACGCCATCGAGGCGGTGCTGGACGACATGGCCTCCGGCCGCCCGATGGACCGCCTCGTCTGCGGCGACGTGGGCTTCGGCAAGACTGAGGTGGCCCTGCGCGCCGCCTTCGTGGCCGCCATGGGCGGCAAACAGGTGGCCGTGGTGGTGCCGACGACGCTGCTCTCCCGCCAGCATTACAAGACCTTCTGCGACCGCTTCCGCGGGCTGCCGCTCAACGTGGCGCAGGCCTCGCGCTTCGTGCCGGCGGCCGAGATGAAGAAGACCAAGGAGGGGCTCGCCGACGGGTCCGTCGACATCGTCATCGGCACCCATGCGGTCCTGGGAAAAACCATCAAGTTCAAGGATCTCGGCCTCATCATCGTGGACGAGGAGCAGCATTTCGGCGTTTCCCACAAGGAGCGCCTGAAGGAGCTGCGCGCCGAGGTGCACGTGCTGACCCTGTCGGCGACCCCGATCCCGCGCACCCTGCAGCTCGCTCTCACGGGCGTGCGCGAGCTGTCCCTGATCACGACGCCGCCGGTCGACCGCCTGGCGGTGCGCACCTTCATCACGCCCTTCGATCCGCTGCTCATCCGCGAGGCGCTGCTGCGCGAGCGCTACCGGGGCGGGCAGGCGTTCTACGTGGTGCCGCGTCTCGACGATCTCGGGGAGGTGAAGGCGTTCCTCGACAAGGAGGTGCCCGAGGCGAAGGTCGCGGTGGCGCACGGCCAGATGGCCGCGGGCCAACTCGAGGACGTGATGACCGCCTTCTACGAGGGCAAGTACGACATCCTGCTCTCCACCACCATCGTGGAATCGGGCCTCGACATCCCGACCGCCAACACGCTGATCGTCCACCGGGCGGACATGTTCGGCCTGTCCCAGCTCTACCAGCTGCGCGGCCGCGTCGGGCGGTCGAAGACCCGCGCCTACGCCCTGTTCTCCGTGCCGGCCAACAAGCCCCTGACCGTTCAGGCCGAGCGGCGCTTGAAGGTGCTGCAGAGCCTCGACACCCTGGGCGCCGGCTTCCAGCTCGCCTCGCACGATCTCGACATCCGCGGCGCGGGCAACCTGCTCGGCGAGGAGCAGTCCGGTCACATCAAGGAAGTGGGCTACGAGCTCTACCAGCAGATGCTGGAAGAAGCGGTGGCGCAGCTGAAGGCCGGCATCGAGGAGCCGGCGGAAGATCAGTGGTCGCCCACCATCGCGGTCGGCGCACCTGTGATGATCCCGGAGAGCTACATCGCGGACCTGCAGCTCCGGCTCGGCCTTTACCGCCGTCTCTCCACCTTCGAGACCGACCAGGAGATCGACGGCTTCCGGGCGGAGCTGGTGGACCGGTTCGGGCCCATGCCGTCGGAGGTCGACCAGCTCCTCAAGATCATGGCGATCAAGGTGCTGTGCCGCCGGGCCAACGTGGAGAAGGTGGACGGCGGCCCGAAGGGCATCATCATCTCGTTCCGCGACAATGCCTTCGCCAACCCGCCCGGCCTCATCTCCTACCTGTCGGAGCAGGCCTCCTTCGCCAAGGTGCGGCCCGACATGAAGATCGTCTTCGTCCGCGACACCGAGACCCCCGACGAGCGCATCAAGGCCGCGACGACGATCCTGCGCAGCCTCGTGCGCATCGCGGAGAAGAAGGCGGCATGACGGCCCAAGCCTGGGCCCTGATCGAGAACGGGCATGTGTCGAAGGCCCACGGCGCTCGCCTCGTCGCGCCCTGGTGGAGTTTTACGAAGACGGTCCTGGCGGCCGCGGCGTTGGCGCTCGTGCGGGATGGTCTCATCACGCTGGACGAGCCGGTCCGGGACAGGCCCTATAGCCTGCGCCACCTGCTGCAGCACCGCTCCGGCTTGGCGAACTACGGCCTGCTTCTGGACTATCACGAGGCGGTCGAGCGGGGAGACGACCCCTGGCCCGCATCCAAACTCCTCGGTCGCCTACATGCGGATCGTCTCCGGTATCCCGTGGGCGCGGGATGGGAATATTCGAACATCGGCTATCTGGTCGTCGGGCAGGTGATCGAGGTTCTGACCGGCGAAGACCTCGGTGCAGCCTTGAAGCGCCTCGTCCTGCAGCCCCTCGGCATCGAAACCGCGCGTCTCGCGCGGGAAAGGGCTGATCTCGACCATGTCGCCATGGGCTCTGCTCAGGGCTATCACCCGGGCTGGGTCTATCACGGATTGCTGGTCGGAAGCGTCGCGGACGCTGCGCTGCTGCTCGACCGGCTGATGACGGGCGATCTCCTGCCGTCCGCGTTGAGGCGCGACATGCTGATCCCATTCGCGCTGCCGGGACCGGTCGCCGGACGGCCTTGGACGGCTCCGGGCTATGGGCTGGGTTTTATGATCGGGGAGACCACCGGTGGCTTGATGGTGGCCGGCCATACGGGAGGAGGACCGGGAAGCACGATAGCCGTCTACCGGGACCTGAACGAAGGTTCCAGCCGGACGGCGGCTTTCTTCGCGACGAGCGAAGACCAGACCCCGACCGAAGAAGGAGCTTTCGCGCTTCTGAAAGGTTAGAGATCCGGCGCTGCGACGGCGTGCAGCTTGAGCTGGCTCTGGAGCATGGTGGCGGCTCCGCTGACGCCGCCCGTGACGATGACGGGCGTTCCGCTCTCGGCCAGGTTCTTGCGCAGGCGGCTGGCGAGTTCCAGGAAGCGCCGCCGTTCGGCCCAGTCGGCCTGGCGGGGCATCTGCAGCACCACGGCGGCCGGGCTCGGGATCAGGGCGAGGACGTCGTCCGCAGCCTCGAAGGGGGTCGTCACGCTCGCATATCCCATGCCGGCCAGCTCCGCCGACAGGGCACTGTCGGGAGCGCGGTCGCCGTTGTCGACGACGAGGACCTTCGGCATTGCGTTCATAACGATACCCTGCGGTTGGACGCGACAGATGAGACAGGAGGTACTCACCCAACGTCGAAGCAGAGCATTAGTTTCATCATCTACATGAATGGAAGCTCAACAATAGGGGGTATGCACGCCCAATTGGGGCTAGTGCGGCTGCCGCCACCAGGTGTCGATATTGACCCCCATGAGCGGGGTCCGATCCGGCCGCTTCAGGTCGCTGCTGTAGGCAAGCCACTGATCCTTCAAGTAAAACAACGGTACGACGTAGAAGCCCGACAGGAGCGTGCGGTCGAGGGCCCGCACGGCGGAGACGAAATCCTCGCGGCTCCTGGCCTCCAGGAGCGCGTCGATGAGGCGGTCCACCGCAGGCGAGGCGACTCCGGCGTGATTGTGGGAACCGCTTCGCCCGGCCGACGCCGAGCCCCAGCGGTTGCGCTGCTCGTTGCCCGGGGAGGGCGTTCCCGCCCACAGCCACTGGACCATGTCGAAGTCGAACCGGGCGAGCCGGCGCCAGTACTGCACGTCGTCGACGAGGCGCACCCGGGCTTGTATCCCGATCCGTCCCAGTGATTGCGAGAAGTTGAGAGCAAGCCGCTCCTGCGAGCGTGAGTTGACC
>DASZBB010000083.1:0-45299 GCA_035944695.1 Microvirga sp. | reverse complement strand
GCTCTCGAACGCTCGGTCACCGCTGCCAATTACGATCCCCTGCCTGTCGTTCTGAGAGAGGCGAAGGGCGTCTGGGCCACCGACACGGAAGGCAGGCGCTATCTCGACATGATGAGCGCCTATTCGGCGGTCAGCCTCGGCCACGGCCATCCGCGCATCCTGAAAGCCATGATGGAGCAGGCCGCAAAGCTCGCCGTCACCAGCCGCGCCTATCACACGGAGCTTCTCGGGCCCTTCCTGGAGCGCCTCGTCCAGGTCACGGGCCTCGATATGGCGCTGCCCATGAACACAGGCGCGGAAGCCGTCGAAACCGCCATCAAGGCAGCCCGGCGCTGGGGCTATGCCAGGAAGAAGATCGCCCGGGACCAGGCGGAAATCATCGTCGCGGACAACAATTTCCACGGACGCACCACGACCATCGTCGGCTTCTCGTCCGACGAGTCGTACCGGGAGGGCTTCGGTCCCTTCTCCGGCGGCTTCAAGCTTGTGCCGTTCGGGGATGCCGGTGCGGTCGAGCGGGCGATCACGGACAAGACATGCGCCATCCTGATCGAGCCGATCCAGGGCGAAGCGGGCATCGTGGTGCCGCCGAAGGGCTATCTGAGGGACCTGCGCACCCTCTGCGACCGGCACAACATTCTCCTCATCCTCGACGAGGTTCAGTCGGGTCTCGGACGCACGGGCCGGTGGTTCGCCCATCAGCACGAGGGGATCCGGCCCGACGGGCTGATCCTGGGAAAGGCTCTGGGCGGCGGCGTTTATCCGGTCTCGGCCTTCGTCGGCACGCACGACGTCATGAGCGTCTTCAATCCCGGCTCCCACGGCTCGACCTTCGGGGGCAATGCCCTGGCGGCCAGGATCGGCCTGGAGGCGCTCTCGGTGATCGAGGAGGAGCATCTCGTCGAGCGCAGCGCGGAAATGGGCGGCTATCTCCAGGACCGTCTGCGCGCCATGCGCAGCAACATCGTGAAGGACGTGCGCGGCCGCGGCCTGTGGGTCGGCGTCGAGGTCGATGCCAACGTGGTCTCGGCACGCACGGTCTGCGATGCGCTCCTCAAGAACGGCGTCCTCTCGAAGGACACCCACGGCACGGTGCTGCGATTCGCGCCGCCGCTCACCATCACCCGCGACGAGATCGACTGGGGAATGGAACGGATCGAGCGGGTGTTCGCCCGCGCCATTCATTGATGCACAGGGACGACGATCGATGGCACAGAACCTGACGATGAAGCAGGAGCCCGCCACCCGCGAGCAGCGCCTGGAGGCCTATCAGCCCCTGTCCGGAATGGTGGTGCCGCGCTTTGCCGGCATCTCGACCTTCATGCGGCTGCCCTATCTCGCGCCGACCCAGGCCCCGGGCGAAATCGACATCGCCATTCTGGGGATTCCCTTCGACGGGGCGACCACCAACCGTCCCGGAACCCGCCTCGGCCCGCGTCAGGTGCGCGAGGCATCGTCGCTCATGCGCCTGGTCAATTACGGAACGCTGGTCGCGCCCTACGAGCTCTGCGCCTGCGCGGACGTGGGCGACGTGCCGGTCAATCCCATCGACGTGCAGGATACGCTCCGCCGGATCGAGGCGGAGGTGTCCTATCTCTACCAGGGCGGCGTGACGCCCCTCTCCATCGGCGGCGACCACATCGTGTCCTACCCGATCCTGCGCGCCCTCGCGGCGAAGAGCGGTCCTGTGGGCATGATCCATGTGGACGCCCACAGCGACACGGGCGACACCTTCTTCGGCGGTCAGAAGCTCACGCACGGCACCCCGTTCCGCCGCGCCATCGAGGACGGCGTGCTCGATCCGAAACGCATGGTGCAGATCGGGATCCGCGGGCACATGTACTCCGCCGACGATCGCGAATGGGCCCTCGACCAGGGCATCCGCATCATCGACATGGAGGAGGTGGCGGAGAGGGGCATTCCCTCTGCGATCGCCGAAGCCCGCCGGGTGGTCGGCCTCGACCCGACCTATTTCACCTTCGACATCGACTCCATCGATCCGGCCTTCGCGCCGGGCACGGGCACCCCGGAGATCGGCGGCTTCACGAGCCGCGAGGCGCTGCAGCTCGTGCGGGGCTTCCGGCACCTGAACCTGGTGGGCGCCGACATGGTCGAGGTTTCACCGCCGCTCGATCAGTCCGGCGGCACCGCCCTGGTGGGCGCTTCGATCGCATTCGAACTCCTGTGCCTTCTCGCCGAGGCGAGGGCGGAGCGCGCCGCGAAGGAGACCCGGCTGAACGTGGTTTGACGATGCACGTGAAACGGGTCCGCAAACCTCCACGTCATCACCGGCCTTGTGCCGGTGACCCCGATGGATCGGGGCGCTGAGTCTCACAGGGTCGGGATGGCCGGGACCGATCGCCGGATCAAGTCCGGACGGCCATGACGAGGAGATCGATCTAGGACGGCGGGTTCTGGCGCATGCATTGCTGCGCCGCGCGGGAGATCCGCGTGTTGTCCTCGGCGTCAGCCTTGTTGGCAAGGAGCCTCTGCCAGAGATCCTGTTCCGGAACCTGCCGCAGGATGCAGGAGCAGACCGAGGGGCACAGTGCGGGATTGCCGTTCTGCATCAGGCAGATCTGACGGCAGGCCGCCGTCGGACTCGGGCCCACGATCTGCGCGACGCCGTAGAGGATGCCGAGCAGGACGATCTGATGGGTCAGGTAGATAGGCAGGCTCTTGCGCCCGGTCCATACCAACGCCTTGAAGAGCGGGCTTTCGGCCCGCCAGCGCGCCAAGCCGAGCGTCTCCCGCCGCGCCAGCAGCTTCCCGGCCGCCGCCCCGATCAGCACGAGCCCGAACCAGGGGAAGATCGGCACGTAATCGTTGGTGACCGGATCTGAGGCGCCGAGGCCGAGCCAGCCGAGCCAGGAAGCATCGAAGGCCGGGCTCGTCAAAAGCCAAGGCGCGATCAGGCAGAACACCGCCACCACGAGAGTCAGAGCGGGATGCAGGCGCAAGAACGGCAGGGCGAGCACGCTCGAGACGGCGATGCAGTGCAGGATGCCGAAGAAGATATAGCTTTCCGGGAAGGCGAAGTACGTCACCACGGTCACGGCCAAGGCCGCGCCGCCGACTCTCAAGAGGCGTTTCAGGAAGGGCGCTCGCCGGAAGCCCTGGGCATGCGCCAGCGCCAGTCCGACGCCTGCAAGCATCAGGAACGATCCCGCGATCCCACGGGCGAACCAGCGCCAAGCCGGCACCTGCAGGATGTTCGTCCCGATCAGCTGCAGGAAGCTCAGGTCCCAGCTGAAGTGATAGACGATCATGGCGGCGATCGCGAGACCGCGGGCGACGTCGATCGCGTCCCAGCGCCGGGAGGCCCGGGCTTGGGAGGCACTGGCGGTCAACTCTGCTTGTCTCATGGGTGAAGCATTCCCTCCCGGGCCGTCGGCCTTATCTGAGTGGCATGACCGAGAGCCTTGCCGCGTCAATCGCCACATTACAGGCCATGATTCAAGACGCCCGTGTCGTTGCGGGCTTCACGGGAGCCGGGATCTCGACCGAGAGCGGCATCCCCGACTTCCGCTCTCCCGGCAGTCCCTGGATGCGCCACAAGCCGATCTCTTTCGATCTCTTCCTGAAGAGCCCGGAGGCGCGCCGCGAGGCGTGGCGCCGGAAATTCGCGATGGACGATCTCTATAAGGATGCCCGTCCGAGCGTGGGGCATCATGCTTTCGCGTCCCTGGTCGCGTCTGGGCGTATGCCGGCTGTCATTACCCAGAACATCGATGGACTCCACCAGGAATCGGGCCTCTCCGAGGACCAGGTCATCGAGCTGCACGGCAACGGCACCTATGCCAAATGCCTGTCCTGCGGCAGCCGGCACGAGCTCGACTGGGTGAGGCGATGTTTCGATTTGGACGGCGATCCGCCCGATTGCCGGATCTGCGGCGGAATCCTCAAATCGGCAACCATCTCGTTCGGACAGTCCATGCCGGAGGCGCCCATGCGCCGGGCCCAGAAGCTGACGGCGTCGTGCGACTTGTTTCTGGTCGCAGGCTCGTCCCTGGTCGTCTATCCGGCGGCGGCCTTTCCGGCCTTCGCCAAGGAAAGCGGGGCGCGGCTCGTGATCGTCAATCGGGAGCCGACACCCCTGGACGAGGCTGCCGATCTGGTGATCCATGCGGAGATCGGCTCGGTCTTTTCAGTATTTGTGTCGTAACTTCAAGAACATGCAGGATGCCGAAAATTTCATCGCCCTTTGAAGCGCGTTTCTGGCTTCCCCTGATTCAGGACGATGTTATCCTCTTATTAAGAATCGGGTTCATGATTCGAGTTCGGGTAATTTCATGACTGGCGATTACGGCTCCAATTCTTTCAGTCTCCGCGAGGAGAATTCCTCATTAGATCAGGGCCGCCGCGAGGTCGCTCAGCCGACCCCGGAGGAGAGCGCTCTCGAGCTCGTCCAGGTCAGCGGCCGCATCAAGTGGTTCGACGTCGCCAAGGGATTCGGCTTCATCGTTCCCGACAACGGCATGCCCGATGTTCTGCTCCATGTGACCTGCCTGCGCCGGGACGGCTATCAGGCTGCGAACGAAGGGGCTCGCATCGTCGTCGAGGCGGTTCAGCGTCCGCGCGGCCTCCAGGCTTTTCGTATCCTCTCGCTCGACGAATCCACGGCGCTGCATCCTTCCGAGCTGCCGCTGCCCCGGACCCATGTCCAGGTGGTGCCGACCAGCGGGCTGGAGCCGGCGGTGGTGAAGTGGTTCAACCGCCTGCGCGGCTTCGGCTTCCTGACGCAAGGCGAGGGCAAGCCGGACATCTTCGTCCATATGGAAACCCTGCGCCGCTATGGCATCGCCGAGCTGAAGCCGGGCGAGCGCGTCTTCGTTCGCTTCGGCGACGGTTCGAAGGGGCTCATGGCCGCCGAGGTCCGTCTGGCCGACATGGCCCTGCCGCACTCCCATTGATGGGTCTCCCCGTGCCGTCGCGTATCCGGCCGGCGTTCTCGGCCTTGGCCTTTCTCGTTCTGATCGCCGGCGTGGCGTATGCGCAGGCGTTGGAGAGCCTGTCCATCGCCACCCAGGGCGGGCAGCGCCAGACCTTCAGGGTCGAGGTCGCCCGCAACGATGCGGACCGCGCGCAGGGGCTGATGTTCCGCCGCTCCATGCCGGCCGACCAGGGCATGCTTTTCGATTTCGGCCGGGTCGAGCCCGTGTCCATGTGGATGCAGAACACTTATCTGCCCCTCGACATGCTCTTCATCCGCGCCGACGGAACGATCGCCCGGATCGCCGCCAACACGGAACCGCTCTCGACCCGCACCATCCCATCCGGCGAGCCGGTTCTCTCCGTCCTGGAGCTGAATGCCGGGACGGCGGCCAGGCTTGGGATCAAGCCGGGCGACCGGGTGGAGCACCCGATCTTCAAGCGGTGATCCAGCCTGAATGTTCAAGAAGCCAGGATCCATGGCCGCGTCCCTGGTTGCGGCTTTTCTCCCGATCCCCGCGGTGGCGGAGGTGGGCCCGCACGCCCTGATGAACGTTTCTCAGGAGCTGCTTCGTGCCTACAATGCCGAGGACGCCCGCGCCCTCCATGGGCTCCTCTCCCCAGCCCTGCAGGTGAAGTATTCGGTCGAGGCGATTCACGTGCTTCTGGCCCAATGCCGGGCCATGACCCATGAAATCGACCGCTTCAGCATTCCCTCCTGGGGAGGACGCCGCTACGGGTTCTTCGGCGTCTATGCCGAGTTGAAGGTTCTCGAGATGATCCTGGAGATCGACGAGAACGAGAAGATCATCCATTGGGCCGTCACGGACGACGTGACATCCGGCGATCAACGCTGCACCGTCAACGGATTCTGACAACGCCGGCGCCTACGCGGGCGTCGAGGTCGCCACCTGATTGCGCCCGTCGTTCTTCGCCCGGTAGAGCAGGTCGTCCGCCCGCCGCAACAGGCTCGAGAGATCCTTCTCATCCGCTTCCCGCTCGACGACGCCGAAGCTTGCCGTCACCACGCCCGGATCGAGCCGGGCGATCGATTGGCCGGACAGGCCCTTCTGGATCCTTGTCGCAAGCGCGACCGCCTCGTTGAGCGAGGTCTTGGGCAGGATGATGCAGAACTCCTCGCCGCCAGTGCGAGCGAAGAGATGGGACGTCCGCAATTCCCCTTTCACAAACCGTGCCACGCCGACGAGAACCGCATCGCCTTTCGCATGACCATAGCGGTCATTGATGGCTTTGAAGCGGTCTAGGTCGAAGAGAACGGCGCAAAGCGGGGTTTGCGTCCTTAGTGCGCGGGCGATCTGCTCCTCGGCGCGAGTGACGAGCCAGCGCCGGTTGCCGATTTCGGTCAAGGGGTCCGTCTCTGCGGCTCTCGCCAGGTTGTTCAGCGTCAGATCCAGTTCCTCCAGGGTGTCCTGGACCTGATCGAGCATCATGCCGGCTTCATCGGAAAGGTTGCGGGGCAGGGCGGGCAGTTGCTTGTTCTGACGGTAGTCGCCGAGAGCCTGGAAGACCGCGCGCACCGGCTCCAGCATGCCGTGGACGAGGAAGAAGGTGATCGCCGTGCCGACGAGGGTCGCGAGGAGCAGAACGAGAAGGTCCACCCAGCTCTCCCGGCCGAAAGCCGGATTCTTGATCACGGCCCAGATCGCGAATGTGATGAGAGGAATGTGAGTTCCGGCGAAGCAGATCAGCAGGACCCGGCCCGCGTAGCTGCGCGGCCGCTTCAGCTTGTTGAAGAGACGGTAGATTCTCATGGCTGCTCATCCCGTTCATGACGGCCGGAAGTGATTGCTCCGTAACGGAACGCGGTCCTTTGCCCGATTCATGCTTGATTGGGAAGATTGCCCTGCAGGCGTGACGGGCCTTTTGCGGGATTGCCGATCAATCCATCTGACCTGGAGCATTCTCTCTAAGGCGCGCGCTCGCCATTTGACGAGCGTGGTCCGGCCTGTTGCTGACAGGCCTTTCGAGGTTGTGCGATACGCTAGTCCATAAATCGGGCCCCGTAATGCACCCCGGTCGTCCAAACCAGCTTAACCATTGCTTTCGCGTCCTCAGATGGAATCTGAAGTTCGAATTCCAAGGGAACATCGGCGGGTGGGGTTACGATGAGACGCACACCGACCTCAGACAGGTCCCACACCGTGCAACCGATCGGTTCCTGAGCGGCGTGCCCTGCAATCCACCCTTCCAGATGGGTGAGATGGCGCGGCCTTGATCGACGCTCGGGTGTCCGATGGCTCATGCTTGCGATCCTGCATCTGAGGAAGGGGCTCTTCTATAGGCCGAAGCTGGCGCGAAGATGGTCATGGAACTGTCAGGCTCACGTACAGTGGTGCTGCCGGACACTTAGGTCAAAAAAGAAGCGCCTCCCAATGGTTGGCGCTGAGGTTCGATCCGTAGGGGCAAACCTGGATCGGAGTTGGGATTATGGCCTGATCTTCGAAGGAGGGAAGGACCCTGTCCGTGGTCATGGGAGGTATGGAACACCTCGGAAGAAGGAACCGTCGGGATAGGTGCTGTAGCCATGGGAGAGCGAACCGGCCGAGCCCCCTGCAGCAGGCTGGCGGCCGCGCTCCCTCTGGCTGGCCCTGTTCCTTCGACGCAGGTTATATAACCAGAAAGTCCAGGTTGGTCATTCTCAACCCTGTGGAGAGCTTCGCCACCACGACCTGCTCGGTCGCGCCCGTGCCGTCCTGATCATAGTAGAGCACGCCGTTGCCGCGGTCGTAGATGATCCTGTCCGTAGCGTCATGCGCCTGTGTTCCGGTCCAGAACGCCGAGGACTTCAACTGACCTTCGTTTTCTAGACCTGTGAAAACCCTGTTGTTCAGCCAGAAAGTGTCATTAGCGACGGAGAAGTCTCGGACCGTGTCTACCTCTGCCGGGTCTGTCGGCATTGCGTTATAGACGAACACATCCTTGCCCGAGCCGCTACGAAGATTGTCCGCGCCTGCCTCGCCGTAGAGTCGGTCGTTGCCGCTTCCACCGCTCAGAACATCGACTCCGATGCTGCCGTACAAGCGGTCATTGCCACTTCCGCCACTCAGAACATCGTTCCCTGAACTGCCATAAAGACGGTCATCGCCACTGTCACCGTAGAGGCGGTCGTCGCCAGCCTTGCCTGCTAGACTGTCATTGCCGTCTCCTCCATAGAGGGTGTCGATACCGATTTCCCCGTAGAGGCGGTCATTGCCGTCTTCCCCATAGAGGCGGTCGTTTCCATCGCGGCCGTAAAGCCGGTCGTTCCCAACACCCCCCAAGATCCTGTCGTTGTTCGCCGACCCAAAGAGAGCGTCGTCCACATTCATGTGCTGGAGCTGGCCGTAGAGAGGGGCTTCGGATCGACTGACGCCGACGGGAAGGCTTTTGGTCCAGTCCAGCCCGACGGAATGAAGGACCGATGCGACGACCGAATTGCTGTTCAGGTCGTAGCCGGGAAGTTCTCTGACGATATCGAAGCTATAGCGCAGATCGGCCTTGTCGATGTTTGCAGCATGCTGGACCATGACCTGCCAGACATCGTTGGCATCCCTTCCGCCGAGATCCAGAACCGTACGATGCCGTTCTTCGGGCGTGTCCGATCCCCGCCGGTCGGGGGACGTTGCGAGATCCGCCCCGGCGATCGTCCCAAGGTCGTCATCGTTCTCGCGGGAGCCGCGGATGACCTTCTCGGATATCACGCGACCTTGCTCGTCGGTTTCGGTCTTGACGAGGTAGAGATGAAGAAAGCCGCTGTCGAAGTCTTCGAATTCGACCGGCTTGGCTTCAATGGCGATGACGGTGGGCATGGTAACTCCTTGACCAACTCGAAGATGCTGAGGCCGTCCCGGGGGATGGCAAAACCATCAACTTTGCTGGAGCCTCTGCCGTTCCATGACAGGTAAGACTTCGTCGAGTGCTAATCGCGAAAGTAAATAACGTGTCATATCAAGTTGGTGGGAAGACTTGAGCGCGTGAACAAAGGCTGCGCTCCCCGGTTGATAGCCATAATCCTGCTGGTTTGGAGTGCCGATGCCCCGCTTCTTCTTCGACACATTCGATGGGGAGGAGTATGTCCCCGATGAGAACGGCCTCGATCTGCAGGATGTCCAGGCGGCCAAGCTGGAGGCTCAGAAGGCTCTCCCTGACATGGCGAGAGATGCCCTCCCGAATGAAAACTTTCGCTCCTTCGTCGTCAACATCCGTGATGAGGCCGGTCAGACGGTGATGCGGCTTGCCCTCTCCCTGGTTGTCGAGGAAGGGACCCTTGATGACGATGTGCCGTCTTGAGGTCTTATGGCAGGCTGCCGGCGCCGTCGGCCCATCCGGCCCAGGGTCGGGAGACTGGGATGGAACGGAGTCGGAACCTACACCGGACCTCCCCGAGAGCTTCTGGTCCCGACGGTCCCATTTTGGTCCCATATCGGAACCGGAGCCCTTGCGCTTCAGTTCCCAGAACGTTAGAGAAACCAATCTGTTGAGGATAACGGGGTGTAGCGCAGTCTGGTAGCGCATCTGCTTTGGGAGCAGAGGGTCGCGGGTTCAAATCCTGCCGCCCCGACCATCTTCACCGGATGAGTCTTGGAGAGAGTCCAAAACCAATGCCTGCACGGATCTACAAGCCCGCCAAGTCCGCAACGCAGTCCGGAATGGCCCGGACCAAGCAATGGCTTCTCGTTTTCGAGCAGGACAAGCCCCGTGAGATCGAGCCCCTGATGGGTTGGACCAGCTCGGGCGATACCCGCCAGCAGCTCCGCCTGTGGTTCGACACCAAGGAAGAGGCCATGGCCTATGCCGAGCGCGAGGGCATCGCCTACCGGGTCGAGGAGCCTCACGAGATCAAGCGGCGGACGATCTCCTATTCCGACAACTTCAAGTTCAACCGCGTCGGCCCCTGGACCCACTAGGGCAGGGCCCTCGGCCGGATGGCTCCGTAGCTCAGCTGGATAGAGCAGCCGCCTTCTAAGCGGCAGGTCGTAGGTTCGAGCCCTACCGGAGTCGCCATTTTTTCAACGACTTAGCAGTTGGACGCTTGCTCCCTCCAGACGAAGGGTGGGCAGTCAGATTCCGGACGCCCATGATCACTCCGTGAAGGTCCCGCTGCTCCGAAGCGTACCGACGTACGACCGCCCGCGTCGCCGGTACTGTCCAAGTCGAGCGGCAACGACCACATCGCTTCAGAGCCCCACCATCCTCATTCCCGGTTCCGGATAGCGCGTGCCGGCTGCGGCGCCCGGGGGGATGATGCGGTCGATGCGCGCCAGGTCGTCCGTGGTGAGCCTGACGTCCAGCGCGCCGACGTTCTCCTCGAGATAGGGGCGGCGCTTGGTGCCGGGAATCGGCACGATGTCGTTGCCCTGCGCCAGCACCCAGGCGAGTGCGAGCTGAGAGGGGGCGCATCCCTTCTCCCTGGCCATGTTCTCGATCTCCCGTACGAGATCGAGGTTCTTCTGGAAATTCTCGCCCTGGAATCGGGGCGAATTCCGGCGGAAATCGTCGTCTGAGAGATCGTCCACGCTCTTGATCTGCCCGGTAAGGAAGCCGCGGCCCAGCGGCGAATAGGGCACGAAGCCGATGTCGAGTTCGCGCACCGTCGGCAGGATCTCGTCTTCCGGATCGCGGCTCCACAGGGAATATTCGGTCTGCAATGCGGTGATGGGATGAACCGCATGCGCGCGCCGGATGGTTTGGGGGCCGGCTTCCGACAGGCCGAGGTAACGCACCTTGCCTGCGCGCACGAGGTCGGCCATGGCGCCGACCGTGTCCTCGATCGGCGTCTCGGGATCGACCCGATGCTGGTAGTAGAGATCGATTGTCTCGACATTCAGACGCTTCAAGCTCGCTTCGCAGGCTTGGCGCACGTAGTCGGGCTTGCCGCTGATGCCGAGGCGCTCCCCATTCGGGCCCCGCACGTTGCCGAACTTGGTGGCCAGCACCACCTTATCGCGCCGACCCGTGATGGCACGACCGACGAGCTCCTCGTTGCGGCCGACGCCATACATGTCCGCGGTGTCGAGAAAGGTCACTCCAAGCTCGATAGCGCGATGGATCGTGGCGATGGACTCAGGCTCGTCGCCGCTGCCATAGAACTCGGACATGCCCATGCAGCCGAGACCGAGGGCGGATACGTGCAATTGACCGAGCTGACGCTGCTGCATAGGACGATCTCCGATTTTGAAGGGACGAAATGGTCGTGACAGACCGGCTGGCTCGACATGAACTGGTCTGACAGGATCCAGTTTCAAGATTCAGACAGGATCGTCGGTACCTTGATCATACCGCCCGTTTGAGCCCCGGTGTCGCGCTTGACCCACAGTGAGCGGGAGATGACGATCCTGTGAATGACAGGTTCCTTGACCCGGTTGCTGGTAAGCCCAAGCTTCCAATTCTCCCGTCATATATGGGTTGGTTCGATGCTGAAGCTGGCTGTAATACTTCCCCTACTGCTGATGGTCACCGAAGCTTGGTCCCAAAGCAGGCCCGTGAGCACGAGTATGAGCTGCGCTCGTGCCGCGGGTATCGTCGCGGCTCAGGGCTCGGTCGTATTAGGCACGGGGACCTACACCTATGACAGATATGTGAGCGGCACGAACTCCTGCGCGCTGGGGGAAACGATCGAGCCGGCATGGGTGCCAACGGCTGATAATCCGCAGTGTTTCGTCGGATATCAGTGCAGGCTTCGGACACAGCCCCAGAGCAGGTAATTGGCTGAAGACCGTCTGACGCTTCAAGAGCGCTGGCGCTCAGGGCGACGTCCCTGCGAGGTTGAGGATTGCGGCCTCCTCGTCCGTGAACAGGCGCGACCGGGTGAGGAAGCGGATGCCGCGGCCGTTCTCGAGGGAGAACATGCCCCCCTTGCCGGGCACCACGTCGATGATCAGCTGAGTGTGCTTCCAGTACCCGTATTGCGACGGGCTCATATAGAACGGCGCCCCACCGATGGTCCCGAGAAGCACGTCCTCGTCCCCGACGATGTAGTCGCCCTGCGGGTAGCACATGGGCGAGGATCCGTCACAGCAGCCGCCGGATTGATGAAACATCACCGGGCCGTACTCGGTCTGAAGAGTCGCGATCAGATCGAGCGCGGCCGGCGTGGCCGTCACGCGCAATATATCGGTGGTCATGGCTCCTCCCATGATGGGAAACCGGAGCGCAGCGGACTGCGCTCCGGTCCAAACGGGCGCTCTCAGAAGAAGCCAAGGGCCTTGCTGCTGTAGCTGACCAGCAGGTTCTTGGTCTGCTGGTAGTGGTCGAGCATCATCTTGTGCGTCTCGCGGCCGATGCCGGACTGCTTGTAGCCGCCGAAGGCCGCATGGGCCGGATAGGCATGGTAGCAGTTCGTCCAGACTCGGCCCGCCTGGATGGCGCGGCCGAAGCGATAGGCGCGGTTGCCGTTGCGGGTCCAGACGCCGGCGCCGAGGCCGTACAGGGTGTCGTTGGCGATCGTCAGTGCATCCTCCTCGTCCTTGAAGGTCGTGACGGACACGACTGGGCCGAAGATCTCCTCCTGGAAGATGCGCATCCGGTTGTGGCCGCGAAACACTGTGGGCTTCACATAATAGCCGCCGGCGAGCTCGCCCGGCAGGGTGTTGCGCTCGCCCCCCGTTAGCACCTCGGCGCCCTCCTGCTTGCCGATGTCGATGTAGCTGAGGATCTTCTCCAGCTGCTCGCTCGAAGCCTGCGCGCCGATCATGGTCGACGGGTCGAGGGGGCTTCCCTGCTTGATGGCCTCGACCCGCTTGAGGGCCTTCTCCATGAAGCCGTCATAGATCGATTCCTGGATCAGTGCCCGGCTTGGGCAGGTGCAGACCTCGCCCTGATTGAGGGCGAACATCACGAAGCCTTCGATGGCCTTGTCCAGGTAATCGTCGTCCTCGGCCGTCACGTCGTTGAAGAAGATGTTGGGCGATTTGCCGCCGAGTTCGAGCGTCACCGGGATCAGGTTCTGGCTCGCATATTGCATGATCAGACGGCCGGTGGTCGTCTCGCCCGTGAAGGCGATCTTGGCGATGCGCGAGCTGGAGGCGAGGGGCTTGCCGGCTTCGAGCCCGTAGCCGTTGACGATGTTGAGCACGCCGGGCGGCAGCAGGTTCCCGACCAGTTCGGCCCAGACCAGGATCGAAGCCGGCGTCTGCTCCGCCGGCTTGAGGACGACGCAGTTGCCGGCCGCAAGAGCGGGTGCGAGTTTCCATGCCGCCATCAGGATCGGGAAGTTCCACGGAATGATCTGCCCGACGACCCCGAGCGGTTCGTGGAAGTGGTAGGCGACCGTATCGTGATCGATCTCGGCGACCGAGCCTTCCTGAGCCCTGATGCAGGCGGCGAAATATCGGAAGTGGTCGATCGCGAGCGGAATGTCGGCAGCTGTCGTCTCGCGGATCGGCTTGCCGTTATCCCAGGTCTCCGCCAGAGCGAGGGTGTCGAGGTTCGCCTCCATCCGGTTTGCTATCTCGTTGAGAATCCGCGACCGTTCGGCCGGAGCGGTCTTGCCCCAGGCATCCTTGGCGTCATGGGCGGCGTCGAGCGCCTTCTCGATGTCGTCCTTGTCCGAGCGGGCGACTTCGCAGACGACCTTGCCGGTGACGGGCGAGGTGTTCTCGAAGTAGCGGCCGTTGACCGGCTCGACCCACTGCCCGCCGATGAAGTTGCCGTATCGGTCCTTGAACGGGGCATGCGAGGCGCTAAGAAATTCTGGCTTGTTCATTGGCTTCCTCCCTGGATGAACAAGCCGGTCCACGCAATTTCCGTGCCAACCTGCGCCTGCACGGCAATATTCGGTTTTGCGTCGCGGTAAGTTCTTGAGCCGAAAGAGAGGTGCTGCGGCTTGGCCTGTCGTTCTTTCGATGACTTCTTTTTGCCTCAGCTTTGCCTATCATGGATCGTGTCGCGGAAAGAAACGCATCTGCAGCACCTGTTGCAATTTGCGACACCGGGATGGGAGGACGCCAATTGAAGCCGGATCCGATCCAGCATGCCCGCCAGCATTTCTTCTCTCAGAAAGCCGTTCCCGGCGGATTGGTCCCGCAATCCATTCTCCGCTCCTGGACGCGCTGTCAGGCCCTCGGCCTCGAGGGCAGGGCCAATTCGCTCCCGGAGCCGATGACGGCTTACGAATTTGCGCTCACGGCAGAGGAAGCGGAGGCGTTCAAGCGTCTCTGCCGGCCGGAGGTCGAAGCGCTCTATGCGGATGCGCAAGCCACTGACAGCATCGTCATCCTGACCAATGCGTCCGGCCTCGTGCTCGACACCATCGGGAGTCTCGACTTTGCCCAGCGGGCGGCCCAGGTTGCCTTGCGGCCGGGAGTTCCCTGGAGCGAGCAGGTCGTCGGGACGAACGCGATCGGAACATCCCTTGCCGAGGGATGTCCCATCGAGGTGCGGGGCGCCGAGCATTATCTCGAATGCAACCGCATCCTGAGCTGCTCGGCGATCCCGATCATGGGTCCGCAGGGCAACGTGCTGGGCGTCCTGGACCTCTCCGGTCCCGCCGAGACCCACCATGCGCATGCGCTTGGCCTTGTGAGATTGGCTGCCGAACAGATCGAGCACCGGCTTTTCGAACAGGATTTCGGCGGCGCGGACGTGGTGAGGCTCCATGTGGACCCGGCTATGCTCGGGACCGCGCGGGAAGGGATCCTGGTGTTCGAGGATGGGCGACTCAAGGCTGCCAACCGGCATGGTTTGGCGCTCATCGGCCGACGGGTCGATGCGATCGGCAAAGCCGTATGGTCCGATCTGTTCCGTGATCGCATGGCCGCATTGGCCGACAACGGCAGCCTCAGGAGGGAGAACGGAACAACCCTCGTGGGGCGCCTCGACCGATTCAGGAAAGCTCCTGTACCCGTCAAGCACGCGACACGATCCGTACCGTCGTCCGCCCCGGTTCCGATCTTCGACCTTGAGACCACACAGGCTTTGGCACGCGCCGTCCGGTTGCTCGATGCAGCGGTCCCCGTTCTCATCCGGGGCGAAACGGGAACCGGAAAGGAAGTCTTCGCCCGCGCCGTCCACGCGCGAAGCGGGCGCTCCGGCAAGCCGCTGGTCGCGGTCAACTGCGCGGCCCTGCCGGAAACGCTGATGGAGGCCGAGCTCTTCGGCTATCAGGCCGGAGCCTTCACGGGAGCGCGGCCCGGCGGATCGAAGGGCACTCTCCGCGAGGCGGACGGGGGTGTCCTGTTCCTCGACGAGATCGGCGACATGCCGCTCACCCTGCAGACGAAGCTCCTGCGCGCCTTACAGGAGCGGGAGGTCGTCCCGCTCGGTGGCGCAAGGGCGATCCCTGTCGATTTCATGCTGATCTGCGCCACTAACCGGAATCTGTGGGAGCTCGTCGAGGCCGGCTCGTTCCGGTCGGATCTCTATTTCAGGATCGCGCAATACACGATCGAACTGTCCCCACTTCGTCACCGCCCCGACCGCGCAGATCTGATCGACGAATTGTGGAACTCCCTTGGTGCAGGGGCTCGGCGGGTTGCCCTGACGCCGGAGTGCCGCGAGCAGCTCGTCAACTATGAATGGCCTGGCAACTTCCGCCAGCTCGTGGGCTGCCTGCGAGCCATGCTGGCGCTCTGCGAACCGGGAGATACGCTCGCCATCGATGCGCTGCCGCCGGACATCCGCTCCGGCGGGAGGATCGCCGAGACGGCCGCACCGCCTCGGGCAAAAGCACAACCGACCCTGGAAGCCATCACTGCGACGGCCATGCAGGATGCGCTGCGTGCCGCCAGAGGAAATGTCTCCCTTGCGGCTCGCCAGCTTGGGGTGAGTCGCAGCACAATTTATCGACGCATGCAGGTCTGACGCGTCGAGGACTAATTCCGTCAGAGCAGTTCCGTCCTATCGACATCGGCTGTAGCAGGCCTGCAGCACTGAGGCAGGCCGAGGTTTCGCGGTAGTTGCGAGCGAGGTAATGAACCTCGCATCGCAAGCGGCCAGGGCAACCGAGCAAATCGCCACGGAAATCGAGGCCGTTCGCAGCGTATCGAACAGCGTCGTCGACGCTCTCACGAAAATCCGCAGATCGGTTGAAGCCATGCGGGTCCACGTGGTGGGAGCGGCGACTGCCGTGTAAGCGCAGAGTGCCGTCACACGGGAAACGTCATCCAACATTCAGGATGCGTCCCATGCTGCGACGCGAATTGCCAGCAATATCGGTGCCATATCGGCGGCAGTCGGAAGAGCGTCGTAGGCCGTCGATACGACGAAGCAGCTGCAAGAGTGCTCGCTCGGTAGAAGCGGGCGCGCGCCGGTGAGGAGCGATCGCATCCTCAGTCGTATGTCGCCTCCATCCGTTCCTTGAGTCCGATGAGCTGCTGAATGTAGGGAGCCCGCCGTTCCCGATGCTCGTGCCACAGTCTTGCAATCATCTGGCTCTTGCTTTCGTCATCGGCCGAACTGTGCTTGATGGCATTGAGCCTTTTCTCATGGGCAAAGTCGATATCGGCGAGATCGGAAAGAACCGTTTGGAGCAGGGGGAGAAGATCCGGAGAGTAGCAATTCACCCGGCTCGAACTCTTCTGGAGATGGGAACGCTCGACATCAGTCGCCATGGCTTCCTCCGACAGTGTTCTCACACGATGTGCTTCTTCGAGCGATTAACTTAGGTTAAACTTACCACTATGTTCAGGATGGGGCAGCTTGGCGCTTTAGCGCTTCTGCATTCTGTCGCACCCGCAGCCTGTCGTATGATGACCTCGACGTAGCCGCTCACGCTTTGATCCCGATCAAGGCTTCCGGTGAGATCTGTGCCATAATGATCGACACGTTCGACAGCTAATCTGGACAGACATACAGACATCGAACAGCGTTCGAGCCCAGGGAGGCACACTTGATCAGCTGGACCGTCCGCATATTGATGCTCGCAGCGGGTGTCGTTACGAGCTGGTTCGTCGCCAAGGACGCCCCAATCTTCGGAGTTGCCCAGATGATGGTGGCGCTTCTTCTTCTCACCTTCATCGTTGCTGTCGTGGCCTTCTGGCCGCGCCGCTGGACAATCGCCCTGAATCGCCTCGAAAAGCAGCAGTGACGGTCAATTATCAAACGGCATAGCGGCCCCTGGCTTATGGCCAGGGGCCGCTATGCCATGTCAGGATCAAGCCGCCCGGTTGACGCGTTGGGCGAACTGCTTCACCCCGGCCGTTGCACTCCGGGTGGCTTCATCCGCCAGTTGCATTGTGAGTTCCGCCATGCGTCGGCTGTTGTCGACGGTCTGCTCCAGGTTGTCCCGGATGAGAGAGCTTTGGACGGTCACGAAGTCGTTCATGGATCGGCAGCGGGCGAGGGCGTTCAGCCCCTCGAGATTAATCTGAAGACGCTTCTGGCTCAGCTCGAGCCATTCCCGTGACACATCCTGTAGACCTTGTGCCAGCACGGCATTGGGCTGCGCCGCGCTCCTGATCTCGTCCGAAGCCTGTTCAGCGAGGCCGCGAGTCTCTCCACCGGGTCGGGCGAACATCTGCATCGCTTGACCCGTCGAGCGGCGAGCCAGTTCAGAAAACAATCCGAAGCTGTTTTCCACGACCTGTTGCATCGACTGGACGATGGTCTGGGCGCTCTCCGTTCCGGTCCGGACGGTTTCGCTGAGATCGTCATTGACGCGCTGAACCATGTCGATCGGTTCGCGGGCGCGGCGCGCCTCGGATCGCTTCGTTTCGTCGAATGCTGCCACGTCGTCCTCCACTTTTTCTGCGACCGCTTCGGCTTCATCGTCGCTCAGAACCTTGAGCACGGCTGGCAGAAGCTCCTTCCTGTCGTCGCGAATATGCTGCTGGAACACCCTTCGCAGCTCGGCCACCTTGGCAAGGAACTCGCCATTGCTCTTTGGCATGCGTTCCAGATCCGCCAACAGCGCGGTGGTTTGCTCATGGTCGTCGACGGCCTGCCGAACGAGGTCGTCCATCCCATGACGGCGAAGAATCGGCAGGAGATGCTGCTCCTGGAGGGAGGCCAGCAGCTTCAACTCCTCCTGGAGGTCCGCGAACAGACGTTCACGGGTTTTGACGGCGCTGTCGGACGTCGCAAGGAGTTTCTCGAAGAGATCCCGCGCCTTGTCGGGAGGCGCCTGAGTCAGTTTTCGCGTGGTCATGATCCGCTCTCAAGGTTTGGATGAGACGTGATCCTGCGTTGAACGCAGGTGCTTTGATGCTCGGTAGTGAGATCTCGTCTAATGCTGGAGGCCTAATGGCCAGGGAGCAAAAAGGTTCGGCCGTCTCCACAGAACGAAATGGTCCTGTGCGGCGAGATCCAGACGGGTGTCTTTTTCCAGGAATGAAATTTGCGCTTCTATCGCTTTGAGTTCGCGCTCAAGCTTTGCTGTGCGCCGAGGTTCAGAGGAAAAAAGTTTCTGTTTCTTGCTTCTCATCAAGCACTCCAGGGTCCGGCGCAGCCCACCGCCTTCTCGAAAGAAGCGGGCAGCGTACGGATGGCCATGATTGTGCCCCCAGCGAATTCTTCATTTTGTATTTGGAGCGGATCATACCCGAGCGCGGCTGTTCGTCTGTCAGGAACCCGACATAAGGAAAGATTTTGTTAACACAGGTTAAAGTGCCGCAGGTGCCGTAACTCAGTCGCTTTCGGGCCGCGAGTTGCCGCGGAACTCCAGCAGGACCAGGATGTTCATGCCTAGGGGCTGGGGATCTGCCGTCTGCCGCTCACCCTTGATGGCGGGATCGAACCCGATCCTCGACGAGGGCAGCTCCTCACGAAGTCCGGAGGGCACATTGGTCAGGCGCATTCTTCTTATCGTCCTGGTTGGCCTGGCCCTGGCCGCAGGTGTTTACGTCACCATCAACCGCTGGCACGAGGCGCCTGTCCGAACCGAGGCTTCGGGTGCTCCTGCGCAGCCTCCGCCTCAAGTCGGCATTGTCGTTGCCCAGCCGGGCGAGGTGCCTTATCCGGTTGAATATGCCGGTCGCGTTGCGGGATTTCGGGATGTCGAGGTGCGCCCACGCGTCGGCGGCCTCCTGCTCAAGCGCGAATTCGAGGAGGGCGCGCGGGTCACGCAGGGCCAAGTGCTCTTCCGCATCGACCCGGCAACCTACGAGGTGGCTCTGAGCCGCGCGGAGGCACAGTTGCAGCAGGCCGAGGCGGCATTCCGTCAAGCGGAGGAGAATTTCAACCGGGTCGAGCCGCTCGCCCGGCGCGGCGTCTCCTCCGATGTGCAGCTCGAGGAGGCCCGATCTCAGCGAGACCAAGCCAGGGCCGGGGTCCAGCTCGCTGAGGCCGAGGTTCAGAATGCCAGGCTGAACCTGAGCTACACGACCGTGACGGCGCCGGCCACCGGAATCACGGCGTTGGAGTCACCGCCGGTCGGTGCCCTCATCCAAGCGCAGCAGACGCTGCTCACCACCATTTCCCAACTCGATCCGGCCTATGTGAATTTCTCCTACACCGACGAGGAAAATCGGGCCTTCCGTGCCCTTAACGAGCGGCGGGAGAAGCCCATCTCGGAGAGGGATCTGAACGTCGAACTGCAATTCGGGCAGGGGGCTGGCTATCCTCAACCGGGCAGGATCGATACGGCCGCTCAGCGGGTCGATCCGCAAACCGGTACGATCCAAGCGCGGGCGATTTTCCCGAATCCTGACGGCGCGTTGCTGCCCGGCCAGTTCGTTCGCGTGCGCCTGACCGGCATCACGCTTCCCGACGCGATCGTCGTGCCTCGTCAGGCTGTGAGCCAGGGCCCTCAGGGTCCCTCGGTCTATGTCATTGGTGAGAACGATGTCGCACAGGCCGTGCCGATCCGATTGGGGCCCGAAGTTGCAGAGGGATGGGTCGTTCAAGGTGGCTTGAAGGGAGGCGAGCGGATCGTCGCCGATGGTGTCATCCGGGTCCGTCCTGGCCAGCCTGTCAGGCCGGTGCCGATGGACCCTCAGGCTGCGCAGACGACCGGCTCACCCGGTGAGCAGCACCCCGGAGCGCGGCCATGATCTCCAAGTTCTTCATCGATAGGCCGATCTTCGCCTCGGTCCTGTCGATCGTCATCGTGCTCGTCGGCCTGCTGGCCATGAGAAACCTACCGGTCGCGCAGTATCCCGAGATCGTTCCGCCCCAGGTCGTGGTCTCCGCCACCTATCCGGGCGCGAGCGCTCAGACCATTGCAGAAACCGTTGCGGCCCCCCTGGAGCAGCAGGTCAACGGCGTCGAGGACATGATCTACATGCAGTCGACGTCGACCGGCTCCGGGACCATGAGCCTGTCGGTCTTCTTCCGCACCGGCACGGATGCCGATCAGGCCACGATCAACGTCAACAATCGGGTCCAGCGGGCGACGGCCGTCCTGCCCGAAGAGGTCCGGCGCCAGGGCGTGACGGTGAACAAGCGGTCCTCCTCGATCCTGCAGATCGTGGCTTTGTCATCTCCGGACCGGCGTTACGACACGATCTACATTTCCAATTATGCGCTGGTGAACATCATCGACGAGTTGCGCCGCACGCCTGGCGTCGGAGATGCGTCGCTCTTCGGGGCATCCGATTACTCCATGCGGATCTGGCTCAAGCCCGACAAGGTGGCTCAGTACAACCTGACTCCGGGCGACATCGCCGCTGCCATCCGTGATCAGAATGCCCAATTCGCCGCGGGACGCTTTGCCGAGGAGCCAAGTCCCGGGCAGCAGGCTTTCACCTATTCCGTCACGACACAGGGGCGCTTCGCCGATCCACGCGAGTTCGAGCAGATCATCCTGCGTTCGGACGTAAACGGCGGAGCCCTTCGCTTGAGGGATGTGGCGCGGGTCGAACTCGGCTCGCAGAACTATTCGACCGTTGCAACCCTCAATGGCGCTCCCACGGTGCCGATCGGCATCTATCTCCAGCCTGATGCCAATGCCCTGGAAGTCTCGAATGCCGTCGCTGCCACCATGGACCGCCTGGCGCAGCGCTTCCCGGACGGGCTGCGCTACGACGTGCCCTTCAACACGACCACGTTCATCGAGGTCTCCATCGAGGAGGTGGTGCGAACCTTCGTCGAGGCGATCGTGCTGGTCGTGCTCGTCGTTTTCGTCTTCCTGCAGAACTGGCGCGCGACCCTGATCCCGCTCCTCGCCGTCCCGGTGTCCATCATCGGCACCTTCGGGGGCATGTATCTGCTCGGCTTCTCGATCAACCTTCTCACCCTGTTCGGCATGATCCTTGCCATCGGCATCGTGGTGGACGATGCGATCATCGTGCTGGAGAACGTCGAGCGCATCATGACTGCGGAGCGCAGGCCTCCCCGCGAGGCGGCAATCCAGGCCATGCAGGAGGTCAGCGGGCCGGTAATCGCCGTGGTGCTCGTGCTCTGCGCCGTGTTCATCCCCGTATCCTTTCTCGGCGGCCTCGCCGGCGAACTCTACCGACAGTTCGCCGTCACGATCGCGGTGTCGGTGGTGATCTCAGGAATCGTCGCGCTGACGCTCACGCCGGCCCTGTGCGCGCTCCTCCTCAAGGAGGGGCACCGGGAGCCGTGGCTGCCGTTCCGCGTCTTCAACCGCGGCTTCGACTGGGTGACCCGGACGTTCACGGCCGGTACGGCCTTCTTCCTGCGGCACGCACTGGCCGCTCTGCTGTTCATCGGGGTCATGCTCGGTGCCACCTGGTGGCTGTTCGAGCGGGTTCCGGGCGGTCTCGTGCCGGCGGAAGATCTGGGGTCGGTTTTCGTCGTGGCCGCACTGCCGCCGGCAGCCTCCCTCGACCGCACTCTCGCGGTCACGACCAAGGTGACGGAAGGCGTTATGCAGAACCCGGCGGTCGCCGATGTGGTGACCTTGGCGGGCTTCGACCTCCTGTCCGGCGCTCAGAAGACCAATGCCGGCGTCTCCTTCGTGTCCCTCAAGGACTGGTCGGAGCGCACCGATCCGCGACTCGACGCCCGCAACCTGGCCCCGGCCTTTGCGGCGCTCAATGCCAATTTTCGGGACGGCGTGGCCATCGGTTTCAATCCGCCGCCGATCCAAGGACTGAGCACGACCGGCGGCTTCGAATTCTACCTGCAGGACCGATCCGGCGGCAGTCTGGACAACCTTGCGCAGGCGGCGCAGCGGGTCATCCAGGCAGCCGGACAGCGGCCGGAGGTGACAGGAGTGTCCACCACCTTCAACACCGGCGTGCCGCAGTACCGCATCGATGTGGATCGCGACAAGGCGAAGGCGCTGGGAGTGCCCATCTCGGCCATTTTCGACACGATGCAGAGCACGTTCGGGAGCCTCTACGTCAACGATTTCAGCCTGTTCGGGCGCACTTACCGGGTCAGCCTCTCGTCGGAGGCCGAGTTCCGGCAGTCTCCCAACGACCTGCAGCACGTGTTCGTCCGCTCCGACAACGGCACTATGGTCCCCTTGAACGTGCTCCTCACCACCACCCGCATCGTCGGCCCCGACGTGGTGGACCGGTTCAATGTCTTCCCGGCCGCGAAGATCCAGGGCAACCCGGCGCCAGGATTCTCGTCGGGCCAGGCCATTGCGGCCATGGAGCAGGTCGTTGCCCAGACCCTGTCGTCCGACTACTCTATCGGCTGGACGGGATCCGCCTACCAGGAACTGCAATCGGCCGGCACCGGGTCGCAAGGGTTCCTCTTGGGCCTCGTCATGGTCTTCCTCATCCTCGCCGCACAATACGAGCGCTGGTCTCTGCCCTTTGCCGTCATCACGGCCGTGCCCTTTGCCGTCTTCGGCGCGATCGTCGCCATCTGGCTTCGGGGGATCGAGAACGACATCTACTTCCAGGTCGGGCTCGTCACCCTCATTGGCTTGGCGGCCAAGAATGCGATCCTGATCGTCGAATTCGCGGCCGATCGATATAGGGCGGGGGAGACCGTCTACGACGCGGCGCTCGATGCCGCTCGGCTTCGATTCAGGCCCATCGTGATGACGTCGCTCGCCTTCATCCTGGGCGTCGTGCCGCTCGCGATATCGACAGGCGCAGGTTCGGCGAGCCGTCACTCGGTCGGGACGGGCGTCATCGGCGGCATGCTGGCCGCAACCTTCCTGGCCATTCTCTTCGTGCCGCTATTCTTCCGCCTGGTGACGCGGGAGCGGAAGCCGGCAGATCTGGCGTCCGTCCCGGCGATCCCGGAATCTGCGCCTGCGAATGAGGTCTAGATCCCGATGGCGACGCGATGGCTCATCAGCGCCGGCGCAGCCGCTCGATGGCTTCCTTGTGGGCGGCGGGATCGACATCGTATTCCTCGGCCAGACGCCCGATCTCGGCTTGCCGGTCCTCGGCGGAGAGCTTCGGGTTGAGGCTCGCGACCGCGGCCAGGAAGGAGGCGCCCGCAAAGACCGGGTCGCGCCGCCGCGCGGTCTGCTCCCGCTCCTTCTTCAACTCCGCCTGACGTTGACGGTAGGTATCCAACGGGCCTAGCGCCCGCACGGCCCTGTTGCGCAAGGCTTGCACCGGGAGGTCGTGCTCTCCGGCAATGTCAGGAAGGACCTGCTCCGGATCTTCTCCGGCCATAAGGGCATCGGCAAGGTCTTCGAGTGCGGATACAAACGGATCCATATCGGCCCCTTCAAGTGCGATGATCGTCAACGGATGGTGATCTGTTCGGTTCTGGGCAAAGTGTTGCCCAAGGCTCGTGCTGACCAATAATCCTTCAGACCGATTCTCGCCCGCCCGACACCATCAACCTGAAGACGGAAACCACGATCATGGCCGAACGGATGCAGGAGCAACCCGATCCCTATCTCTGGCTGGAGGATGTGGAGGGACCTGAAGCGCTCGCCTGGGTGCGCGCCCACAACGAGATCACGGCGGCAGCCCTGTGCGATCCCGCTTTTGAAAGTGATCAGCAGGCGCTCTACGAAATCTCCACACGCCCTGACAACATTCCATTCATCACCCGAAGACGCGGTCTCCTCTACAATTTCTGGCAGGATGTGAACCATGTGCGCGGCCTGTGGCGGCGTACGTCGATGGAGAGCTACCGGACATCGCAACCCTCCTGGGAGACGATTCTCGATATCGACGCGCTGGCGCAGGAGGAAGGCGAGGACTGGGTCTGGAAGGGCTGTGGGACACTCCAGCCGGAGCAGCACTACGGACTGGTCAGCCTGTCCCGCGGCGGAGCTGACGCGGTGGAGATCCGGGAGTTCGACCTCGTCGAGAAGCGCTTCGTCGAAAATGGCTTCGCCCTTCCCGAGGCCAAGGGCGGTGCCGCCTGGCTCGACAAGGACCAGTTGCTGGTGTCCACGACGCTCGGCGGGAATGCCGCGACCGCGTCGGGATATCCGCGAACCGTCCGGCTGTGGCAACGCGGCTCGGACTTTCACCAATCTCCCGTGCTCTTCCAGGGCGAGTACAACGACATCTATATCTCGGCATCCGTCGACCTGGAACCAGGCTACGAGCGGATCTTCTACCGGCGCCAGATCACCTTCGAGGAGGGGATCAGCTATCTCGCGCAGGAGCAAGGCGATCCCCTGCGTATCGACTTGCCCCTCGATGCCCGTTTCGGCGTCGAGCAGGACTGGATGGTGGTCAAGCTCAAGAGCGACTGGCACCTGCCGGGACGGACCTATGCGGCGGATTCTCTCCTCGCAATCAGCTTCTCCCGCTTCATGGCCGGCGACCGGACCTTCGAAGTGCTGTTCGAGCCCGGACCGCGCCGGGTGCTCGCCGGGTTCTGGGCGACAAAATCCCGGCTCGTGCTCACGGTGCTCGACAATCTGGCGAGCCAGATCTGGCTCGCGACGCCTGGGACGCCATGGCGGCTGGAGCGATTGGCAGGACTTCCGGAGACTGCGGCCGTCCATGCCATGTCGCTCGATGCAAGCATATTCGAGCGCACAGACGAGTTTCTCCTGTCGATCTCCAGTTTCATCGAACCGACGAAACTGGCCCTCGTGACCGAGGACATGCGGATCGAGGTGCTCAAGGAATCCCCGCCCGCGTTCGATGCTTCGGGCTTGGAGGTGACCCGGCACGAGGCCGTCTCCGTGGATGGCGAGCGCATTCCCTACTACCAGATCGGGCCGAGGGAGCAGCAGGATCCCCGTCCTGCCGTGCTCTACGGCTATGGCGGATTCTCGGTCTCCATGACGCCGGGCTATCTCGGCGGCATCGGCAAGACCTGGCTGGAGCGCGGCCATGTCTGGGTGGTCGCCAACATCCGCGGCGGCGGCGAGTTCGGGGCGGTCTGGCACAAGGCCGGCATGCGCGAAGGCAAGCGCCTGTCCCACGATGATTTCGCCGCCATTGCCCAGGATCTCGCCAAGCGCGGTGTCACCACGGAAAAGCAGCTTGCCGCCTATGGCGGTTCGAACGGGGGCCTGCTCGTCGGCAACATGCTGACCCGCTACCCCGAGCTTTTCGGGGCGATCTGGTGCACCGTGCCGCTTCTCGACATGCGGCGCTATACGCGCCTTCTGGCGGGCCCGAGCTGGGTAGCCGAATACGGAGACCCCGACAAGCCCGAGGACTGGGCCTATATGGCGGGCTTCTCGGCCTATCAGAACCTACAGGAGGGCCGGGAGTACCCGCCGGTGCTGCTGGTCACGTCACGGCGCGACGACCGGGTCCATCCGGGCCACGCCCGCAAGATGGCCGCCAAGCTCGAAGCGATGAAGCAGCCGGTGCTCTTCTACGAGCCCGATGACGGGGGACACGGGGCGGCCAACAAAAAGCAGGCAGCGTTTTTGACCGCCCTTGGGTTGTCTTTTCTCAGGAAGAATCTCACCGGAGAAGGCCGGGTCTGAAACTCGCCTGGGGACAAGCGGCGCGGAGGGGGCCGATGCTTGCCAGCACGTCCCTTGATATTGCACGCTGCCGGCATCACATAGAGGGAGAAAGAATCGGCCGTTCAAGGCTTTAAGTCATGCTTCCCGAGCTTCTGGGCTGATCCTGGCGGCACCGAGCATTTCCCTTGCAAAACATCTGCGCCTCTCCGGTGTTAATCTCGGCATGAAGTCGGAACCCCGAGCAGGTGCTCATGAACAGAGCCTGAGTGGCAAGAGGCTACTCCGGCACGTGAAAGTCTGAATGTCCAAGAAGTCGAAACACCTCGTCAGCCTCAATCATCTGCCCGGAATCCTGCTCGCCAGCGTGGCCGAATGCGAGCGGTGGATCGAGGCTGGGCTGATCCCGGTGGCCGAGCGCCGAACCTTTCAGAAGCGCGGACGAAGCTTCGAGGCGCCGATGTTCGATCCGGAGGTCGTCGCGGCCTTGGCGGCCCAGGTTCCTGCCTGGCGCGCGCAAGGGGGCGAAGGGCCTGAGCAGAAGGGGCCAACGCACGGAACCGCCCGTGACGAGGACACCTTCCAGCCGATGGACGATGCTGCCCATCGGCGTCGGCAAAGCATCCTCGCGGCCGTTCGGAAGAACACCGGGATCTATATAGTCGAAGATATTCGTAGGATCGAAAGAGGGCGTTGGAAGCCGGAGCGTGTCTTTGCGGGTTACAGGGCGGTTTTCAGCCGGCCGATGCAGGTCCTGTCGGACAGCGCTCCCGTCGATATCGCCATCGAATACGCTCTTGCCGAGCCGCTGGAAGTGGCCGCCGTCGCACTTGCGCCGGCGCGCGTGGAACGCGCCGAGCTCGCGGCTGCCTCCGAGGTGCTTGAGGCGAGGCTCATCGAGTTGCGCGATGCGACCTTTGCGGCCTGCGAGCAGGAACTGGCGAGCTGGCGCGACGAGCTCGAGACCTATCTCGATGCCTATGAGGATTCGGACGAGCGCCAGGCCATCCTCGGCGGGATCCAGTCGGCTCTCGAAAAGCTCGACAAAATCCATGCTTCCGATAAGGGCGGTCCTGCGGGTGCGGGACGCAAGCTCCGGCAGAAACTTGACGATTACCGGTCCAGGGCTGCCGCCCGGCGGCTGAGGCATCTGCGCGAGGCGCAGATCCGCGAGGCCTCCGGATACGAAAGCTATGCGGCGATCTTTCCTGTCGCACGCTCCCTGAACCGCCGCTTCCTGTTCCTTGCCGGGCCGACCAATTCCGGCAAGACCTACGGGGCTCTGAAGCTCGCACGTGAGGCCGAGACGGCCGAGATCCTCTCGCCCCTGCGGCTTCTCGCACTGGAACACTTCGAACGCATGAGCGAGGACGGGCTCGCGGCCGGCATGGTGACCGGTGAGGAGCGCGTGCTGCCGGAAGGCGCGACCCATATTGCCCGTACGATCGAAACGCTGGACCTGCACCGCGTCGTCGACGTTTGCGTGATCGACGAGGTGCAGATGCTAGGGGATCCGAGCCGCGGCTGGGCCTGGACGCAGGCGATGGTCGGAGCGCCTGCGAAGCTCGTGGTGCTGACCGGGGCGCCGGAGGCCATCCCCCTCGTCGAGCATCTGCTCGCCATGACCGGCGAGCCGCTGGAGGTGAAGATTCTGAAGCGCAAGGGCAAGCTGCGCGTGGAAGGCGTGCCGGCCAATCTCAACAAGCTGATGCGGGGCGATGCCGTCGTGGCCTTCACTCGCCGCGATGTGCACGACCTGCGCACGCGCCTGGTCGCGGCCGGGCGCACGGTGGCAACCGTCTATGGTGCACTTGGGCCGGAAGTCCGTCGGGCGGAGGCCGCGCGCTTCCGCAACGGCGAGGCGGAAATCCTTGTCGCGACGGATGCGATCGGGATGGGCTTGAACATCGGTCCGCTCAGGAGGGTCGTGTTCTCGACCCTGCGCAAGTTCGACGGCGTGCGCGAGCGACAGCTCAGCGCCATGGAGATCAAGCAGATCGCCGGTCGGGCAGGGCGCTTCGGCCACCATGACGAAGGCCTCGTGACGGCGCTGCCCGAGACGGGCGCCTATGCCCAGGTCGAGACCGTCATCCGCAACGCGCTGAATGGCGATGCCGCCAAACTGCGTGGCAAGGCTTTCGTGCGTCCGAACCAGGAGACGGTGCTGTCGGCAAGCCAGGTGTTGCAGACCGACCGGCTGGGCCGTGTCCTCCGCCATCTGTACGACACGCTCGTTGCCGGTCATCCGGATCTGCGCATGGCCGATATGGACGAGATGATCGAACTGGCGACGCTTCTCGACACCGTCGACATGCCGATCCTCGACCGCCTGTCCTATTCCATGGCACCGGTCGACGGGCGTGAGCAGCTGGCCGTCGAACTCCTCCTCGACTGGGCACGTCAGCATGCTCTGCATGGTCGCGTCCATGCGCCTGAGTTCGGCGTGAATACGGATCTTCTGAAGCTGGAAGCCCGGGTCAAGATCGCTACGACTTGGCTCTGGCTGGCTCAACGCTATCCGGAAGTCTTCGAGGACGTGGAGGCAGTCGTCGATCTGCGCGCAAGCCTCAATGCGAAGATCGAGGAAAAGCTTGTCGCAACCTCCGTCTCGCAGCGCCGCAGACAGGACGAGAAGTCCCGGCGCGGCAGGAGCGCGAAACCACAGCGCCAGAAAAGCAGGCGTCGCGACCGGACTGAAGCTGCGGCGGACGAATTGGAATCGTATCGCGTCAGAGGGCGGTGACCCTCATGGCGCGAGTTCCTGCTCCACGAGCGCGACCCAGAAGGCGACCCCGGTGGGAATGGCTTCGTCGTTGAAGTCATATGCAGTGTTGTGGTGCAGCGCTCCGTCGACGGCAGGCCCGTTGCCGAGCCACACATAGGCGCCCGGCGCGGTCTCTCCGAAGAAAGCGAAATCGTCGCCTGCCGTCGACGGCTCGAAATCCGTCACGACCTTGGAGCCGCACACGGCCTGAGCCGCCTTGAGCGCACGGGCCGTTGCGTCCGCATGGTTGACGACCGGCGGAATGCGGCGGCGGAACTCATAGGAAGCCTGGATGCCGAACATCGCGGCGACGCCACGCGCCAGCCGCTCGATTTCCACTTCAAGCTGATCGCGCACCTCGGCCGAGTAAGCACGCGCCGTGCCGCCGATCTCCACCACATCGGGGATGACGTTGAGCGCCCGCGGATCTCCGGCTTGGATCGAACAGGCGCTCACCACGGCGGGCTGCAACGGATTGACCACGCGGCCGACGATGGTTTGCAGGGCGGAGAGGAAGTGACCGCTCGCTGTGATCGGATCCTTACCGAGATGCGGCTTGGCTCCGTGAGTGCCCACACCCTTGAAGCTCACGAGCCATGTATCGGACGAGGCAAGCTGCGGACCGGGAGTGACGGCCATTTCGTCGGTGCTCAGACCCGGCATATTGTGCAGGCCGTAGACCGCATCGCAGGGGAAGAGCTCGAAAAGCCCGTCTTCGATCATTGTCTTCGCGCCGCCCCTGCCTTCCTCCGCCGGCTGGAAGATGAAATGCACCGTACCTGAGAAGTTGCGGGTTTTCGCCAGATGGCGAGCGGCTCCGAGCAGCAGGGTCGTATGCCCGTCGTGTCCGCAGGCATGCATCTTTCCGGCGAATTTCGACTTGTAGGATCGCTCCGCCTGCTCGGGCATGGCCAGGGCGTCCATATCGGCGCGAAGGCCGATGGTCCGCGCGCCGTTGCCGACCTGAAGCGTGCCGACGACGCCCGTTCTTCCCAAGCCGCGATGGACGCGAAGGCCAGCCTCCTCCAGCAGGCCGGCCACGATCCCGCTCGTCCGCTCTTCCTCAAAGCCCAGTTCCGGATGGGCATGAAGATCATGGCGCAGGTTGCGCAGGAACGGGAGATCCGCCTGGATGAGGTCCTTTTGGGGCATCGGGATGTCGTCCTGGATTTGCGGCCGGAATCGTTCGATAACCCGGCAAGGGACAGGCCACAATCATCCTGTGTAATCCAAGAGCAGAGACAATCGATGCAGCCTCACGATTTCTGGCAGGAAATTCATCCGCCCCGAACCTTCGAGCGGCTGCCGGCGGAGGGGCATCGCGGGTTCTTCCCTGCCGAGTTCGAGGATGGCCGTCAGCTGCGCCTGCCGATCCGGGAGCTGGCGGATGGGGAGCACGCCCTTGCGTCTCTCATCATCAACCAAGCCGGGTTCGCCGTCGAAGACGCCCTGTGCGCCAGCCTCGGCGAGATGGTTCGGCCCTTCGAGCCGGAGGTGGTCGTTGGGCTGCCGACGCTGGGGCTCACCCTGGCCAGCGGCACGGCCAAGAAGCTGGGTCTGAGCCGCTATGTCCCGCTCGGGACCTCCCGCAAGTTCTGGTATCGGGAGGAGCTTTCGGTTCCGATGACCTCCATCACCAGCCCGGAGCAGGTCAAACGTCTTTATCTCGATCCGCGCATGTTGCCCCTGATCGAGAACAGGCGCGTCCTTCTCGTCGACGACGTGATCAGCAGCGGCAGGTCGATTGCGGCGGCGCTGGAGTTGCTGGCACAATCTGGAGTCAAGCCGGTGGTGATCGGAGCCGCTATGCTCCAGACCGACGCGTGGAGGGAGAAGCTTGGCGCCACCGGTCCGTACTGGCCAGACCGCGTGGTCGGCGTGCTGCGCACACCCCGTCTCAAGCGGACGGCCGCTGGCGGGTGGGTGGCTGAATAAGCTCTTTCCGACTTGCGCATTTTTTGAGCAGAATGGCTATGAGGTGGGCAGCGTCCTGGCGGAGCAGGGCTTTCCCAAGGCCGTGGTTGTGTTAATGCGTGGTGGCTATAGGCCAGTCCCGGTCCTTGGATAGGGGATCGGCACCGTATCCTTCGGCCGTGAAACAATGGAACTGAGGAGATCCTGAGATGGTAGGGCGTTGGCGCAAACCGATTACAAGCCTGGCCTTTGTTCTGGCGGCGTTGTCAGCGACCCCGGCCATGGCTCAGAACAAGACCCTGACGATCTCCTGGTGGGGCTTCAACGGCGACAAGCTGGAAGAGATCATCCTCAAGCCCTTCCGCGCCCAGTGCGGCTGCGATCTGGTGTTCGAGACGGGCAACAACGCCGACCGCCTGAACAAGATCAAGATCCGCGGCGGTGGCGGCGTGGACGTTGTCTACCTTACCGACAGCTATTCCCAGATCGGCATCCAGGAGGGCCTGTTCCAGCCGGTCGACCGCTCGAAGATCCCCAATATCAACGGCATCTACGATCTCGCCAAGGAGCCTCAGGGCAAGTTCGGGCCGGCCTATACCATCGGCCGGGTCGGTATAATCTATGACAGCGCGAAGGTCTCGGCCCCGATCACGTCCTGGAACGATCTGTGGCGCGACGATCTCAAGCGCCGCGTCTCCCTGCCGGGCATCACCACCACGGCCGGTCCGATGACCGTCCTGGTTGCCGCCAGCAAGGCCGGCGTCGATCCCTACAAGGACGAGAGCGCGGCCTTCAAGGCTCTCGAGCAGCTCAAGCCCAACGTGGTGAAGAACTACAACACCGGGTCCGAGCTCGTGAATCTGTTCTCGACCGGCGAGATCTCGGTCGCCATGGCGCAGGACTTCACCCTGGCCCAGATCCAGGCGGCCGTGCCGACCGTGCGCTGGGCCGAGCTGAAGGAGGGGGACTACGCCACCCTCAACACGGTGAACATCGCCAAGGGCGCGGCGAACCCCGAGCTGGCCCACCAGTTCATCAACTTCATCCTCGATCCCAAAATCCAGCAGACGCTGGCAGAGCGGGGCGTGGATGCTCCGGTTGCCACCTCTGTGCAGCTGAAACCGGAGGAAGCCGCCCGCTGGACCTATGGCCCGAAGATGATCTCGTCGCTCAAACGCCTCGACTACGAGAAGCTCAATGCGGCCAAGAGCGATTGGCTCGACGCATGGAGCGAGGTCTTCGGGAAGTAACTCTGCCATCATGACCTCGCGACGTTTCTGGCGCCCCAGCGGCGCAACCGGGTGGGCGCTCACCGCGCCCGCCACGCTCGCCGTGATCGGGTTCCTGTTCGTGCCGATCGCGGCCGTGATCGCCGGCACCTTCATGGATCCGCGTGGGGCCTTTGCCCCCTACATCTCTTATTTCAATAGCGGCTTCCGCACGACTGTCCTGTTCCGGACCCTTCAGATCTCGGCCTTTACGACGATCATCTCCCTGATCTTCGGCTTCATGACCGCCTATGTGGTGTCGCGGGCACCCGGAAAGCTGAAGAGCCTGCTCATCGTGGCGGCCGTATTTCCGTTGCTCACCGGCGTCGTGGTCAGGGCCTTCGCCTGGCTCATCATCCTGGGCCGCAACGGCATCCTGAACCAGACCCTGCTCGGGTTCGGCATCGTCGACGAACCGCTCGAGATGCTCTACACACAGGGCGCCGTCATCGTCGGCATGGTCTATCTTTTCGTGCCGCTCATGGTCCTGTCCCTGGTCGGCGTGCTGGAGAATATTCCCAAGGACGTGCTGCAGGCTTCCTCGTCGCTTGGGGCTTCCCCCATGGCGACGTTCTGGCAGGTGCTCCTTCCGTTGGCCGTGCCGGGGCTGATCGTCGGCGCCGTCCTGGTCTTCACCGGCAGTTTCACGGCTTACGCCACGCCGCAGCTCCTGGGCGGAGAGCGGCAGACGGTCCTCGCGACGCTCCTGCAGCAGCGCGCCATGGTGTCCTTCGACTGGGTCGGCGCCTCGACCATCGCCACCATCATGACGGTGATCACGATCTCCATCGTGCTTGCGATGAGCTCCATTGCTCGCCGCATCAACCCCATGGCCACGTGATGTCCGACAGACCTCATCCCATTCTCATTGTCGTTGCGGCCCTGGTCTACCTCTTCCTGATGGTGCCGCTGGTCATCGTGGTCGGTGCGGCACTCAGCGATACGACGTACCTGACCTTCCCGCCGCAAGGTCTGTCTCTGCGCTGGTTCGAGAACATATTCGAGATCAGCGCCTTCCGGCGGACGATCGTCACAAGCCTTCAGATTGCCTTTCTGGCGACGTTCGTCGCGCTCCTGATCGGCATTCCGGCCGCCTATGCGCTCAACCGCTTCCGAGTGGAGCTGCCTAAGTGGCTCGGGACCTTGTTCGTGCTTCCGATCCTGGTGCCGGAGATCGTGTTCGGATTCGCTCTGCTGAAGTCGCTGACGGTCGGAGCCGGTGCGCCGATCTTCCTGGCGCTTCTCGTCGGACATACGCTGATCGTCCTGCCTTACGTGGTAAGGGTGATCAGCGCGAGCCTCGCATCCTTCGACTTCTCCATCGAGGAGGCGGCGATCAGTTTGGGCAGCGCTCCGGTGAAGACCTTCTTCACCATCGTGCTGCCGAATGTGCGGGCAGGCGTGATCGCGGCGTTCATTCTCGCCTTCATCACCTCACTCAACGACGTGTCGGTCTCGCTCTTCCTGACCGGACCGGGCATCAGCACCCTGCCGATCCAGATCCTGGCCCATGTGGAGCAGTTCTTCGACCCGACGGTCGCTTCCGTATCCGTCCTTCTGATGTTCCTCACCGTGGCCGTGATGGCCATCGTGGAGCGGACCCTCGGCCTTACCTTTCTTGCGAAGTAGCTTTCCGTGACACAGCCCCTCGATATCAACGCCGTCTCCGCCCATTACGGGACAACCAAGGTTCTCGAAGACCTCTCGCTCTCGGTTCGGGCCGGCGAACTCGTGTCCCTTCTCGGCGCCAGCGGCTGCGGCAAGACCACGACCTTGCGCCTGATCGCCGGCTTCCTGTCCCCGACCAGCGGGTCCATCTCGCTCGGTGGGCGGGATCTGACGCGACTGCCCACCCACAAGCGCGACATTGGGCTCGTCTTCCAGAATTACGCCCTGTTCCCGCATCTGTCGGTCCTCGACAACGTCGCCTTCGGCCTCAAGCAGCGGGGCATCGCCCCCTCCGATCGCCGCAAGCGAGCCATGGCGATGCTGGAGCGCGTGGGCCTCTCTGCCCTTGCCGACCGGGCGCCCAGTGCGCTCTCGGGCGGTCAGAAACAGCGCGTCGCACTGGCTCGGGCGCTCGTCATCGAGCCGCCGCTGCTGATGTTCGACGAGCCGTTGTCCAATCTCGATGCAAAGCTCAGGGTCGACATGCGCGTCGAGATCCGCCAGCTGCAGCGGGGCAACGGAACCACCTCCGTCTATGTCACCCACGATCAGGAGGAGGCCTTCTCGATCTCCGATCGGGTCGCGATCATGAATGCCGGGCGTCTCATGCAGTTCGACCGGCCGGAGGTGCTCTACCGCCGCCCGGCCAACACTTTCGTGGCCCGTTTCGTCGGTTTCGAGAACATCATCCCGTTCCAGGTCGTCGGACGTGACGGCGATGTCGTGACGGCGGAAACGTCAGGAATGCGGTTGCGGCTTTCGCAGAGTCGTTTCGGTGCGATCCCCGACACCTTCCTGCTCGCCACACGACCGGATGGGTTGCTGGTGTCGACCGATGCTGCTGCCGAGGGCCTTCCGGCGCGCCTGGGCCTGCGGACCTATCTCGGCCGTGCCTACCAGTATCATTGCGACACTGCGGCCGGACTCCTCGTCGCCAACGGCAGCCTGACTATGCCGGTGGAAGCAGGTGCCCAAGTCGCGCTCGTGCCCGTCCCGGAACAATGCACCATCCTCGCTACTGAAGGAGGCGAGTGATGGCATCGATCCTGATCAGGAACGCCTGCCTGCTTCCCATTGACGATACCATGAGCGTTATCGAACGGGGGTGGATCCACGTCGAGAGCAGCACGATCAGGGCGCTGGGGTTCGGCGAGCCGCCGCGGATCGAAGGCGCCGAGATCGTCGATGTCGACGGTGATGTGATCATGCCCGGTATGGTCAATCCCCATGCGCATCTGGCCATGACACTGTTTCGCGGTCTCGGCGAGGACGTGGACGACCGGCTGTTTCGTTATGTGCTGCCCATGGAGCGCAAGTTCGTGACGCCCGAGATGGTGCGCGTCGGCACCCTTCTCGGCGCGCTCGAATCCATCGAAGCGGGTGTCACCACGATCGCCGACATGTACTATTATGAGACCGAGGTAGGGCGTGCTCTCGATGCGGCGGGCTTGCGCGGCGTCGTGGGCCAGACGCTAGCAACCTTCGATCCTCCGGATCACAAGACCATCGACGAGGGTTTCGCACTCGTCGAGGAGTTGGTGTCCGAGTTCTCCGGCCATGATCGGATCGTTCCGTCCATTGCGCCTCATGCTCCTTATTCGACCGATGTCGAGATCATGGCGCGAGTCGCCCGCTGGGCAGAGGCGCATCCCGGCGTCCCGGTGCAGCTCCATCTCGCCGAGATGGACAGCGAAATGGAATGGTGCCGCAGGAATCACGGTCTTCGGCCCGTCGCGGTTGTCGAGAAGGCGGGGCTCCTGCTGCCCGGATTGATCGCGGCCCACTGCCTGCACATAGACCCCTTCGAGATCGAGCGCATGGCCAAAGCGGATGTACGCGTGGCTCACAACGCCCGCTCGAACGCGAAGGCGGGGCGCGGCATCGCGCCCATCGAGGCCATGCGCGCGGCCGGCATCAAGGTCGGCATTGCCACCGACGGGCCGATGAGCGGCAACACCCTCGACCTGTTCAGCCAATTCGGTCCAGTCTCCATGTTCCAGAAGCTGCTCGGTCACAGCCGCAAGCCCATGCCGGCGGCCCAGGTGATCCGCATGGCGACGTTGGAAGGTGCGCAGGTGCTCGGTCTCGACAACCGAATTGGCTCCCTGGAACCCGGCAAGCAGGCTGATCTGATCCGTATCGACCTGTCTGCGCCACGCATGCAACCGGTCTACGACATCTATGCCACCCTGGTGTTCTCCGCCATGCCGTCCGACGTTCAGGACGTGATGGTCGGCGGCCGTTGGATCATGCGCGGCCGCAACGTGGAGAGCCTGGAGCGCAAGAAAATCCTGCGCGACACAGGCCAGATCGCCACGGCCTTCAGGGCCGAGATGACCCGAATCGACGCGGGAACCTGATGCTTACCAGACGACCGGGTGCGTCTGCCCGGTCGCCACATTGACGAAGCCCTGCGGAGCGGCCTCGCAAGGCGCGACCAGAACCCAGCGCCAGGGTGCACAGGTCAGCGTCGCGAACTGCAGCCGCTCCGGGAAGCCTGGATACCAGCGCGGCGAGAAGGTAGGCTCATAGAGCCATTCAATCTTTTCCGATTCCGCATAAAGCTGCCGCATCTCGGCATCGAGCTCTTCTGCTGGCCGCTGCGTCATCAGTCCGCCGATCTCGTAGCGCACCTCGGCCAGCACTTTGCCGCGGCTGACGAGAACCCAGCCGCCGCCGATTTCCGCCACGCGATTGGCCACCATCGCCATGGCTTCGTCGGACGATCCGACAATCCAGAGATTGTGCTTGTCGTGAGCAACGGTGCAGCCCACCGCCGTATCGGGCGTCTTCGGGCCGCAGCCGAGCCAGAACATGCGGGAGATCAGTCCCTTGCCCGAGAAGCGGTCGACGATGGCGAATTTTGTGACGTTCCGGGCCGGATCCCGCTGAACTTCGCCGTTCTCCACCGGAAGATCCATGGTGATGAAGTCGTCGTGCCAGTGGAACGGGCGCAAAAGCGCGGCCTGCATCGCCGTGCGCCCGGGTTCGGCCGCGATGGCGAAATCCTTCGGCTCGATCCGGCGCTGGATGTTGACCGTCTTCGACGCCCAGTCCGGCCAGTCGATCGCGGGCAGGGACCCGAGATAATCCGTTCCCTTCGATACCGGCGTTCCGTCAGCCCACACCTCGACGATGGACAGCTTCTCCACATCGTCGAGCAGAACGAAATCGGCAAAGCGTCCTGGAGCGATGCTGCCGACCCAGGGCGTCAGTCGCATGTGACGGGCCGGGTTGATGGTCACGCATTGGATCGCGATTTCAGGAGCGAGTCCCGACTGAATGGCGAGGCGGACGTTGTGGTCCGTCGCTCCGATGCGCAGGGTGTCCGATGCGCTGCGGTCATCGGTGGCGAAAGCGAGCTGCGACCAGTCGGAAAGACCGCGCTGGAAAAGGCCTGAGATGATCTCCGGCATCGAATGCGGCCGGATCTCGATGAAGATGCCGTGACGCAGCTTGTCCCACACCTCCTCGGCCGTCCAGCCCTCGTGGTCTGAGGAAAGGCCCGCGGCGGCAAAGGCATTGATGGAGTTGAGATCGCGCAGGCCCGCGCCGTGGCCTTCCACCACACCGCGCTGCTCGAACGTGGCCTGGATCATGCCCCAGAGACGCTGATGCGAAGGATTTTCCGGGTTCCATACGGCGGGCCAATCCATGACCTCGTCGAGGCCGGCAACCATGAGGGTTTGTTTCAGGAAACCCGCCTGCTCATCGTAACCGTAGTAGCCGCCGCCCCATTCATAGGCCGTCGGCGGAACGGCCGATCCCGGCAGCGGGAAGATCTTCATGGGCGAGCCATGCCGCCGGGCGGTGAACCAGAACTCGAGATTGTGCGGGCCATCCACATTCGAGAATTCGTGGCTCGCCTCGCAGGTCCAGGTGTTGCCGCGCGGAAGAACGAGCGCTGCCTCGTATTCGGGCGTGAGATGCGAGCTCTCGATGTGCTTGTGCACCTCGCCGAACCCGGGAACCGCCGCAAGACCACTTCGATCCACCCGCGCCTCGGCCGTTCCGGAGAACGTGCCTGCCGGTCCGGTCCAGGCAACGCGCCGGCCGCGGATGGCAATCTCCTGATCTTCCAACCAAGTGCGCGTATGGACATCGAGCAGGCGTCCGACCCGCAGCATCATGTCCGCGGGCCGTTTGCCCAGAGCAACCAGAACGAGATCCTGACGGATTGTCACCTCGTCCGCGGCATTCACCAGGAGGTCGTCGGGAAGCGAGGCTGAAAGAGTCACGGGGCACCTGTGGCTATGGTCAAATCCCGTTCGGTATCGGATAAGCGGCCGAACGGACTCACAGCAAGGTTTCTAGCCCCATCATGCCCGACGCAAAACCCCGGCTGATCGTCATCGACACGGATCCAGGCATCGACGACGCCATCGGCATCCTCCTTGCGCTCGCCTCGCCCGAGTTCTCCATTGCGGGCATGACCACGGTCGCGGGGAACATCGGCATCGAAACCGCGACACGCAATGCCGGCCGATTGCTCGCCTTCGCGGGCCGGGAAGACATTCCGGTCTTCCGGGGCGCTGCCGCACCGCTTTCCCGGCCAGGACCTGAGCCTCTGAACCTCCACGGCGCGGGCGGCATCGGCGGCGTCGATCTGCCCGGACCCTCGCGGCAGCCGGAGAGCCGGACCGCTGTCCAGTGGCTGACTGATCTCCTGCTCCATGAGCCCGCCGGAACGGTCGACATATTCGCTCTCGGACCGCTGACGAACATCGCCCATCTCATTCTCGACAGGCCGGACGCTGCCCGGCGCATCGGCCGGATCGTCGCCATGGGCGGCGTGATCCGCGAGGCGGGGAATGTGGGTCCGCGCTCGGAGTTCAACCTGTGGGCCGATCCCGAAGCGGCGGACGTCGTCCTGTCCTCGGGCCTGCCCCTCGTGCTTGTGCCGCTGGACGTGACCCGACGGGTGCGCGCCACGCGGGACTTCGCGGAGACGTTGCGGGCATCCGGAAAGCCGCTCGCGTCCATGGTGGCCGATCTCGTCGAATCCTATTTCGAAACGAAGGCACATCAGGAGAGCCGTCCCCTCCATGATCCCTGCGTGATGCTCTTCGCCCTGGCGCCGGAGCTCTTCCGGCTTGAGGACCTGCGCCTGAGCGTCAACACAGGATCCGTGGAGGCGGCGGGAGCGTTGACGATCGATGACAGCAGGATGCCGGTTCAGGTTGCCCTGGGCGTCGACGGGCCAGCCGTTCTCGAACTCCTCGCCAGGAAATTGACCGCCGTCTGAGGCGTGAACCGGTGCGACAGCGCTTCGGAGGTGACGATGCAGAATGAACCGCCCAAGCCGGAGCTGGACGAGGAGACCATCGCCTTCGCCCAGCGTGTTTTCCAGCATGCCAGGGCAGGGCAGACCCAAGAGCTCGAGGACCTGTTGCGCATGGGGTTGCCGCCGAACCTGCGCAACGAAAAGGGTGACTCCTTGCTGATGCTGGCGAGCTACCACGGCCATGTAGATACGGTGCGGGTTTTGCTCGCCCATGGTGCCGATCCGGAACTCGCCAATGATCGGGGGCAGACGCCGCTCGCCGGTGCTGCCTTCAAAGGCGATATGGCCACGATCCAATGCTTGCTGGACGGCGGGGCGGATACCGATGGGCGCAGTGAAGGCGGCAAGACCCCGCTCATGATCGCTGCCATGTTCAACCGAACCGAGATCGTCGATGCCCTTCTCGCGCGAGGGGCGGATCTCCAGGCGCGCGATGCGGGCGGGCTCACTGCCGAGGCGCTCGCCGGCGCCATGGGGGCCTCGGATGCTGCGGAACAACTTGCCAAGGCGACGGGGCAGACCTGATGTCAGACGGTGCATGACGGCTTGTGCGCCGTCAGGAGCCCGTACCGCATCGATCCCGTGGCATAGGCAAGCCAGATGCGTGGAAGGCTCAGGGCGAAGACGCGATTCCTGGAGCGCGCGTCGAGCAGGTAGCGCCGGTAGTGCGAGTGGGTCAGGAGCTTCTTCGCGACCCTGCCGGCGCAGAGAGACCAAGTGCGCCTGACCCTCCGGCTGAGATCTTCGACGCCGTCGACGATGAAGCCGGACCTTTCGGCCCATATACGATAATCCGTTTCGGTGCCCATTCCGGGGAGGCGGCCTTCGCGGCAGATCGGCTCCAGCAGGTGGCGCTCCTCCCATGGACGGACCCGGTCACGGGCGAGCCAGGCGTAGAGAGCAAGCCGCCCGCCCGGTCGCACGGTGCGATACGCTTCATCGAAGAATCGCTGCTTGTCCGGCATGTGCTCGGAACTTTCGATGGCGGTCACATGGTCGAAGGTGTCGTCGTCGAACGTGTTCGCGAGCCAGTCCTGGAGCATGAAGTTGAGAAGGCGGGACCGGGCCGCGCGCCCTTCCGCCTGCCTGAATTGCGCCGGCGAAAGGGTGACGCCGGTGACGTAAACACCGTAATGTCCGGCAAGCCATTCGGCAGTTGCACCATAACCGCAGCCGATGTCGCAGACCCGTTGCCCGGGTTCGAGGTCCAATGTGTCGACAAGGTGCGCGATCAGAGCCTCCACTGCCTGGTCCGGCGTCTCATAGCCCGTTGTCCAGAGACCGTGATGGACGTGCTCGCCCCAGATATCGCGATAGAACGGATCGAGCTCGTCGTAATGCTCGGCGACGGCGTCCGATGATTGCGGATCCCTGGGAATGATCATGACGCAGCGAGCGCCCGGTGCACGGATGCCTCATGCACTCGGGTCAGGGTGGTGACATGCTGCATGGCAGCCGGCCAAGTTCGGCAGAGATGAAAGACCGCCCGCTGTCCCGCCGCATGGCGCACGGCACGGTTCAGGATCGATGCCAGACGGATCGACCGGCGGATGTCGGATCGAATCCGCTGATGGAAGATCGAACTCCTCCGGCCGTGCGCAAGATACGTCGAGGCGGCCAGGCATCCGCTGTGCAGGGCAATCGACATGCCGTCGCCGGTGAAGGAGGGAATGACGCCTACCTGATCGCCTAATCGGAACAGGCCCTGCAATTCGCTTGAGTCCGATTCGTGGAGAAAGCCGTAGGGAATCTGGAAGATCGCCAGCGGACGCTCGAAGGCCGATTGCGCGCCCTGCAGGCGTTCCGCCAGATGAGGGCACTCGCCGGCGACACGATCGAGAAGCGCGTCCCAGCATTTGCCGACCTGCTCGAAACGCCGGCGGGAAACGACGAGGCAGAGATTGGCAATCCCCTGTTCGACCATCTGAAGCCCGGCGTAGCCGCCGGAGAACAGAATGACCTCGACAAGGCCTTGGAGCGCCTGCTGCTGTCTCATCGCCAGACGATAATGCAGTTTGAATCCGATGAGATCGTCCATGGTGCCGGCCGACGCCCGCTTCGTTCCTCTGACGTCATGCTTTCCGGTAGCCAGGAAGGCCGTATCCGCAGTGATCGGATCCTTCGCCGCAATGTCGATGCGGACTTGCGACTGGTCCGCAGAGATGGATCGCACAGCCTGTCCTCTGACGATCCGGGCACCTCGAATCCGGGCCTGATCCAGCAGAGCCTCGTCCAGGATCTTGCGGGACAATCCTCTGGCGGCGAAGGGCAGGGCGACTTCGGTCAGCTCACGTTTTCGAATGAGACGCAGATGCGAGATGCAGCTTGCCCCGAGGCTGTCGAGGTCGATCCCGAGACGAGTCAGATAGGTCTGAGCCTCGATGCTCAGAAACTCGCCGCAGACCTTGTGCCGGGGCACCGCGTCGCGTTCGATCAGAAGGACGGAGCGCCCGGCTTCGGCGAGGATGCCGGCTGCGGACGTGCCCGCGAGACCGCCGCCGACGACCACGACCTCCTCATTGCATCCACCGGTCATTTCAAACGACTCACGCAGAGGCGAAAAGACGGGTACCAGCGGATCCGGGCTGTTCCGGGTTCCAGGCCGGCTGCGGCCAGGATTGCCTCCCAATCCTTGCGACGGAAGCTGCGGGCGATCGAGACCGGTCCGTCATGCCGGACGAAGCGATGCCATCCCGCCGCCCAGGACAGGATCCGAAAGAAATGGAACGGGATGGGATGACGGTGGAGATCCGCGATGAACCAGCCACGCGCGGAGGCTCGCTCCATCCAGCGGACGAAGCCAGCCAGTTCCTCGTTCGACATATGATGCGTCGTCTGCGAGCAGAGGATGAAGTCGATGGTGCGCTCAGGCTGGAAGTCGAAGACGTTACCGGTTCTGTATTCGATGGAGACGCTCGAAGGCGTCGCCGCACGGGCGATCGGCTCGCTCATGGGATTGAGGTCGACGCCGATCAGGTCGACGGGCCGGCTCCGGCTGCGGCTCCAGGCATGGATCCGGCGCAGCAGGTCGCCGTAGCCATAGCCGACGTCCAGGATGGTGATGCGCTCGCGCGGATCGAGGTGGCGGGTGGCGCGGTCGAGCCATTTCAGGATCGGTCCGTGGGTCATAGTCACGACATTGACGGTAGCCAGATCCTTCAGGCAGTCGCGGTAGTCGTCCAGGCTGACGGACTCGGTGTCCATCCATTCCGTCTCCGGGCTGCGCTCGGCGAAATTCCGGCCCATGCCGGCTTTATCCGGCAAGGGAGAAGCGGAACGTCTCGGCCACCAGTCCCGGACCGAATGCCATGCCGAGGCCGTTCGAGGCCGGCGGGGCATCCTGCATCATCCGGCCCAGCACGAACATCAAGGTCGCGGAGGACATGTTGCCGAAGTCACGCAGCACGCCGCGCGACCAGTGCAACGCGTCCGGTCCGAGATCGAGACCCTGCTCGACCGCATCGAGGATCGTTCGCCCTCCGGCATGGACCGCCCAAAGGTCGAAATCGTTCTTGTGCTGGCCGCGCAGAATGCCGCCGTCGTCGTTGCGGGTCGCCTCGTGGCGGAGTGCTTTCGTGATCTGCTGAGGAACCTCCCCGGACAGGCTCATCTCGAACCCTGAATCGCCGATCCGCCAGGTGATAAGATCGCGGGTCTCCGGAATCGTCGCGACCCTGAAATCCTTAAGCGCGATGCCTTTCGGCTTCGCCGAGACGAGGCTAGCCGCGCAGCCGTCGCCGAAGAGCAGGGCGCCGAGGATCACCTCGAGGTCTGACGTCTCCTGGAGGTGGAGCGTGCACAGCTCCAGGTTGATCACCAGAACCCTGGCATCCGGCTCGGATCTCACGATGTGGTGGGCAACCTTCAGGGCGTTCACGGCGGCGGCGCAGCCCATGAACCCGACCATGGTCCGTTCGAGGGACGGGTTGAGCCCAAGGCGCTCCATGATCTGCTGATCGAGCCCGGGGGCCGTGAATCCGGTGCAGGAGGCCACGACCATATGGGTGATGGAGGCGAGATCCTCGTTCAGGTCGAGAGCCTCGATGGCCTGTTGGGCGAGGTCAACGGCGTGGCTCTCGAAGCGCTGCATGCGGGTACCCGTTCCGGCGAATTGGCCTGGCCGGAAAAAGCCATCCTGGTCGGCCGCAGCCTCAGGGTTCTCGCTTGGCGTCAGGGTCGAGTAGCGATGTTCGATCCCGGAGCGCTGGACCATCCGCCGGAAGATCAGCTTGTCCTTCCGCTCGGGCAGAAACCGGTCAACGAAGCCGATGAAAGTCTGATGGACGTCGTGCTGCGGGACGGCCGTGCCGATCCGGTTGATATACGCGCCTGCCAAGGAAACCACCCTGTCGACCTCGGCCCTGGCCCGGACATCGAGCGATCAGAGCCTTCGGGAGGCGGAGATAGGGCAGCCCGGCGATGAGGAAATGAAGGCTGGCGCAGAAGTCGCACCCCGAGGAGGCCTTAGTGAGACACGGATGCGGCTTCGCTCTGAGCGGACCCGGTCGGGGCTCCGGTTCGAGGTCGTCCCCGCTTGAGGGTCTGCTCGCGGGCGAAGATGAACAGGCCTGCCGCCACGACGATGAAGATCCCGACCAGGGCCAGGGTGTCGGGCCACTCGTCGAAGAACAGCGCGCCGATGGCCAGAGCCCATAAGATCTGGCTGTACTGGGCCGCCCCGAGCCGGTCGGCCGGTGCGTATAGAGTCGCGACGATGAACAGCGCCTGCGCGACGAAGGCCGTTGCCGCAAAGGCGAGCAGCAGGATCCATTGGTGTGTCGTCGGCCAGGTAAAGCCCGGGATCATCAGGATGCCCGCGAGAACGGTCGTGGCCAGGAAGACGGTCCCGATCAGGGTGAACCGCTTCTCCATATGGCCGATCATCCTGCCTGTGATGACGCCCCCTGCCGCGCACAATGCCGTGGCGAGTGCCGCCACGTGCCCCGGCAGGAATTCCTTGAATCCCGGGCGCACGATGATCAGCACGCCGATGAACGCCGCGCAGACGGCAAGGCCGCGGCGCCATCTGACATGTTCCTTGAGAATGAAGATGGAGAGCACCGTCACAAGGCTGGGCATGAGGAACAGAAGGGCGAAAGCCTCGGCGAAGGGCAGGCTCCGGAAGGCCATGACGCTGAATGGCGTCGTGGCGGCGATCAGGAAAACCCGAAGCCCCATGAGCCAGGGCCTGTTCCATCGCACCAGATCGACAGGGCTGTCGCCGCGCTTCATGAAGACGGGCGAGAGGAGAAGGGGGATGAGATATCCGAAGAAGGTCACTTCGAACGGATCGAGGCCATCCCCGATCTCCTTCACGACGGCATCGCCCCAGGCGAAGACGGCAAAGGCAAGAAAAGCAAGAAGAATACCTTTGACCATGTTCGGACGATCCCGCGAGACGGCGGCAGTGGGATGCTGAGGAAGCGGCCGTCGTGCGGCGCGTTCGGACGGGATGATAGAGAAGTTATCTCGGCAGGGCGAGGCGAGGGCGCTTGCGCTCCACGACCACCACTTTTGGCCCGTCATGACGCTCAGGCATGATCATCCGCTCGGCCAGGCGCTCGGGGCGGCGTGGTTGGGCGGCCGTTTTCAGAACGACGGGACGCACTTCATTCTCCGGCATTCCCATGAGCTGCGCGGCGATCTCGACCTGGCTGTCGATATCATCCGTCAGGCCCTGCGCTGCGGCGATCGCCTCCTCGAGGACCGGCGGCTCGACCCGGGTGACGCGCCTTTGCCGGTTCTCGGGTGATTTCTTCTTTGCTAACATCGGGCTTCTCCTGCGCAGACCCCTTAACCCATTGAACTTCCGATTGCGTAATGCGCGATTGAGACGGCAGGGCTGCATTCAGCGCAAGCGGGGCCCGCTCCTGCCGCTGCTGTTGAACGCCACCCAGACGAACTTGATCCATGGCATGCCGTCAAAATGCCAAAAGCGCGGCCTTTTGTGCCGTTTCGAGGGAAAGACACCCGGCGCGACCCTATCCTATGTGAATAAAGTCGATCTGGGATCGCCTTGAAACGGCCGGGGACTCGACCCGGTCGCTTCAGTCGGCCATTGACGACTTGGAGCGCCGGGGCTCTACCGGCTAGCCATGAACGAAAGGTATTTTCCGTGTTCACAGCCAAGATTCTCCTCCTCGGATCGGGCGAGCTCGGCAAGGAGTTCGTGATTTCGACCAAGCGGTATGGCTGCTACGTGGTGGCCTGCGACAGCTACGCGAACGCTCCGGCCATGCAGGTGGCGGACGAAGCCGAAGTCTTCCCCATGCTCGATGCGGATGCCCTTGAGGCTGCCATCGAGAAGCACCGGCCCGATTTCATCGTTCCGGAGATCGAAGCGATCCGCACGGAGGTGTTGCAGGATTTCGAGGACAAGGGATTTACCGTGGTGCCTTCTGCCCGGGCTGCCTCGCTGACCATGAACCGGGACCGGATCCGGGAGCTTGCCGCGACCGAGCTCGGCCTGCGCACATCCAAGTACCGCTATGCGGAAAGCCTGGACGAGGTCAGGGAGGGTGCCGAGCACACGGGCCTGCCCTGCGTGATCAAGCCCGTCATGTCCTCCTCCGGCAAGGGGCAGAGCACCGTGCGCACGGCCGATCAGCTGGAGCAGGCCTGGAACGATGCCGTGGCGAACATGCGCGGGGACCGGAAGAAGGTGATCGTCGAGGAGTTCATTGCCTTCGATTACGAGATCACCCTTCTGACGATCCGAACCCGCGAGGGCGTCTCCTTCTGCGAGCCCATCGGTCACCGGCAGGAGCGGGGCGACTACCAGGAATCATGGCAGCCGACTCCGATGACTGGCAAGCTCCTAGA
>DASZBB010000082.1:0-5438 GCA_035944695.1 Microvirga sp. | reverse complement strand
GGCATGGCCAGCCTTGCCGACGGGAACGGCGAAGATGCGGTTCACCGCCTCGGTGGTCAGCTCGTCCTTCGCAGCGTTGCGGGCGAGGTCGGCTGCGTTCTTGACCTCAGCTCCTGCTGATTGGGCGACGGCCTCGATGGTCTCGCCCTTCGCGAGACGTCCGGTGAGTTCGTTCGCCTTTTCCGACAGGCGCTGGGCCACCTGATCCTCCCGCCACTGAGCGGCAACCTGTTCGCGAACCTCGTCGAGGCTCTTCTCGCGGGAGGGCTCGATGCCCGTCACGTCGTACCAGACATAGCCGGTGGCGGTGCGCAGGGGCTCATTGTCGACCCCGATGTCGGACGCGAAGGCCGCCTTCACGACCGCTTCCTTCTCGGGGAGATTGACCGGGTTGCCGGCCTTGTCCAGGCCACCCGCCTCGACCGCCGGAACCTGGACCAGGGTCAGGCCCTTTTCCTTGGCGATATCCGCCAGGGGCTTGGCGCCGGCACGCAGATCTTCGATCTCATCGTGGATCCTCTCGATCTGCCCTTGGGCGCGCTGCTGAGCGACTTCCTGACGGAGTTCCGCGGCCACCTCCTCGAAGGGACGGACGGATTCGGGTTGGATCTGCGTAACCCTCACGAGCGCCGGTCCGAAGCGCCCTGCGATGGGAGCGCTGACCGCTCCCTGCTCAAGGGAGAAAACGGCCTCGGCCACCGCCTGATCGAGCATCTCTGCCTTGGTGAAGGTGCCGAGTTCCAGATCCTGGGGGGAGACGTTGCGCTCGCCGGCGAGGGCTTCGAAGGTGGTGCCTTCCTTGATCTTGGCAGCCGCGGCCTCGGCTTCCGCCTGGGACGGGAACGTGATCTGCTGGACCGTGCGGCGCTCCGGGGTGCCGTACTTGGACTTCTGCTGCTCGTAGGCCTGGCGGGCCTCAGTCTCAGATACGGTTTCAGGCTTGGCGAGAGCGGCCGCGTCAAGGGCCATGACCGACAGGGCCCGGTATTCGGGCGCGCGGAACGCGCTCTTGCGCTCGTTGAAGAAGCTCTGGAGCTGATCGGCCGTGGGGGCAGGGATGTCGCCTGCCATGGCTGAGGTCAGAAGGATGTAGGCAGCCGCCCGGCGCTCGGTTGCGAATCGATGGAGAGCCTCCTTAGCCGCCACGGGCACATTGATGTCGCCGGCGATGGCCTCGGCAAGGTGAAGGCGCGCCATGGCCGAGCGCTGCTCCTGCACGAAGCCCGCCTCGGAGAGGCCGATATTGCGCAGGGCCTGATCGAACTGGGCCCGGTTGAACTGGCCGTCGGCTCCCTTAAAAGCCGGATTGTTCATGATCGAGGCGGCGACGAGCTGGTCGGAAACCGAAAGGCCCATCTGCTTGGCCTGCTCGGCCATGACGGCCTCGGTCACGAGATTGGAGACCACCTGCTGATCGAGGCCGAAGGCCCGGGCCTGCTCTGGGCTGATGACGGTACGGAACTGCCGCCCGAGCCTTTGGAGCTCGTTGGTATAGGCATTGCGGACCTGATCGACCGTGATGGTGGTGCTTCCCACCTCGGCGACCGCGGACGCGGGGGTCGTACGGAAGATGTCGCCGATGCCCCAGATGGCGAAGCTGACGATCAAGGCACCGAAAAAGACGGTGGCGATGATTTTGCCGACCAGGGTCTGCCCAGCCTTGCGCATGTTCCGAAGCATCGTGAACCCGTTTTCCAAAAACTCGTTAAACCTGCCGATAAACGATCAGGGGCTCTACGAAAAGGGCAAGTCTGGTTGAAAGAGGGCTCAAGCCTCTGCTAGTGCCAAATCATCAAGCGTGACAGGAGTGCCGAATGAGCGTCGAGAGGCCGCGCCCGCTGGTGGCGGGAAACTGGAAGATGAACGGTTTGAAGAGCTCGGCCAAAGTGCTGACCGAGATCCATGCCGGCTACACGCCTGGGCTCAAGGCCAAGGTCGAACTCGCCGTCTGCCCGCCGGCCACGCTCGTGTCCCTGTTTGCCTACGCATCCGTCGGCTCCCGGGTCGCCATCGGTGGCCAGGATTGCCATGCCAAGGAGTCCGGCGCCTTCACAGGCGACCTGTCGGCCGAAATGCTGGCCGATGCCGGTGCGACCTATGTGATCGTCGGCCATTCCGAGCGCCGCCATTACCACAAGGAAAAAGACCTCGATGTCTGCGCCAAGGCCGTGGCGGCCCACCGGGCCGGTCTTACGGCGATCGTCTGCGTCGGCGAAACCCGCGAGGAACGCGAATCCGGCAAGACCCTCGCAGTGGTGCGCAAGCAGCTGCGGGGCTCGATCCCGGTCGACTCGAACAGCCACAATCTCGTGGTCGCCTATGAGCCGGTCTGGGCCATCGGCACCGGCCTGACCCCGACGACCGCAGACGTCGCGGAGGTACATGCCCTGATCCGCGACGAGCTGCGCCGTCTCGTGGGCAAGGGCGACGCGCCCAAGGTCCGCATCCTCTACGGTGGGTCCGTGAAGCCTTCGAACGCCGCCGAACTGATGGCGGTGGAGAACGTCAACGGTGCGCTGGTGGGGGGCGCAAGCCTCGTAGCGGCCGATTTCCTGGCCATCGCAGGGGCTTATCTCGGCTAAGCAAGAAAAGGCGGCTTGCAGGTCTTTGATCCTGCGCCCACCTGTGCTACAGGCCGCCGCAACGAACGGATTGCGAGCGGCTGTCGCCTTGTGCGCAGCCGCTTGAGGTTTTTGAAAACGATGCAAACAGTTCTCATCATTGTCCACCTGATCATCGTGCTCGCCCTGATCGGCGTGGTTCTTCTGCAGCGCTCCGAGGGCGGCGGCATGGGCCTCGGCGGCGGCGGCGGCGGCGTTTCCGGATTTATGACCGGACGCGGCCAGGCCAATGCGCTGACCCGCGCGACGGCGATCCTGGCGGCTCTGTTCTTCGTGACCAGCATTGCCCTGACCGTCATGGCGACCTCGACCCGGGCTCCGCGCTCGATCCTCGACGGCACCGCGCCGGCCGCGCCCGCGCCGGGCCAGCAGGCTCCCGCGGCCCCGCAGGGCGGCAACGTGCTCGAGCAGCTTCAGCGCCTCCAGGGCGACCAGCCCGCGGCTCCCGGCGCGCCAGCGCCGACAGCGCCTCAGCAGTAAGTGAAACCAGGGCCGGACCTTCCGGCCCTCTCTTTTTGTGGATGGGATTCGGGTGGCACGGTTCGCGATTGCGAATCGGCGCCCGATGTTTATGGATAGGGGTCCATGACGCGGTACGTATTCATCACCGGCGGCGTGGTGTCTTCGCTCGGCAAGGGTCTGGCTTCGGCGGCTCTGGGAGCGCTTCTCCAAGCACGCGGTTACAAGGTTCGGCTTCGCAAGCTCGACCCATATCTCAACGTCGATCCGGGGACTATGAGTCCCTACCAGCACGGCGAGGTCTTCGTGACCGACGACGGCGCTGAAACCGATCTGGATCTCGGACATTACGAGCGCTTCACCGGCGTGCCGGCCACCAAGGCCGACAACATCACCACCGGGCGCATCTATCTCGACATCATCACCAAGGAGAGGCGCGGCGACTATCTCGGCGCAACCATCCAGGTGATCCCGCACGTCACCAACGCCATCAAGGACTTCGTGCTTACGGGCAACGAAGGCTTCGATTTCGTCCTGGTCGAGATCGGCGGCACGGTGGGCGATATCGAGGGCCTGCCGTTCTTCGAGGCGATCCGCCAGCTCGGCAACGATCTGGAGCGGGGCCAGGCGATCTATGTCCACCTGACGCTCCTGCCGTTCATTCCGTCGGCGGGCGAGCTGAAGACGAAGCCGACCCAGCACTCGGTGGCGGAGCTGCGCTCCATCGGCATCCAACCGGACATCCTGCTCTGCCGCACCGATCGCGAGATCCCAAAGGACGAGCGTCGGAAGCTAGCCCTGTTCTGCAATGTGCGGGAGACGGCGGTGATCGAGGCGCGCGACGCGCGCTCGATCTACGATGTCCCACTGGCCTATCACGAGGCGGGGCTCGACAGCGAGGTCCTGGCGGCATTCGGCCTCGACAGCACGAAGACCCCGGACCTCAGCCGCTGGACGAACATCTCGGGCCGTGTCCACAATCCGGAGGGCGAGGTCACCATCGCGGTGGTCGGCAAATATACCGGCCTCAAGGATGCGTATAAGTCGCTGATCGAAGCCCTGCATCACGGCGGCATCGCCAACCAGGTGAAGGTGAATCTCGAATGGATCGAGAGCGAGATCTTCGAGCACGAGGATCCGGCTCCCTTCCTTGAGGGCATCCACGGCATCATGGTGCCCGGCGGCTTCGGCCAGCGCGGCGCGGAGGGCAAGATCCGGGCGGCCCGTTTCGCCCGTGAGCGCAAGGTGCCGTATTTCGGCATCTGTTTCGGCATGCAGATGGCGGTCATCGAGGCGGCACGATCCCTCGCCGGCATCCAGGATGCCAGCTCGACCGAGTTCGGGCCGACCTCGGAACCGGTCGTCGGTCTGATGACCGAGTGGTTGCGCGGAAACGAGCTCGAGAAGCGCGCCTCCGGCGGCGATCTCGGCGGAACCATGCGCCTCGGCGCCTATCAGGCTTCGCTCAAGCCCGGCAGCAAGGTGGCCGAGATCTACGGCGGCACCGAGATCTCCGAGCGTCACCGGCACCGCTACGAGGTCAACATGACCTATCGCGATCGACTCGAGGAGAAGGGCCTGCGCTTCTCGGGCGTCTCTCCGGACGGCGTCCTGCCGGAGATCGTGGAATACGAGGACCATCCCTGGTTCATCGGGGTCCAGTATCACCCGGAGCTGAAGTCGCGTCCGTTCGAGCCGCATCCGCTCTTCAAGAGCTTCATCCACGCGGCCGTGGAGCAAAGCCGGCTGGTTTGAGCATCCAAACCGCGACGTCATCACCGGCCCTGTGCCGGTGATCCCGGTGGGAAGAGCTCAGCGCTCTTTCAGTCGGGATGGCCGGGGCAAGCCCGGTCATGACGGCAGTCAACGTGCTCTTTCCGAGGTCGGATACATGGTCTGACCTTCGCCAAATCCATCCTGGCGCTCTAGGTCTATGCTCTTGCTACAGGAAAGTGCCGATGACCCGCCGGATCGACCATCTCGTTGTTGCCGTTCACGACCTCGATCAAGCCGCGAGCTTCTACCAGCGTCTCGGCTTCCAGGTCGGAGCCCGCAACCGCCACCCCTGGGGCACGGAAAACCGGATCATCCAGTTGCCAGGCTCCTTCATCGAGCTGATCAGCGTGGGCGAGAGGGCGGCCATTTCACCCCATCAGGCGAGCGCCTTCAGTTTCGGGGCTTTCGTCCAAGACTACCTGCAAGACCGTGAAGGTCTGGCCATGCTGGCGCTCGACAGTCGGGATGCAAAGGCTGATGCCGCGCTCTTTGCGGAGAGAGGCATTGGATCCTTCGAACCGTTCCATTTCGAGCGTACAGGGCGCCGCCCGGACGGCAGCGAGACCAAGGTCGCCTTCACCC
>DASZBB010000081.1:0-5418 GCA_035944695.1 Microvirga sp. | reverse complement strand
CAGCTTGTAGGTCTTGGCATTGACCTTCTTGGCGATGAAGAAGTCGTCCTTCTGTTTCGCTTCTCCGAGGGCGAACCAGCCCTTCTTGATCGCGATCGCCTTGTCGAGCGAGGCGTTCTTGCCCTTCAGGTACCGGGCGATGACGGCATTGCCGAAGGCCGCATCGTCGAAGTAGAGCGAGTCGTACTTAAACTGGGCGTCCTTGATCGTGTCGGCGTGGCTCCGGGCGTTGCTCTTCGTCACCTTGAAGTCGAACAGGAAGGCATCCCTGTTCGCGTCCGCCCGGCTCCACTTGCCGCCGGTGAGCGTATCCTTTCCGGCGCCGCCGGAGAGGACGTCATTGCCGCCATCGCCGGTGAGCGTATCCCGGCCCAGCCGTCCGAACACACGATCGTCACCCGCTCCGCCGCCGAGCGTGTCATTGCCGCCCCCGCCATAAAACGTATCGTCGGCCGCGCTGCCGGCCGTCGACTCCGGATCCGTGTCGCTGATGGAAACCGCCATTTCCCTGACGAAGCTCGCACCGGACTTGTCGGTCACCCTCACGGCGATCTTGTGCAGGGAAGCCTGCTCGTGATCGAGCTTGAAGCCGTTATCGACAAGCAGCCTGTTGCCTTCGATCCTGAAGCGTCCATCCGCGTTGACGATCGCATAAGTGTGAGCCTCATCCTCGTCGATATCCGCGACCGAAAGCGTGCCGATCACGGTTCCTGTCTCGGCGAGCTCGAAAACCCCAGAGCCGTTCAACAGGATGTCTGTCGGGGCATTGTTGGCATCGTCGTTGAGGATCGTACCAGTCGCGCTGCCGCTGCCGATCGTGCTGCCGTCGCCCGGGTCATAGAGCGTGACGGTGAAGGTCTCGTCCGCCTCGGAGACGACGTCGCCCCTGACCTTCACGGTGATCGTCTGCTCGGTCATGCCCGTGCCCATGAAGACTTCGCCGGTCGCGAGGGCAAAGTCATTGGCCCGGACAGACCCGGCAGGAAGCTGCACCCGCCACTTGACGGTTGACTCGCCCACGTCGCTGGAGCGGCTGACTTTGAAGGTGAAGTCCGTCGTCGTGCCTGCGGCGCCCTCGCGCTTGCCCGCTTGAACGGCCGCAATCGACAGGATGTTCTCCGGAGGCGTTCCCGAGATGGTGTTCAGGTCGACGGTCGCATCTGTGAAGCGCGCCTTCTCCACGTTGCGAAGCTCGTCGTTGCCGTCCCCGTTCTGGCGTGTGTCCTTGACGACGAACCGGCCGTCGCCGAGCGCAAAGATCTCATAATCGGCGCGGGCGCCGGAGAAAACTGCGGTGTCTTCGTCGGCAATGCCGTCGATGGTATCGTTGCCCAGGCCGCCGTTGAGCCGGTCGTGCCCGGCCCCGCCCCAGAGAACGTCATTGCCGCCGGCGCCGTTCAGCGTGTCGTTGTGATAGCCGCCGTCGAGCTTGTCGGCGACATTCGTGCCGTTCCAGACGAGTCCGGTTCCATGGGCCGGACCGGAGTAATGCGCGGTCACCACGGCGTTGGCGGGCTTGTGCTGCGTGGTGTAGTCCGTCCACGGTACGTCCCGTTCCACCATGGCGTTTTCGAAGGAGTAGTAGCTCCAAAGGAACGACCCGGCGAGCCATTGCCCGCCATAGTTCTCCATCACCTTGTAGAGAGCTTCGTAGCAGTCGACCTGTTCCTGTGGGTCGTATGTACCGCTGCCGCCGAACACACCGGGATCCTTGTTCGCCCCGTCCATGCTCTTGTAGCCGACCTCGGTGAAGATCACCTTCTTGCCGTACTGCTCCGAGAGCGCCTTGTAATAATCGACGACGGATTTGCCCCCGTGCAAATCTCGGACCCAGGAATTGAAATGCGGCTTGACCCAGGCATCCACGATCTGGTCGACGGTCGGGTCGTTGACTGTCGAGGACGGGATATAGGCGTCCGTGCCGATGTAATCGACCTTGTCCCAGAAGCCGACCTTCATCACCGTGTCATAGGTGGCCGCATAGGTGACCTTGCCGGAATAGACGGCGCGCACGGCATCGATGATCTCGACCCATTTCTGGGTGTAGGTCTTGCCGTCGCTGCAGACCTTGGTCGGATCGATCATGCTGTTCATCTCGGTGCCGACGCAGAACATCTCGGCGCCGCCCGCCTGCGCGGCCTTGGCATACTCGACCATCATGGCCCTGTAATTGTCGAACCAGGCTTTTGGATCGGAGGGCGCCAGTTCCGCGCGCCAGACGCGAACCGGGTCAGTTTCCAGATGCGGCTTGAGCACGACCTTGAGGCCGCGCTCCTTGGCCGCGAGAATGGATAGCCGGACCTGCTCGAAACTGTCGCTCTGTTGGTCCCACTGATTGGCCGGATCACCCTCGTGTAGCCCCATCGAATTGCTGAACTTGTTCGCTTGGAAGAAGTTAGGGATGATCGTGACGGTGTTGGCGCCCGTGGCCACGATCTGGTTCATGGCCTTAAGGCCGGTCGGAGCGAGAATCTGTCCGTTGAAATAGGAAGGCTGGGTGATTCCTTCCCACTCAAAGATTTGCCCTGAACTGCTCATCGGTTTGCCCCTGCTCTCTCTGGTCTTGAAGGCTTGTTGGGAAGCCTACACGCCGAATCGTTTGTTATTTTATAACGAAACATGAAGAGGCCGTCTTTTAGACCAAATGGTTTAGGGCCCCGATGACGCAGCCGAAGTCCCACCGGCCCAAGCCTTGGCTGCATGCCTGGCTTGTTCTTTTTACAGAACAATCCGATTGACTTAAAAACCAGCCAGTATAGAAAAATCCCTGTCGTGAGGCAGCTCAGGACCGCGGCGATTTGAGATGAGCAGCTTGCCCCGCGTGATCAAAGGCTAAAGCGCCACGAGCGGCTTCCGCCTCGTGGGTCACGAGGAACGATCGGCTATGACGCGTTTGGCTTCCATGACGACATCCCCACCCGCCCTTCAGCCGCAGCCGGCTGAGCGGTGTGGTCGCCTCACAGCCTGATCTTTTCCGCCACCCCGAACCACGTGTCCGGCTTCGAGTTGAAGCCCGATACCCTATGCCTGAAAGGTAAACCCCATGTCCGTTTTCACCCGCCGCACCTTCCTGTCCGCAACCGTCGCGCTCGGCGCCGCTCTGGCCGCCGCGCTGCCGGCCGCCGCCCAGCAGAAGAGCATCAAGGTCGGCGTCATGTCCGGCGCCGAGGAAGAGGTCGCTCAGGTCGTCAAGAAGGTCGCGGCCACCAAAGGCCTGAATGTCGAACTCGTGCCCTTCTCCGACTACGCTCTCGTCAACGAGGCCCTGGAGCGCAAGGACCTCGACGCCAACGCCTTCCAGCACAAGCCCTATCTCGATGCGCAGATCCAGGCCCGCGGCTACAAGATCGTTCCCGTGGGCTTCACCTTCGTGCAGCCCATCGGCCTGTACTCCACCAAGGTGAAGGCCGTCGCCGACCTGCCGAAGGGCGCCAAGATCGGCATTCCGAACGATCCCAGCAACGGCGGCCGCGCGCTCAACCTGCTCGCCGCTCAGGGGGTGATCAAGATCAAGGAAGGCCAGGGCCTGTCGCCGAGCCTGCTCGACATCGCCGAGAACCCGAAGGGCGTTCAATTCTCGGAGCTTGACGCGGCGCAGCTGCCCCGCGCCCTGCCCGATCTCGATGCCGCCGTGATCAACACGGACCACGCGCTCAATGCCGGCCTCGACATCCGCAAGGACACGATCGCGGTGGAGAAGCGCGAGGGCAACCCTTATGCCAACTTCGTGGCCGCTCGTCAGGGCGACAACCGCCCGGAGATCAAGACCTTCGTGGAGTCCTACCAGTCCCCCGAGGTCGCGAAGTTCCTGGAAGAGCGCTTCAAGGGCGCCATCATCCCGGCGTGGTAGGCGGCATAACGCCCGTCATGGCCGGCCTTGTGCCGGCCATCCCGATCGGAAAGACGCGGCGTTTCAGTGAAGGGGGATCATCGGCACAAGGCCGGTGATGACGTCGAGAATGAGCAGACTACCGAAGACTCGTTGCTTTCACCCACCACTCCGGTCGAGTGCGCCTGATCACTTTCGCCGCCTCGGCAGCGATCTCGCAATCGTCGTAGATGCCGAACACCGTCGCGCCTGAACCCGACATGCGGGCAAGGCGGCAGCCCGAGGTCTCCTGCAACAAAGCAAGCGCCTCCCCGATCAGCGGCTGAACCTGCAGCGCAGGGGGCTCGAGATCGTTGCGCGCCATCTTCAACGTATTGATCAGCCCATTGCGCTCGACGCTCGGATGCGTCGCTCCCGCCATGCTCTGCCCGGGCTGTAGCCCGAGCGCCTTGAACACCGCCGGCGTCTCCACCGGCACGCGCGGATTGACCAGCACGGCAAAGAGCCGCGGCAGGTTCAGCAGAGCCCCGAGCTCCTCGCCTATGCCCCGCATCATGCGCGCCCTCGGCTCCAGGCAGACCGGCACGTCGGCGCCCGTCAGGCGGGCCGCCGCACGGATGGCGGGATGGGACAGCGGCAGGCCGTTGAGGCGGGCCAGGAGCCGCAGGGCCGCCGCCGCATCCGAGGATCCGCCTCCGATCCCCGCCGCTACCGGCAGGCGCTTGACGAGATGGAAGGTGCCGAGCTGCAGGCCCTCCACGCGGTCCGCCAACAGGCCGGCGGCTTTGAGGACGAGGTTGTCGGCGCTGCTGCCGGCGAGAGAGGCGGTCGGTCCGCTGACCCGAAGCGAAAGCCCGGCGCCCGGCTCGAGCTGCAAATCGTCCCCCGTGCCTGCGAAGGCGACCAGGCTCTCCAGCTCATGATACCCGTCCGGACGGCGCCCGAGCACATGGAGCGTCAGGTTGATCTTGGCGGGGGCGCGGGTGGCGAGCGGCTGAGGCATGGCGCCTCCATGCCCGAGAGCGGGGCCGTTGGGAAGGGCTGCATTGTTCCTGAGGACTCGCCCGCTCCCGCACTCCGTCGTCATCACCGGCCCTGTGCCGGTGATCCCGATCGATTGAGGCGAGGCGCTTCACAGAAACGAGATGGCCGGCACAGAGCCGGCCATGACGCAGGAAGGAATTATCGGATAGGCCTCACCCGCCGTTCTGCTTCGACGCTTCCGGCTGCGGCGCGGGAGCGTTCTCGGCGGCGGCCGGCTTCGGCTCCTCGTCCAGACCGTTGTCGATCTTCTTGAGGATCTTCACCAGCTCCTCGTGCTCCGGATCCGAGTTCTTGGCGTGGTCCCACTGGAACTTCGCCTCGAGCTTGCGGCCGACCTTCCAATAGGCATCGCCCAGGTGGTCGTTGATGGTCGGATCGCCCGGCTTCAGCTCGACGGCCTTTTCCAGCTCGCGCACGGCGTCGTCGTAACGGCCCATGCGGTAATAGGCCCAGCCGAGCGAGTCGATGATCATGCCGTCGCGGGGCGCCAGCTCCACGGCCTTCGTGAGCATCTTGAAGGCTTCCTCGATGTTCATGTTCTGATC
>DASZBB010000080.1:0-2731 GCA_035944695.1 Microvirga sp. | reverse complement strand
CCGGGACAAGAAGGCCTCGACCAGCTACATCCAGCGCCGGCTGCAGATCGGCTACAACCGCGCCGCCTCGCTCATGGAGCGCATGGAACACGAGGGCATCGTCGGTCCCGCAAACCACGCCGGTAAACGCGAAATTCTGCTTGAAACTCCCGGGATGGGAGACGATTAAGGCCTCATCGGAACCTCGGCCGCCGCCCTGCGTCATTCTTGAGCCATGCGCCGTGGCCAGGCAGCGTTCATCATGATGGTCCGAAGGAGATCGAATCGGATGCGTCCCGTCCCTCTCGCCGGCCTGGTGACGGCCCTCTGCGCGGGCGCCCTGCCGGCCGTGGCCCAGACGCTTCCGATCGACATGATCCTCCCGCCCACCCGGCCGACGAGCCAGGGCTTCAGCGCCGCCCTCCCTCACCTGCCGACGGCTTTCTTCCACCGCGCCACGGCTCCGGCAGCGGGCCCGACGGCCCGCCCGGTCATCCCCAGGCCGACCAACGCGGAGCAGGTCCTGGCCATGACCGCGCCCCTGCCGCCTAGCCGCCCTGCGACGGCGAAAGCCCATGAGGCAGCCGAACCGGGACCGGTCGCCGTCGCCCCCACTCCCATCGTGACCGCCGCCGTGGAGCCCGTGGCCCTGCGCCAGCCGCTGCCGAACGGCGCCGTGGTGGAGCGGGCCAATGCCTATTTCACGAACCTGAGCACGCTGGTGGCCGATTTCACGCAGATCGGCGGCGACGGTCGCCGTCAGGGCGGAACCCTCTATCTCCAGCGCCCGGGCAAGGTGCGGTTCGAATACGATCCCCCCGCCACCCTCCAGGTGATCGCCGACGGACGCTCGGTCGCCGTGCGCGACCGCAAGCTCGCCACGCAGGATCTCTATTCCATCTCCCAGACGCCGCTGAAATTCTTCCTTCGCGAGCAGGTCAATCTCGGCCAGGACATCCGGATCACGGGCATCGTCAACGACGGCGATTCCGTGCGCATCGGCCTGGAGGATTCATCAACGCTCGGCGGCACCTCGCGCATTACCCTGTTTTTCGACAGCCAGGTCGAGAACCTGAACCAATGGCGCATCGTCGACGCCCAGGGCTTCCAGACGATCGTGATGCTGGGCAAGACCGAGCGTGGCCGCCGGATCGACCAGGACCTGTTCAGAATCCAATACGAGGCCATCGTCGGCGGGAACAAGTAGGCGCCCCGGGCTCCGCCACCCTTCCCTCCGACGAAAATCTGTCGTAGCCGGGAGGGATCTTCCGAAGGGCTCCTCCCCGTGCAACTGACCGTCTCGACCTGGAACATCAATTCCGTTCGCCTGCGCCTCGATCAGGTGGGCCGCTTCCTGAAGGAACGCCGCCCCGACATCCTGTGCCTGCAGGAGACCAAATGCCCGAACGACAAGCTGCCCCTGAAGGACCTGCAGGCCTTCGGCTATCCGTTCGTGGTCCATATGGGCCAGAAGGGCTACAACGGCGTCGCCATCTTGTCCCGCTACCCGTTCTCCGAGACGAGCGTGATGGAGATGTGCGGCCGCCAGGATGCCCGCCACATCACCGTGACCCTGAGCCGGGAGGCCAAGGCGGCGGCGGGCTTGACGATCCATAACTTCTACGTGCCGGCCGGCGGCGACATTCCCGATCCGGGGCTCAACGAGAAGTTCAGGCACAAGCTCGACTTCATGGCCGAGATGCGCTCCTGGGGCGGCCGCGCCAAGCCCACCGCCGCGCCCGCGATCCTCGTGGGCGACCTCAACGTGGCGCCCCTCGAACACGACGTCTGGAGCCACAAGCAGCTTCTCGACGTGGTCAGCCACACCCCGGTCGAGACGCAAGCCCTGGAGGAGCTGCGCCAGGAGGCGGAGTGGATCGACGCCATGCGGGTCCTGCGCCCGGAACCGGAAAAGATCTATTCCTGGTGGAGCTACCGCTCGCCCGACTGGGCGGCCGCCGACAAGGGCCGCAGGCTCGATCACATCTGGCTGTCGAAGGGCATGAAGGACACCCTGCGCTCCATCGACGTCACCCGCGAGACCCGCGGCTGGGACCGGCCCTCCGACCACGCGCCCGTCACGGCGGTGCTGGAGCTCTGAGGCCTCTGCGGGCGCGGCTGTTTCACAGCAGCGAAACTCTGCTATGGTTTTCCCATGACTCAAGGGAATGCCGTTGCGCGCGATGAGCCGGGCGCCGTTCAGGACGACAGCGCGGCTGTCGCGGCGGTCGGCCGTGTTGGGGCGGTGTCCTCGATCCTGGAACTCCTCCTCGACAGCACGGGCCTCGGATTCGGAGCCGTCGCCCGCGTCACCGAAACCGCTTGGACGGCCTGCGCGGTGCTCGATCGGATCGGCTTCGGGCTTCCGGTCGGCGGGCAGCTCGAGGTCGCGACCACCTTCTGCTCGGAGATCCGCGGCGCCCGTACTCCCATCGTGATCGACCAGGCGAGCACCGACCAGGTCTATTGCACCCATCGAACGCCCAGGATGTACGGCTTCGAAAGCTACATCGCGGTCCCGATCATCCTGCGCTCCGGCGAGATCTTCGGCACGATCTGCGCGCTGGATCCCAAGCCGGCCAAGCTCTCCGACCCGAAGACCCTGAAGACCCTGGAGCTCTTTGCCGAGCTGATCGGCTCGCAGCTCGAGCTCGACGGGACGCTGGCCGATCTGAAGGCGGAGCGGGAATATCTGCACGACCTGTTCCGGCAGATGCCGAGCATGATGAGCGTCGTGCGGGGGCCCGACCAC
>DASZBB010000079.1:0-2393 GCA_035944695.1 Microvirga sp. | reverse complement strand
GCCTCTGCCTGTCGCGAACCCGTACGCTCCACTACTGACAGGTCCCATGCGCTTCCTCTTTTCGATCCTCCTTGCGCTTCTGGCGCTGCTCGGCCCTGCCCTGCCCGCTTCCGCCGCCAGCCCGCGCGCCGTTGTGATCCTCGATGCATCGAGCTCCATGTGGTTGCAAAGTGGCGGCAAGACCCGCATCGAGGTGGCGCGCGAAGCACTAGGAAAGGTGCTCGCCGATGTGCCCGACACCCTGCCGCTCGGCTTTGTCGCCTACGGCCATCGCAACAAGGGCGATTGCGGTGACATCGAGCTCCTGGTTCCGGCGGAAGCCGGCACGGCCGACCGCATCATCGGCGCCGCGATGTCGCTCAATCCGCGCGGCAAGACCCCCTTGTCGGCTGCGGTGCAGGAGGCAGCCGAGGAGATCAGCTACACGACCGATCGCGCCTCGGTGGTGCTGATCACCGACGGAGTCGAAACCTGCGCTGCCGATCCGTGCGCCGTCGCGGCCGAGCTCGAGGGTGCAGCCGCCGACCTCGCTGTCAGCGTTGTCGGCTTTGGCCTCACCGACGCGGAAGGCGCATCGGTGCAGTGCCTCGCCGAGATCACCGGCGGCAAGTTCCTCAACGTCGCCGATGGCGACACCCTCGCCGACGCAATCGGCATCGCCCTCGGCGACATCCCGCCACCGCCGCCCGAGCCGGACTACACCCTGCCTCCGGAGGACGACTACGATCAGCCCGCCGACCCGGTCACGGAGATCACCTTCGCGCCGACCGCCGTGCTCGCGGAAGGCGGCGCCTCACTTGGCGAGGATGGCAGCTCGCTGGTCTGGGACTTCTCGACAGCCAACCCGGACGGCACAGTTGGCGACTGGGTGCGCAGCGAATACGGTCCCACCGTCGAAGCGGCGGTTGAACCGGGCGAGTACATCGTCACCGCCCGGCTCGACTATGTGAAGGTTTCGCAGCCGGTGACGATCAAAGCCGACACCGTTGCCCGCCCTGTCTTTGTGCTCGACGCCGGCCGGCTCCGGGTTCGGGTGATCCCCTATGCCGGCGCCGAGCCCGACACCAACGCCGCCGTGGACATCGAGTTCTCGAACGGCGAGACCACCACCGCCTATGGCGGTGCCGACCTCCTCGTGCCCGCCGGCTCGACGGAACTCACCGCCCGCATCGGGGGCGCGGCTGTCAGCCAGACCGTCGAGGTCGTGGCCGGCGAGACGGTGACCAAAGACATCGTTGTCGGCATCGGCCGCGCCTCTGTGAGGACGTTCTATGTCGAGGACATGCCGGTCGAAGACGGCAACCTCCAGACCGAGATCGTCGGCGCCCGCAGGGACATGTCGGGAGAACGGCCGAGCTTCGGCTCGAGCTATGGGCTCGATGCCGTGTTCGACCTCCTCCCAGGCGACTACGTCGCGATCTCGACGTTCGACAGCGTCGCGGCGGAACAGCCCTTTACTGTCGTGGCGGGCGAACTCGCGGAGGTCAGTGTCATTCTCGATGCCGGCGTGCTCTATGTCGACGCACCCGGCGCCATGACCATCGAGATCCTGGGGCGCAAGGATATCCAGGGCAACCGGCCGAGCCTTGCCAGCACCTATGACGTTGCCCTAAACCGCACCCTGCCGGCGGGCGAGTACCTGGTCGTCGTGACCTATGACGGCGACGCGCCTCCGGAGGAAGCGACAGCCACCGTCACCGCGGGCGAACGCACGGAACTTAAGGTCCAATGATGCCTCACCCCCTGATTGAAATCTGCGCTGAAGGCATCGATGGCCTTGTCGCCGCCCAATCCGCGGGCGCCGATCGCGTTGAGCTCTGCGCGAGCCTCCTTGAGGGCGGCCTCACTCCCAGCGCCGGGGTCATCCGGCAAGCACTGGCCGTGGCGACCATTCCCTTTCACGTCATCATCCGCCCGCGCGGTGGGGACTTCCTCTATTCGGAACTCGAACACCAGTCGATGCTCGACGATGTGCGCGCCTGCCGCGACATGGGAGTCGCCGGCGTGGTGTTCGGCTGCCTAACGGCCGATGGCCGTATCGATGAAGCGCGCATGACCGAGCTGGTCGAAGCGGCGCGCCCGATGAAGACCACCTGCCACCGCGCCTTCGACATGACGCGTGATCCGGAGGAAGCGATCGAGGCTCTGGTCCGCTGCGGCGTCGACCGCGTGCTGACCAGCGGCCAGCGCGACACCGGACTCGAAGGCGCCGACATCCTGAAGCGAACTCACGACGCTGCGCGCGGACGGATCGTCATCATGGCCTGCGGCGCGCTCGACGAGAGCAACATTGCGGAAGTGCTGCGCCGGTCCGAAGCCGATGAGCTCCATTTTGCTGCCCTGGTCACTACCAGCAGTGGAATGCAGTTCCGCAACCCGCATGTGGGGATGGG
>DASZBB010000078.1:0-15533 GCA_035944695.1 Microvirga sp. | reverse complement strand
GCAGCTGATTTGCCTGTGCCGCCCGAACCGCCGCGACGCTCTCCGGCAGCAGAACCAGCAGCGCCACAACGACCCCTGTGACAGCTTCGGGAGCGCCGAGGAGTGTCGTACCCGCCTGCACGACAGCAGCGAACATCTTCGAGAGCAGGATGACGGCGCTTAGCGAGAGGACGAGCAGAGCCGCGCTCACCAGAACTGAGCGGTTTAGAGGCATCTCCGAGCTCGCGCCCAGACCCTCTGTGTCGAGCACAAGGAAGTAATCCCTGTCCCGCACAGTCTGGATGTAGAGGAACACGCCATAGAGAGCCAGGGTGATCAGGGTCACGAAGATGAGTTGGCTGGGCGAATAGAACGGCCCGAGGCGTGCCTGCGTGTAATTCGGCAGAACGAGGGTGAGGGTCGCTAGCACGATCAGAACGACGAGGTAGGCACTTGCGCCCGTCACCCGAAAGCCTTGTTCACGATAACGCAGCCCGCCGAGCAGGATGCATAAGCCGACGAGTCCATTGGTAACGATCATGATCACCGAAAACACTGTGTCACGAGCAAGCACCGGGCTGCTGTCGCTGCTCAGCATGATGGAGGCGATGAGTGCAACCTCGATCACGGTGACGGCAACGGTGAGGACCAGGGTGCCGTAGGGCTCTCCCGTGCGGCGCGCGATGACCTCGGCATGGTGGACGGCCGCGAACACGGTGCCGATCAGGAGAGGGATCAGTGCGGCGGCAAAAAGCATCCCAATCGGCGAGGAGATGGTGTCACCGCTCAAGTTATAAGTGGAGGCGAGCGCAAAGAACAACAGCGCGGCCGCAGGGAGCACCCAGACTGAACGGAGCCTCAACCTGCTGAGCTTGAACATAGCTTTGTTCCCCGGTTTTGGAGCTGTCTGAGATTTGAAGATTCGACACGAACAACAGGTGAGGTGAGGACATGGCTCCAAAGCCAGTAAGGGCTTCGACGGGAGTTGCCCCCTCTAGCCAGGTAAACAGAGCACCATGATCAATCCGATCAGGACGTTCCGCGTTATCACCACACTTCCCCAGCCAAGGCGGAACCGATGACGCTGGATCAGACCCTCGCCTTCACCATCCTGGCTGGAATGATGGGCCTGTTCGTATGGGGGCGCCTGCGATACGATCTCGTTGCCGTCCTGGCCCTCCTGGCCGCGGTTTACACCGGCATCGTGCCGCATAAGGAAGCCTTCTCCGGCTTCGCGGACGACATCGTCATCATTGTCGCGAGCGCGCTGGTCGTCAGTACGGCGGTCGAGCGCTCCGGCGTGCTGGAGGCGGCCCTCCATCGGGTTTCGCCGTACATCACATCCGTGCAGGGCCAGATCGTGATCCTTGTGACAGTGGTCACGGTCCTGTCCGCCTTCGTCAAGAACATCGGCGCGCTGGCGATGATGATCCCGGTCGCCTTCCAGTTGGCGCGTCGCTCCCATGCCTCACCGTCGTACTTTCTCATGCCGATGGCCTTCGGCTCGCTGCTCGGTGGCCTGATCACCCTCGTCGGCACCTCACCCAACATCATCGTCTCCCGCGTGCGCGAGGAATTGACGGGGCAGCCTTTCGGCATGTTCGACTTCACCCCGGTCGGCCTCGGTTTGGCGGTGTCTGGCGTCGCGTTCCTGGCCTTTGGCTACCGGCTTCTGCCCGGCGGTCGCAAAGCTGCCGCAAGCATGGACGAGGCCATCGATCTCACCGACTACATGACCGAGGCACGGGTTACCACAAACTCGCCGGTCATCGGGCACACCGTCGGCGATCTGGCCAAGCTATGTGACAACGAGGTTCTGGTGACAGGCATCGTCCGGAAACAGACCAAACGGATGATGCCGCTGCCGGATGCCGTGCTTCGCGAGGGCGACATTGTCCTTCTGGAAGGAGACCCTGAAGCACTCGAACGGGGTGTTGCCCGCGCCCATCTGGAACTCGAAGGCGCGAGCCGTCCGACCGAAGGCCAGGACGCGGACGAGGAGACAGGTGGGATCGAGGCCGTCATCGGGCCGACCTCAATGTTGATCGGGCAGAGTGCCAGGCGCTTGGCCTTGCACGAGCGCTTCAACATTAACCTGCTGGCGGTCAGCCGCAGCGGTGTGCGGTTCACCGAGCGCCTGCGCGATATCACCTTGCAGACTGGCGACGTCCTGGTGCTGAAGGGCGATCTCACGCGGCTCCCCGACAAGCTCAAGGAACTCGGTTGCCTGCCGCTGGCCGAACGAGAGATCCGGCTGGGCAATGTGCGGCAGGGCCTCCCTCCCGTAGTGATCCTGGGCTGCGCCATGGTGCTCACGGCTGTCGGAGTGCTGCCCGTCGCTACCACCTTCTTCACCGCCGCCGTCCTGATCGTCCTGCTCGGGGCGCTCTCGCTGCGCGAGGCTTACGAAGCTGTCGACTGGCCCATTCTGGTGATGCTGGGGGCTCTCATCCCGGTCAGTGAAGCGATCCGCACGACGGGAGGCGCCGATCTCCTCGCCGAATGGCTGTCGCAGCTGGCCAGCACGCTCCCATCCTACGGCTCCTTAGCGCTGATCATGGTGGTTGCCATGGCCGTGACGCCGTTCCTGAACAATGCAGCGACGGTGCTGGTGATGGCTCCCATTGCGGCAACCTTTGCTGGGCGACTTGGCTACAACCCCGACGCGTTTCTCATGGCGGTCGCGGTCGGTGCAGCCTGCGATTTTCTTACGCCGATCGGGCATCAATGCAACACGCTGGTGATGGGGCCAGGCGGATACCGGTTTGGCGACTATTGGAAGTTGGGGCTGCCGCTGTCGGTTATCGTCGTGCTGCTGGGCGTGCCACTCATCCTGCTCATGTGGCCGCTCTCCTAGCCTGGGGACTGTTCCCTGCGAAACTTATAACGGCGTTACGTCTGCTTTCGCGCACTCCCGTTGGATAGAATTATCGGTTTCAATCAGCTTTCGCTTCCCATCCGGCATGGGCCCTACAAGCATTATGAGCGGCGCTGTCCCTCAATCCGGCAATCCAGCCAAATAATGGTCTGTCAGGTAGAAGATATCTTGGATCGGCATGGTCGGGGTAACGATTGCCTCGATGAAGCCATGCCGCAAAGCATCCTCAGCAAAATAGATGGTCGTGCGGCTGGCCGCGGCCTCCACATCCTCCACCGAGAGAGGCACCTCAGCCTTCGGGGCCGTCTCAGCGGCAATCACGCGATGAGTCTTCTGGTCGACCGCAAGCAGCTCCATCTCGGATTTCTTCAGGTCGGAGTAGGCGTGTCGCTCTTCTCGACAATGTCGATGAAGCTGGCATCGACCTTCGTGGAACGCCCGCGTACGGTCTGGGTACCCTTCATCGAGGTGAGCCAGCCGTACGGCGTCACGCGGTACGTCCACCCGGGCACGGCGGGAGCCTCGATCACGGGAGCGGGAGGCGTTGGCCCCAAGTCCGCCGCAAGAGGGCCGTTCGTGCCTCCGGCGAGAAGGCCGAGCGGGACGATGACGCCGGACGACAGGCAGTGCGTAAGGTACCGCATCGCTCCCCCTTTGGATTGCTGATCTTGTGCCCCCGCCGGCCACCCCATAGCAGCCGAGGCTGCGTCGGTCGTCAAGGCAACGATCGACGGCAGCACCTCGATCGCTGCCTCGCTGGCAGCGTTCCCCCGCGGAATCGATCCGGCTTGCTCCGGAGCCGAAACCCCGGATCGCCGCGAAGGGGTTGTCATTGGCGTCCCCTACTTCACCAGTTCGATCTCGCCGGGCTTCCAGGTCTTGTCAAACCATGGTTCCAGCGGAGCATAGAGGCGAAGGAGGACGTTCCAGCCCTTGCCGGGCACCGTCTGGACCCAGTTGGCCTCATGGCCTGCCGGCGCCGTCGGGCCGAACCAGACATCGACCGAGGAGTCGGCGTTGATCACGATGTCTTTCCTGTCGCTGCCGATGCTGGGGAATTGCTGGTCCGTCTGGAGCATCGAACGCGTCTGGTTGTCATACACAACGAAGGACCAGAAGTCCTTTGCCGGAATGTTTGGCGGCAGATGCACCTTATAGGTCTTGCTGCCGTCGAACGGCTTACCATCCTTGTCGGTCGTGGCGCCGGCATATTGCGAACCGATGCCGACGCGCTTTATCGCCATGGCCGGCGTGACGCCCGTCGCGTAGTAGTGGAACAGGACACGGGCATCCAGATTGCGAACGCCGGGCTGCAAGAGGAACTCGTAGCTGCCGCCGACGAAGCCCGTGAACCAGGCACTGTCCGGATAATAATAGGCGTCCTTCATGCGCGTCTTGAAGGTGATGGTGCGCGCCGTCGCATTGCCGACGGCCACGGCTTCAGTGAGGATCTTCTTCATCCGATCGTCGGGCGCGAAGGGTTTGCCTTTCACGATGCCGATGGCGGCGAGCTGTCCCAGCACTTCCGGGTGATAGGCCTCGTTAGGCTCGGATTGGACGATGTTGTTCACTTCCTCGTAGAAATGGAAATCATTGGCATGAATGGTGTTGAACTCCTTGCCCGAGACGTTGACGATCTTCATCGGCGGCGGATTGCCGACTTCCGAAAGGCGATACACCCTGGCGAACTTCCTGGTGTTGTCGATCGCGGTTGCGGTGCTGCCGTTCTCGAGAAAGCCACGCCAGAAGAAGAGGTTTCCGTAAGTCGAGGTTCGAAGCACGAAATAGCCTTCCGGTATCTCGCCCTGGTAACCCGGCGGCAAAAGCAGGTACTTCCCGCCCTTGCCCCTGTCCGGGCCGGCATTGCCGACATCGCCGACATATTCGAACCAGTGGCTGTCGATCATGCCCAGGATATTGGGTGGTGTCTCGATAACCAGCGGGCCAGCCTTCGTGTCCAGCCACATCAGGTTGTAGATGCTTTCGGTGTTGCCCGTGAGGAACAGCGAACGCGAGTCCATGAGGTTGTCGAAGATCAGGATGGTCTGGTTGTTGTCGGCGCCCTGGCTGGCCAGGCCAACCCGCAGGGCTTCGACGGACGCACCGGGCATGGCATTGAGAAAGGCATCGACGCCACGCATGAAATCGAGGTTGTCGTAGATCTTCTCCGAAGTCGCGTCATCGGGGAAGCCATCGAAAAAGTTCAGCTTGCCAAGCCTGGTGTCGACACTCTCCGGCGTGACGATCGAATCCGGTATCGGCGTCGTCATTTTCATCTTCGGCGCCGTATCGGCGGAAGCGGTGCCCAGGCCTGCAAGTACCACCGCGGCGGTGGCGCAAAGCAGTCTTGCCCTGCGTGCGGCGATCGCCGCAGGGCCGGCCAGTTTCAGGGAGCGTTTCATGGCTATTGATCCTTCAGAGCGGTTCAGGCCGCGGGCACCTCATCTGGCGCCACGCGTTATGGATTCGGGGGATAGTTATTGCGCCACGATACCGGGCGGCTGCCACGTCCCTTCGCCGGGCGGCAGGATGGAAGGCGCCTCGCTCTTCGGCCAGTACAGGCGCATCACGAGGTAGATCGTGCCGTTGGGCGCAGGCAGCCAATTGGCCTCCTTGTCCGCGCCGGGGCTGTCCTTCTGAATATGGAAGGTGAGCGAACCATCCTCGTTCTTCTTCATGCCCGGCAACATCGGCGAGTTGATGAGGTAGCGATTGATCGGGTTCTTGACCAGGAACTGGCTTTTGCCGTCATACATCGTCACCGACCAGAAGGAGTTCACCGGTGGGAGTTGCCCGGCGGAAAAGGTGATCGTGTAGTTGTGCTTGCTGGCGTCGAGTGTCTCGCCTGTCGCATTCGTGCGGGTAAAGGGATACATGGCTTCCACGGCATCGTTCCCGTAGAGACCCGCCTTGGCGGCGGCGGCACGCTTGAGCCAATCGCCCTTGTAAAAGGCGCGGTCGCCAAAGAACGAACCGACGCTCCAGCCGTTGATGATCTTGTTTCCGCTGGCCGCGAACTTGGCCACCTTGTCGTCGCCCTCCTTCATGCCGAGGCCGATTTCCAGTTTGTGGGCAATCGGAAGATCCTTGAACTCGAATGATCTGCCCGGGCCCACACCGATGCGTTCGAGCCTGGCACGGATGGCCCTGTCCTCTTCCGTGGGCGGCACGAACTTGAGGGCGGCATCGAGATAGTCGAAGAAGTTGTCCTTGATGCCCTGCGTCGTGGCCGGCAGGAAGTCGATCCTTGGCGAAGCCGGAGGTGCGGGTTGCTTGAGGAAGGTCGACAGTGGCTGCACGTTGTAGCCGGCCTGCACCTTCTCCACGTTCGGCATGTCCTCGACGTTGATGAGCTGGGTCCGGAAGTTGGCGAACACGAACGGGGTGGTCGAGGAGAAGACCTGCTTGATGCCGGTGGGCTTCTCGCCTTTCCAGCCGGGTCCGACCACGAGATAGGAGCCCGGATCATTTCCCGTGGCGCGGCTGCCAATGTAGCCGAAGTTGTAGGTATTGCCGTCGATCAACTGCACCGAATAATAGCGCTCCTTCGCCACCGCCGGCACGGAGATCACCATCGGCTCGGCACGCAGGTCCAGCCACAGGATGGAGTATGGCGTGTCGCTGTTGGGCGTGACGACCGCCGTGTCCGCCGGAGTGGCGACATGGTGCATGTTGTTGATCTCGTTGAACGGCGCCTTGAACTGCCCCGAGTTCCGGTCCACGGCGAACTCTTGCATGACGGCATAATTCATCACGAGCGGCAGGCCGTAGATGAAGCCTTCCTCGGCGATGTCCTTGGCCTCTAGGATGTTGGGCCATTCTGCCTTGTCCTGCGCCATGGCCAGGGTGGACGTCGCCATCGTGGCGGCGAGTGCGGCCATCGCGGCAGAGCAAAGCAAGGCGCGTTTCGTCAGCATCGGAGCACGTCCTTCCGGTTCACGGCTTCCAGTCGAGCAGGCTCTGATGATGCGTGGCGTCGAGATAATCATGATATTCTCCGTTCCGTATGGACGTGCACTCCTGGGCACGTCGCGTTGGAGTGGCCGGCACCGGCTACGCGCCGTCGTCACAGGTAGGCGAGATACGCACCGACCCAGAGAAGGACCCAAGCAATCATCCCGATCACGCCCGCGTCCTCAGCGACCACGGTCGCCTTGCCCGGCACGCCGAGGCGCAGCAGTTCGGGATCGACGTCGGGCGGCACCGACATCACGGCCGGGTAGGCGTCGGCGCCACCGATGGACCCGACTCGGGCGAGCATGCCGGACGCCGCGATCTGCCCCTGGCCGACGCCGCGCGGGATCTCGGTGATCCTCGCCTCGTAGAGCCACCCGGGCGTGGTGTCGAACACCAGCATGACCCGGGCCCCCGGCCGGATGGTCCGGAAGCCGTTCGGGGAGAAGAACCCAATGATCGTCGTCTGGCCCGCCTCGATGAACGACATGGCCGAGCGGGCCGGGAGGGCGCGGTCGCCGACCGTCAAGGCGATCACGGTGGCGTACCCGTCCGCCGGGGCGCGGACCGTCGTCTGCGACAGCTCCCATCGGGCGTTGTCCAACTGGGCCCATGTCTGGGCGACAGTCGTGTTCTCGCCGTCGATCTCCGAGTCCATGGCGAGCTTCGCGGCCAGTTGGGCCGCCTTGGCGGCGCTGAGCTGGAAGGTCAGGGTCTGCACCTGGGACTGCTGGTCCTGTTCGCGGAAATCGGTGGTGGCGCCGACCCGGGTCAGCTTCTGGAGGTCGCTCAGGCACTGCGCCTGGAACTGCAACTGCGACGTGACGCTGTCGACATTCGCGGTGGCTGACTGGTAGTTCGCCTTGAGCACCTTGGCGTTCTGCTCGGCGGCGGCCAGGGCGGCGTTCAACTGCCCGACCTTGTACTCGAACGGCGCGCGGTCGATCTCGAACAGCACCGTGCCCGGCTTGACCGGAACGTTCGCCTTCACCGGGACCGACGCCACCTGGCCGCTGACGTTCGGGGTGACCTCGACGACGCGTCCCGATACCACGATGGGGCCGAACGGGGCGTAGGTGTTCAGAAGTGCCAGGAAGGTGCCGAGGATGGCGGCCCCGATCAGCACGGCGATGGTGCCGGAAAGCAAACCCCACCGGACCAGCTTCATCTTGGAGAAAACGAGCCAGACCAGGAAGCCGTAGAGGACTGCGATGATGACCATGGTTTCCTCCCGCTGGTGTCGCCGCCGGAGCGGCTCGATCCGCCTACCGGCAGCGGGTGATCACCTGCCCGTAGGCGTTGACGACCTGCACGCAGCCACCTGGCGGATAGGCATAGGCGCCCACGGCGGCCGCTCCGGCCACGGCTCCGGCCGTGGCGCCATAGGCAACGGCCCGGCGGGTGGTCCGCCGTGCGACCCCGGCGTAGCTCAGCGGCGTCAGCGGGCGGCCCCTGATCGCTTCGGCGCGGCTCATGAACCCGCGCCTGGCGTCGGGTGGTCCCCCGCTCCAGGACAGAGCGAACAACGCCGCTCCGGTGGCAAGGATTGTCGTAAAAGCGCGATGCGGGGTCATGGCTTGCTTCCTCCTGCGGGCGTGCCCGGGGGCACCTCGTCGATGTCCCCGAGAGCGTCGAGCGCGACCTGTTTCGTGCCCTCGGGCGCCTTGAAAACGAAGGCGCCGGGATCGGACGGCACGTCCGTCCGCAGTTCCTTGATGCGCAGGGTGTACTGGGGTGCCTGCGCGACGGCCTTGCTGGTGATCACGTACTTGCGCGGGATCGGGCGCGCGCCCGTCTCGACCCAGAGCTGCCAGTCGGTGTCGTGGTTGCGGAAGGCCAAGTGCTCGCATTCGACGCCGTCGACGACGCCCGTGCCGACATGCTTGGCGTCCACCACGTCCTCGGTGAGCTGGTCATAGGCCGTCGAGAGCAGGAGGTCGGCGCCGGGAACCTCGACGAGGTGCTCCGCCCGCAGCACGCGAACGACATCATCGGGGGACCCGCAACCTCGAGACGGGCAAAAACCTTGCCAGGGCGGTTGTGCACGATCACCGACTTGCCGTCCGAGACGAGCTCGACGTCGGCATAGCCACCCGTGCGGCTGGCCCGGACCCCGACGGCCCGGTCGACGAGCACGTTGCCGGAGGCGGTGAACTGGATCTTCTGGAGGTCGGGCGCGATCACCTCGATGTCTGCGTCATAGGTGGCGGACAGGGTTTTCTGGGCCGCGATGTAATCGGACATGGCCTTCAGGATCCTGTGCGGGTCACCGTCGTCCGCCCACGACAGTACGGTCGTGGCGGACAGGATCGCCGCGGCGCCAAGGACCATCCGATGCATCGGATGGTCTGGGCCCTCGTCGGGAGATGCTGCGTCATGGATAGCCTCCGCTGCATGGTCGGCCTGCCGGGTGGCCGGCCGCTCGTGCCCGGAAATCGAGGGCCGCTCGAAGGCCGCCCTCGGATGCATCAAACGGCGCGAGCACTGGATGGACGCTAGCAAGGAAGGACGCTGACCGCCTGTAGTTTACGGTAGGCTCTGTGTAGGTGCCGGCCGTATTCAGCGTTGGGGTGCGGCCGACTGAAGGGCCGTTTCGGCCGCCGTTGTGTCCGGCACCGGGAAGCCGGCCTTGCGTGCGCCTTCGGCCATGAGGGCAACGTCCTCAGGCCGGAAGTTGCGCTTGGCCATCTCCCGATCCCACTGGCCGAAGATAGCAGGGCGTGCCTTGAGAAAATGATCCCGCGCCGCGGCGGCTTCGGGCTTCATCCCGAGCTGGCCGTAGATGATGGCCGACACGAAATGGTACGGCGGGAACTTCTCCAGGCTGACCTGCCGTATCAGGGCCTCGGCCCGCTGGTAGTCACGTTCCAGGTAGGCAAGCAGCGCCAGGACTCCGTTGTAATAATCCGAATGGCCTGGATTGCGGGCGAGGGCCTGTTCCATGAGGGCCATCCCGCGCTTGTGGTCGCCTGCCTGGCCCACCCGGCTCCCAAATTCCCCGAGCAACTCGGTATCATTCGGGTTGAGCGCCACGGCCCGCTCGCCAACCCTCAGCGCCTCCACCGGCTGCTCGGTGAAGAAGAGTGCGATCATCAGCGCCTGCAACCCGCGCACGTTCTCCGGGTCAAGGCGGTTGGCAAGGCGGGCGGCCTCGATGGCGCGCTGAGACGCCGTCGGCGGACCAGGGCGTCGGTTGAAGCCGAAGCGGTCCTCGTCGAGGTAGAGGATCGAGAGCATCGCCCAGGCGGTGGCGTAGCTCGGGTAGCGGGCGACCGCCCGTTCAAGGCACGTCCGGATCGCGGCATGGTCGGCCGGGCTTAGCGCGGTGCGATAGCCATAGAACCGCAGTGTGCAGGCATAGGCCTCCAGATCGTCAGGCGCTCCCGCATGGGTGCGCCTCTCGTCCGACCGGGCGATGATGCCGTAGGGCTGGCCAATGGCGGTCGCGACCTTCTGGGCCACGTCGTCCTGGATCGCGAAGAAGCCGCGGACCCGCAGATCGTCGTCATAGGCTTGCGACCACAGCACGGCGCCGGTCTCGGCCTCGAGGAGGCGGCCCGTCACGCGCAACTGGTGCTCTGCGGTCCGGACGCTCCCCTCCAGCACATACCTGACGCCGAGTTCGCTTCGGATCCGGGCCGCGTCGGCTCCCGGCGGGATGCTTTGGGACGTCTCCCGTCCAAGCACCGACAGTTCCCTGAAACGGGCGAGCTGGCTCAGGACCTCCTCGGTGAGGCCCTGGGCGTAGATCCTGGTTTCCGGCCCCCCGCCGAGGTCGGCGAAGGGCATGACGACAAGAGTCGGCCCTCTCGGCAATCCCGTTATCGGTGCCTGGGCCGCTGGAACCCGAGCGTCCCGGGACGGGATCAGGAACACCATGACAAGCAGGAACACAGCGGCAAGGGCGGCAAGGCCGGCACCCAGCCATATGATGCGCTTTTTCGGCATGGCAGGGAGGGATGCGGCGGGGCCCTCGGGCGGCTGACCGGTCGCGGCGGGACGGTCCGTGACCTGCTCGGTCCGCCAGGCGAAGTGCGGGACATAGGCACCCTTGGGAATGTCGATGATGACCGGGTCGGACAGGCCGGCGACCAGATAATAGTGGGCCAGCGCGCGGCGGATCCGCCCGGCCTCGATGCGCACGGCCGGGTCACTCTGGGCGTCGAAGTTCTTGTCCCGCCCGAACACCTCCATCCCGACCGAGTAGGCCTTGATGCGGTCGCCGCGGCCGGCCAGCGTCTCCTCGACGACGTAGCTCAGGAACCTGCGGGCCCGCGCGGGGACATCGAATTCGGGGCTGGCGACGAGCCGCTCAAGTTGGGCGCACACGTCCGCGGCCGAAGGCGGCGACTGCGCGTTCGGCGGCCCACCGATAGTGAGGCCACTGTCGCCATGCACGGGCCAACCCCTTTCCAGGGCTGCGGGAGGGCACCTCCACCGGTGTAACCTACCGTAAACTACGCCCGATTCCTACGGCAAAGGAGCATGCTGCCCCTTGTGGGAAGGCGCGCCGCGCTGTCCCCGGCACCAAGGTGGCCATGTCATGGATCGACCCCTGCTTGCCGCCATCGCCCGCTTCCCGGATCGCGGGCACGCAATCGAAAAGCTGGCCCGACGGGACGAGGAGTTCCTGCTGCTGTGCGCCGACCTGGCCGAGGCGGAGGCGGCGCTCGCGGGGTGGGAGCGCTCCGACACCCCGGTCCGGGAGGCACGGTGCGCCGAGTACCGTGACCTGGTCCGCGATCTCGCGGTCGAGGTCGAGATCGCGCTGAATCGCCACTCACAACCATAGGAGGCTGTCATGAAAGCATGCTCGCTGGGTCTCGTGCTGCTGTGCTCGAGCCTATGGACTCTATCCGCCCAGGCGCAACAGGTGCCCCGGCTCGACATCGAGGGAACCTGCAAGGCCGAACGGCCTCTGGTCGCGGGGGATCCCAATCCTTATGAGAACTGCATGCGGGACGAGACGGACGCCGAGCGCGAGCTCAAGGCGATGTGGGGCAGCGCGGCGGCGGCCCATCGCGAGACCTGCGCGGGGGAGGCGCAGATCGGCGGATCGCCCAGCTACGTCGACATGCTGACCTGCCTGGAGATGGCGCAGGGCAGCGCGCCGGCGAAGCCGCGCCGACAGCGCTCGCCGTGATGGGACCGCGCCGGATCCCGGTTCAAGATAGGATGATACGCATGGATCAGAACCGTTCGAGCGCGGTCACGCACCTTCTGAACGAGGCCGACTTCGAGGCGGAGCGCACCACGGGGTGGTCCGCATCGCGGTCGCTGTCGCCTTGGCCGCGAGCCTGCTGGTATCGGGCCGGATCGCGTCTGCCGCCGGATACGAGGAGATTTGGGCGCGGCTCGGGCTAGGGGCACTTGCCGTCGGGGCGCTGCTCACGCTTGGCATCGTGTCGCTTGCGCTCGTGTGGACCGGGTCCTACGCCCCGTGGATGGTGTTCGCCTTCACGGCGGGGGATGGGATCATCATCGTGCTGGCGGTTGGCGCAACGCTCCACGACAACCGGCTTGGTGGAAACTGGATCGCCACCGCTCCGGCCCTTTGGGCCGCCCCGCTCATGTTGGCTGTGGGGGCGCTGCGCTATCGTCCGGACGTCCAGCTCTGGGTCACGGGCCTTCGTGATCGGGTTGGGCCTTGTCGCGGTGACGTTCCAGGCGAGCATCTTCCTGCCGGTCAATCTGGTCCGGGCGGTCATGCTGATCCTCGTCGGCGCGACGACCGCACTCGTCATGCTGCGCGCCCGCCGCCTGCTGCATCGCGCCGTGACGGAGGCCAGCGAGCGCGCCAGCATCGCACGGTTCCTGCCCGCCGAGATCGTGCCCCTCATGGAGGGCAGCAACCTGGAGGGTTGGCGGCGGGGAAGGCGCCAGGAGGTCACCGTCGTGTTCGTTGACCTGCGCGGCTCGACCGCCCTGGCCGAGCACATGGACCCGGCGCGGCTGTCGGTCTTCATCTCGTCCTTCCGCCGCCGGGTGATGCAAGCGGCCGGCACCCATGGCGGGGTGGTCGACAAGTTCATGGGAGACGGCGCACTCCTGATCTTCGGCGTCCCGCAGCCCGAGCCGGACGATGCTCAGCGCGCAATCCTATGTGCCCGGGAGATCATCAGGCTCATCGCGCGCTGGAACGCCAAGCGCCGCTTCGATCCGCCGGTCCGGGTGGGCATCGGCCTTCACACCGGTGAGGCGTTCTGCGGGGTGCTCGGCGCCCAGGAGCGGCTGGAGTTCACAGTCCTGGGTGACGTTGTGAACGTGGCCGCCCGCACGGAGCAGATGACGAAGAGGTTCGGCACGGCCCTGGTGGCCACCGAGGCTGCGGTCGCCCGGGCCGGCGAGGCCGGGGAATGGCAGGAGGTCGGGCGTGAGGCTCCGAGGGGCCGATCAGGGACGGTGCGGATGCTCGTTCCCTCCGACCTTGTCCTCGCCAGCCGTCTGGCCATCCCGCATGGGCAAAGGTCCGCGGCGGAAAGCGGTGGCGCTCATGGCTGACTTCATCCGGCCCTCGCTTCCCCAGCACCTATCGCCTCGGCCGGCCATCCCTCGTTCTGGCCTTGAATCCGCAAAGGAGAAGTCGATGCTCGTTAGATTGCCATTTTTCCTGATCCTGTCGGCCCTGGTCTCCGGTTGCGTGTCGGGCCCCTCAGGCGGACAGCCGCCAAATTATGTCGAGACTGAACTCACCGACAACCCGATCCCGCGAGGATCGATGGTCGCGATGCCGGATCTCCCCGGTGACGTTGGCGGCCCTGAATAGGCCGCCCCTTCCATAGGGGTGCCTATCCGAGACCCTGCATCAGCCCGGGGCCGCCCGAGCGATTGTGTCAGGATACCGGTGACCAAGGATTGCGCGGCCATTCACTGCCTCGCAGATCACATCCGGTATTCCACGGCGCGTACGCGCCTTGGCTCTCCTAAGCTCGGGGGCGGCAATGCTCGGCTACATCGGGCTGGCTTCATAAGGTGTCGCCACCATATCGCGGTGAACGTCACGCCTGAAAACACCGGGCGTTCGCTGAACTCCTCTCGTGGGAGAGACAGGATCGATCGCCAAACTGCCACCTGCCGCCGCATGGATCCGCGGCTCCCGTGATGCCGTGAGCGACGAGATGCTGGCCATTCTGCGAGAAGGTCTGGAGAGTCATGCCGATCAAACTTGAAAGCGATACGAATGGCTGCTTTTGATGCTGTGGACGGCACCCACCCAGCGGTGAGGTAGCATGGCTGCTTCGAGCAGCCAGGAGCCCAGGAGCAGCCCATGAGCACGGTGACCACCATTGGTCTGGATATTGCCAAGTCCATCTTCCAGGTGCACGGCATCAGCGCCACGGGCGAGGTGCTGATCCGACGCCAGGTCAGGCGCGGGCAGGTGCTCAAGTTCTTTGCCTGCCTGCCGCCCTGCCTGGTCGGCATCGAGGCCTGTGCCTCGGCTCATCACTGGTCGCGTGAGTTGCAGAGCCTTGGTCATGAGGTGAAGCTCATGCCGCCGGCTTACGTCAAACCGTAAGTGAAGCGGCAGAAGAACGACATGGCCGATGCCGAGGCGATCTGCGAGGCGGTGACTCGGCCCACCGTGCGCTTTGTCGAGACGAAGACGTGTGAGCAGCAGAGCATCCTGATGCTGCACCGGGTCCGGCTGATGCAGGTCAGGCAGAGGACCATGCTCACCAACGCCATCCGGGCCCACCTGGCGGAATTCGGCCTGGTGGCGAAGATCGGCCGCGAAGGTGTCGACGAGTTGCTTTTGCTGGTCCGTGATGGCGATGAGCGGGTACCTGAACTGGCCGGCGCCTGCATCCTGGCTCTGGCCGAGCAACTGGTGCTGGTCAAGCGCCAGATCCTGGAGATGGACCGGCGCATCACCGCCTGCCACCGGGCCAGTGAGGTCAGCCGCCGGATCGCCGAAATCCCCGGCATTGGCCCACTGCTCGCGTCAGCTCTCGTGGACCATGTTCCTAACCCGAAGGCTTTCGCCTCAGGCCGTAATCTCGCTGCCTGGATCGGAGTGGTGCCGAAGCAGAACTCCAGCGGTGGCAAGGAGCGGCTGGGCGGGGTGACCAAGCAGGGCAACCGGTACCTGCGCTCCCTGCTGACGGTCGGCGCGCTGGCGGTGATCCGCTTTGCCCAGCGGCATGGAACGCGGCGGCCGTGGATCGTGCAACTGCTGGCACGCCGAGCCACCAAGGTGGCGGCGGTGGACCTGGCCAACAAGATGGCTCGCATGGTGTGGGCGATCATGGCCAAGGGCGAGCGCTATCGTGAGCCGGTGGTCGGCCAGGCAGCGTAGTACCTCGTCAGATCATCTGACGAGACCAAGGCTGGGAAGGGCGAAAGGACGTAAATGCAGGATCCAGTCGAGCCGGGAAGCGGGACAACCCACAAGTGCCAGAGCATCTTGGAATGCGAGCTTTGGTCGGGACCCCTTCGCGAAGGGCATTATGGCCAGCGGTCATGCGTACCGCAGCAACAGGTCGAACACATGGCCGCACCGACCAGCCTGGCAGAAACGTTCAACAAAACCCTTGCCAACGGGGGGCCGTCCACACATGGCACTCCCTGGACCAAAGCTCTTGGTCCGCTTCAGCGGGGAAAAGCCGACGTTCATCGAGAGGTCGGAAGGTGAAGATTTGATCCAGAGCGGACTGTTCCTACCGGAACGCTGTCAAACCTCGGCGTTGAAGTGGAACAATCGCGCGACCGTGACGCGGGGAAG